>JARFXP010000002.1:319037-638074 GCA_029194675.1 Nitrospira sp. | reverse complement strand
ACAGATGCCAGGTCCGTTCGCGTTGCCTGCTTTGCCTCCTTGAACTCGTCGAACCTTTTGCTGATGACAAGAGCCAACTCGTCAAACGGTGTTTTGAGCGGTCGAAATGGCTCGATGACCACCCACCGCTGGGCCCCCTTGAGTCGTGGAAGCAGACTCGCACGCATCAAGGAGGACTTTCCACTGCCCGACGCACCCAGCACGAGGGCGAGCCGAGGTCCACCGAACTCTTGGAGACGATTGAGTAGAGCCTGTCCTTCTCGAATCTCCTTGTCGCGCCCGAAAAAGATGGCGGCGTCCTGCTCCTGAAACGCCATTAGGCCCGGATACGGCGCTCTGGTGCCGTCCCAGTCAGAAAAGTTATTGGGATCAAGTCCTGCGGCGAGGAGTCCCTTCTCCAAGCATCGGTAGGCCGTATCCCATTCAGCGGTTGCATCAATAATCTGTTTAGCTGTAAGAATGGGATCGACTTTGCAGTCGTCGATTTTGATCGGAAAGACCTCCTTGCCCAGTGCCTTGGCGTGTGTGATCTCAGCAAAGCACCACCGGGACGCCATGGAGGCATGGCTACAGAGAACAATCACCGCAAGGCATTCGCGCAACCTCGCATACAGCTCCTTCTCCCACTCCCGTCCCGGCGGGATCCCTACCTCGGGATCAAAATCGAGGAAGATGGATCGGTGGCCCCGCTGTTTCAGGCAAGCAGCAACCTGCTCAGCAATAGAATTGTCTCGGCTGCTATGGCTGATGAAGATGCTGCTCATGCAACACCAGGCCTCAGAGGTGGCGCCGTACGGTCAGGGTGGGATTTTACAGATTTGAGCTAAGAGGATCTACTCGCAGGACAAAGAGTGGGATTCGTATGTCGGGAACTGCGCACGAAATAGTAGCTCCACACATCTATGACACATCACCTTGTTCACCGCTCCCTGGGGACTGCACAGCGCCCACTTACTGAAAACTCGACACGCCAGCCGGTGGCCGATCCACCACCGCGTGCTTCGGTGGCGGAGCCTGCGTGTCCGTGTAGGCCAGATCCGTTGTTCTGGTCGGCTTGCCTGGAAATGCTGGTAGTGCGTTGTAGTTGGACAGTTGGAGGTTAATCGCCGTTACGAGTTGTTCGAGTCGCTCAGCCACGAAGATCAACGACTCCATCCGCACCCACTCCTTGCCCTCGTTTTGTCGAGCGTTCTGTTCCTGAAGTCGTTCAAGAAGTTCGTAAGAAAGTAATGGGGTCAAAAGTAATGGGGTCAGATCTTGAATCGTGCAGCCGGATGCAGCTTGGATCTTGCCGTCCGCGCCACCCGAAGATGCCATGGCCTCTGGTCCTGTTTCCCCTGCGAAACACGAGTACGAAAAGGGGTCGCCGGAGCTGGCCCGGTTCCGTGAATCCACATAGCCGAGTCTCCCTTACCCTCTCGATCACCTTCACCGCCCTTCTCGTTTGTTATAATTTCAGGCTGTGGGACGACAGTATCGCATCGGCTCGGCCATCACCGTCGCGTGCCTCCTCTCCATCCTGCTCCTTCTGGAAGGATGCTCCTCTACACCACCTCCCTCCGGCGTCCACTTTCCAATCACCAACGGCTCCCATACGCTTTTGCCCAGTGAGCGACAGCGCATCCTTATCTGGGGAGATCCTCTCCTCGCCCGCGTGGCTGACGAATGGCTCCGGTCTCATCACTATTCACACATTCTGATGTTCCCTCAGATTCCCCACCGCTCATCGGATCGCCAGGCGGCGCTTGCGGTCGCGACAGAGGCGAAGGCAGAGTTCGTGCTCATGCTGGAGCGGGAAGAACTGAAGGAAGAGGCATTGATCCAGGCGAACTGCGGCGCACTCTTCAATATCACTGTCGATGTGCGAGGCCTTTCGGTGGAACGCGGAGGGAGCGTCCTGCGGGGCAACGCCCATTACCCGCACTGCGTCGAACGTAACGACCAGACTGTTCAGAACCTGACTTGCCAAGCCCTTGCCACCGCGTGGGGCTTCCGCTCATCCGGGCAGCTTGAGATTCCCTCACACCTGGCATGCACAGCTGGCCAGAGCACCCCCGCACCGAATCGCTAGGTCCACACCCGCGAGTGAGGAGAGAACTATGTGTCACAGTAATAGGGGTAGACAAGCGGATTGACTTGTTAGTCGAGAAATCGAGGGCCGGTCTTGCCCTCCGGCACCCCCAGCAGATGCCATAGCTCCCGCCGTAGTTCCCCGCACTCGAACTGCTCTGCAAGGCTATGTTCGGTAGAACAATGACGGGAATGCTTTAGCTTCGCTCGACTGCTATTTCTTTCACGTCGCCAGGGCGGCCCGCGTCAGAAGCCCTTGTGTTCAAGCATACCCCAAGCTATATGTTACCTGGAGATAAAGCTAAACCATGAGAGGAGAATAAGCAGATGAAGAAAACCATATTCGTAACCACGTTACTCTGCTGCGCCACGATCGTTTCGGCAAGTCATGCTGAGGAAGTTGGGAGTGTCGATACAGAATTCAAATGGTTGGGTCCGGATCACAAAATTGTGGTTGAAGCGTTTGACGACCCAAAGATTGAAGGCATCACGTGTTATCTGAGTCGATCAAAAAAAGGTGGCTTTAAAGGTATGGTCGGATTGGCAGAGGAAACCTCCGATGCCTCACTGGCCTGTCGTCAAGTCGGTCCCATTCGCGTTGTGGGTGCGCCGAAAGAAGGGGAAAAGGTATTCAGTGAGAGTCGATCCCTGATTTTTAAGACCCTACAAGTTGTCCGATTTTTCGACAAGAAACGCCAGACCTACATTTATCTCGCCTATAGCGATCGAGTGATCGAGGGCTCGCCACAAAATGCCATCTCCACCGTGCCGATCCAATCCTGGTCAAGTCGATAAGGGCCAGAAGACAATTTAACCAAACGAAGGTTGGATGGAGGGCAGGCATGAGATATTAGGGCGTGTCATCAATTAAGCCATGTCATCGAAGCAGCGAGATAGATGGCACCGAGGAAATTGGCGGCGCGTTTATCATAGCGGGTGGCGATGGCACGGAATTGCTTGAGTCTCGCGAAAAAGTTCTCGATCAGATGGCGGGCTCGGGAGAGGTCTTGATCGTATTCACGTGGGGTTGTTCTGTTGGATTTGGGTGGGATGACGATGGTCTTCCCTGCTTTTCGCAGCGGTTCAATCACCCGTTCATCGGCATCGAAGGCTTTATCGGCGATGACGGTATCCGCCTCAATGCCGGGTAGCAAGACATCGGCGCCCTCCAGATCATGCGCCTGTCCTGGGGTGAGATGAAACCCGGTCGGATTACCCAGCGCGTCACAGGTGGCGTGGATTTTCGTGGTCAGGCCCCCCTTGCTGCGTCCGATGGCTTCCTGCACTTGGTGCCCCCTTTTGCCCCAGCGCTGTGCTGGTGGGCACGGACGATGGTGGAATCGATCATCGCGTATTCATTGTCGAGATCCTCGGCCAGACGCGCAAACACCCGTTGCCAGACGCCGCGTCGACTCCAGCGCGTATGGCGCGTGTGGATCACTCGGAAATCTCCGAACCGCTCCGGCAGATCCCGCCACGGGATTCCCGCGCGATACCGGAACAACACCGCTTCCACAAATAGCCGGTTGTCCTGCGCGGTCACCCCCACCGTGCCTTCACGCCCAGGCAACAGGGTTTCAATCTTCTCCCACTGGTCATCCCGCAACCCGTACCGTCTCACCATCCGCAGGCCCCTCCTTCGGCCTGGGACGGAGTGAATCACACCACGATGGCTTTGTGAACCTAGAAAATTAATTGATGACACGCCCTAAAAGGCTCAAGAGTCTTTTCTTGACGCCGATCTCTCGTTCCAGAAACAACCTTGAACAAAGACTCCGCCCTTTTCTCTCGCACAAGTTGACCAAACATTGACGAATCAAACCACTCTGCGCCGTCAACTATTTGACCATAATGTACTCAAGGTTAATTACGTAATCATAAATTATTGACATGCCAAAATCGGACTATTCGGTGCAACTCTTGCTTAACTTTGCCATCAGCTGTGAACGTAGCCACCTGGGAAAGATCAATGGGATGTCGAAGTGTAAGGGAATGATGATGTTAGAGCGGTTCTCGGATTTCTTTCTCGTGTTTTATGCATGGAAATGCATCAATTGCGGCGCCATGATCGACCGCACCATTTCGAATAATCGCCGAAAGAGTCTGTCTGCCCAAGGATCCCAGACCGTTGCCATGCGCTAAGAAGATCCTAACAGGAGGCCGCTCTCTCCTTCCTGTGGGGAGGTCATCTATGGCAATCGCTAGAAGTTCCGTCTCACCTCCTCACTATGCTTCCCATCTTCAAATCCATAGACCCGCCGGATTTCACAAAGTACAATGAGCTATTCGCTGTTTTTCTTCCGAGCGTTGAGGCAATGCTCCCCTGTTGCGATAGGTCCTGGTGAATGGATGATGTCGAAATGGCGTTGTGTCTTTGCAATGCTTTTGGTTCTGGCCTGCGCGTCAGGGGCGAGACCAGAGTTCGTTGTTGCAGCACCGTCCCTCGAGGAGGCGGAATTTGCGTATGAGCGTGGCGATTATACACAAGCGGCCCGGCTCTTCAGTCCCTTGGCGGAGCAAGGAGTGGCATCGGCTCAGTTCTATCTGGGCTTGATGCATGAAACAGGGCGAGGCGTCCGACAGGACTACCCAACGGCACTGACGTGGTTTCGCAAGGCAGCGGCGCAGGGCTATGCTGGCCCGCAGAACAATCTGGGCTTGATGTACGAGAGGGGACGGGGCGCCCGGAAAGACTTGGTTCGCGCGCTCATGTGGTACCACGTCGCTGCCGCCATGTTGAATGGCGATGAGAGGAAGGCAGCCTTGAAGCGCCGAGACCATCTGACGTCACAAATGACTGCAGCGCAGATCGAGCAGGCGCAGGAGATGGCACGGCGTTGTCAGCAGTCCCAGTTTAAAGAGTGCGACTAGGAGCGCGGTATGTGTGGCAGCGACCAGCCCTTGTACCTTCCTCTTCACCCTTTGCTAGAATGCGTCATCTGGCGAGGGATCTATGCACAAGGTTATCGGTATCGGCCTTTCTTTCTGTGTCCTCCTTCTCATCCTGGCGTCCTGTAAAGATCCTGGTTATCAGGTCCGTCAACCCCTGGGATACGGCGAGATGCCGCCTGGGGAAACCTGGGTAGCCATCGATAGCGCGTACCAATCCCCATCGCGAGAAATGGTGTACTACAATCCCAAGACCATTCGCCGAGACGGAGCTCTCGTGACGCTGTGGCAGTTGACAGACTATAAGTGGATGCAAGGGAACGCGGCGTCTGGGACGTTCATGATGAGCCCTCACCGGTTTTTCTCGACGAAGACGCAGAAGGAGTTTGACTGCGCTCACAACAGGGTTCGGCTATTGGCCTCTTCGGAATTCTCTCAGCATATGGGCACCGGAACTCACAATGCGGTATTGGTCGAACAAGGCGATGGGAAACCCGTGGAACCAGCCAGTATCAACCATGCGCTATGGGAAGTGGCCTGTGGGATGACTAAACGCCCAAGTTGAGCCAGCTCCTACTCGTTCCCAACTCACATGTTCAATGCACTGGAACTAAAAGTGCCCCCGCTTGCGCTCGTATTCTTGTTCGGCGCGTTGATGTGGGTCGCCTCTGCCTATTCTATGTTCACCATCGTACTGCCATGGCGTTCGGCGTTCGCCCTTATCTTTTACACCGTAGGATCCGCGATCGTGCTGGCCGGCGTCTTGACGTTTCGCCAGATGAAAACCACCGTCAGTCCACTCACACCGGAAGCGACCACGACGATGGTTACCTCGGGCATCTACCGCTTCACCCGTAACCCGATGTACCTGGGCTTCCTCTTGATTCTTGTCGGCTGGGCGATTGATCTCTCTCACCTACTGGCCTTCGTAATCCTCCCGCTCTTCGTGTGGTACATGAATCGTTTTCAAATACAACCCGAGGAACGGGCCTTAGCTTCCAAATTCTCAGAGGCATTTACAGCGTACAAGCGTTCAGTCCGCCGATGGCTATGATTTGCTCAATGCTCAGCCACTCAGCGCACGATCGCGCATGAAAAAAGAAGAGCTCATTGACCCTGTAATCCCCAGATCCGTAGTCTGGTTCTCTATGGCGCAGACCGGTAGAAAGCGCCAAGGTGGGTCAGGCCTTGAATCGTGCAACAGCAAAAGCAAAGAGGGTGTGTGCTGCTCTGCCGTCCGCTTCCCCGGTGAATGCCACGGTTGCCGGCGCCTTCTCACCATGACGCTGCGCCTTCGCGCGATCTCGGACAAGCATGGCCGGACCCTCAGTCGTTGCAACGCCAGGTCTTCTTGCTCGGTGATGGAGTTGTCGGTCAAGACCATCATCGTTTGTCCCGCCCACGATCACAGCGCACTGCGGTGACAATTTCCTTCCCGCTCAACGTGGCGCTCCGTTTCCTGAGACGTGGCCTGCTGACGCTTTTGTCGAAGTGATACTCGCTGCTTTAACAAAAAGCCCTTCAACGCGACGGCTTGATTGTATTGTCCGTCTTTGGCGGAACAATAGATACACTTGATGAGGATCTTACCAATAGTCGCTAGAGGCCGATGGTTTCGATCTGTCCAACTTCCTCCGACAGCAGGGTGAATTGATCCGATTGCAGGTCTTCTTTCATGTGCTGAGGATTCGTCGTGCCGGTCAAAGGCAGCATGCCGACTTGCATGGCAAACCGGAAGATGAGTTGCGCGAGGGTGGCCTGGTATCGTGCGGCCATTGTTCGAATCGCAGGGTCGACGAACACATCGCGATTCGCGGTCAGGAGAGAAAACCCTTGATAGATAATATGGTGCGTCCGGCAAATCTCCCGAACCTCCTTGTCCCATCCGAAGGCCGCATAGCAGCGGTTCTGCACCACCATCGGCTTGTGCTTGGCTTTCATGCAGAGCAAGGTCAGCTGATCGGCCGTGACGTTGCTGACCCCGATCATCTTCGTCTTGCCGGCATCATAGAGGGACTCAATCGCGGTCCAAACTTCCCAATCTTCAGCCCCTAGGCCACGCCGTGAATAGGGGCCATGCAACACGTACGAGTCGAGATAGTCCGCATGGAGATGTTCGAGAGAACTGGCGAAAGATTGTTGCACCTGCGTGGTGATGCTTGCTCGCGCGTCGTATGGAAGGCGATGATCTTGGCCGTTGATGGGTGTGAACTTCGTTTGCAGAAACAGCTTGTTGCGGGCGATGCCTTGCTTCGCTAGCTGTAACAGTGCCTCCCCGACCCTTGCTTCATCATAATGGACGAGTTGATTCGCCGTATCGATGGCGGTAAACCCCGCCTCGACCGCTTGCAGTACCAACTTGGTTGTCGCGTCCTTCTTCCACGCCGTGCCGTACATAAAAGAGGGAATGGAAACGTGATTGTATGTGGTCAGTGGCATCAGAGCATCTCCCATGAATTCCTACACCATACACAGTTCATGCTGATGGTCTCAACGTGAGAATAGCTGACGCCACATGCATCTCAAAGCTCCACCGCTATGCCGACATGATCCAAACGGATCTACCGGAAAAGGCCATCTTCTGGGCTAGCCCGTCTTCCGCAGTTTGCCGTGGGAAAGTGACGCGCTTGCTCTTCTGCTGTCGTGAACGCAGCCTGATTTCAGGGCCTGCTTTCAGGCCAGGGCGTGTCGTGCAGTCCGCCCCCTTGCCCGGACGTGGGCAGCCGTCAATACTCGGCCCCCTGGATGGGCGGCGCCCCACCAAGAAGCCAGGCGGCACGGCCGACGCGTGCGGGCTGTGGGTCGAGTCGATTCGGACCGTCTGCGGTCCTCGTCAGCGGGGGGGCGCCCCCATCGGGACGCGTCCCGGCCTTGACCGGGAAGAGCGGATTGGCTGGGAAGCAATCGGTCGTCTGCTTTCCCGCCCGCCTCCTCCTGAACCGGGCGGCTTCAGCGGATGACGCTGCTGCTCCCCAACCAACCCACGAGACTCGAACAGGTCGTGACGACAATGGCCTAATCGTCCAGCTACCGTAGTGGAAGAACTCGTTGCAGACGTGTTACCTGCGGAAGACGGGCTAGCCGAAGCATTATTCCTCCCTTGTACGCTTCCCATAGGCTGAGGTATGATGCCACCTCGTCGGTGACTCCCGCCCTGGCGACACTTTCCGCCGTGGATGCGGCGTGATCCTATTAATCATGACGTGGAGAGGTGGCCGAGTGGCCGAAGGCAACGGTTTGCTAAACCGTCGTAGGGACAAAATCTCTACCGAGGGTTCAAATCCCTCCCTCTCCGCCACTTCCATTGGCTCGTATTTGCGTGAAGCATAGAAACTCGCCTCGCTGATCGGTAGCCGTTTTCGGTGAGATTTCTGTTGTGAGATCGGAAAGCCTATCGTATTCTTACGGGCCACATTTGCCCATACCTCATCACAAGAAAGGACCTCTACCCCATGAGAATTCGTCTATTATGTTTTGCCATAGGGTTTCTCCTTCTCACAACCCCGCTATCGGCTGCCTCTCCAGATCCGGTAAGTGATGATCAGAAAACCCTGTACGCACTTGGGTTGGCCATCAGCCAATCATTGGGGACCTTTGCCTTAAGCGAGACCGAACTCGATATGGTCAAAAATGGCATCACTGACGGCGTACTGAAGCGCCCTCAAAAAGTCGATCTCCAAACATTCGGGCCCAAAATTCAACAACTGCAACAGTCTCGAGTGGCTGTCGCAGCCGAGAGTGAGAAGAAGGCAGGCGCCGCGTTTACGGCAAAAGCGGCTTCGGAAAAAGGAGCAACGAAGACGGAGTCAGGGATCGTCATCACCACCATCAAACCCGGCACCGGGGCCACGCCAAAGGCAACGGATACGGTCAAGGTCCATTACCATGGTACTTTGACCGATGGAACAGTATTTGACAGTTCCATCAAGCGAGGGGAACCGGCGACATTTCCGTTGAACAAGGTTATTAAGTGTTGGACAGAGGGAGTTCAACAGATCAAAGTCGGAGGAAAGAGCCGTCTGGTGTGCCCATCCAATCTGGCCTATGGCGACGGCGGGTCGCCGCCGACCATCAAACCGGGAGCCACCTTAGTCTTCGAAGTTGAGCTACTCGACATCGTCACTAACTGACCACTTCGCTGTGCCGCCTCTGTAACGAGGCGGCAAGCTATTCACCATTCGACGCCTGCCGAACACAACAACGGCCACCGTTCCCATGAATCTGGATGAATCTGGTGGTGAACCTACTGTGAGCGAGAGGACCTTCACGAATCGCGAAACCGCTGCACCACCTTCGCCCCTACGTTGGCTGATTCTGGGGCTTCTCTTTGCCATCAGTGTTGTCACGTACATCGATCGCGTCAACATTTCGGTCACCGCACGGCAGATGATGCCGGCGTTGGGGCTCACGGAGCAGGAGATGGGATTTGTCTTCTCCGCATTCGTCATCGGGTACGCCTTGTTCCAGATTCCCGGTGGGTGGCTCGCAGATCGCTGGGGCATCCGCATCATCCTCATGATCGCATTGATCTGGTGGTCCTGCTTTACCGCCTGGACGGCCATTGCCGCGACTTCTTTCCTGGCCACCCCGCTCGGAATCGTCGGCGCACTGGCCCTTGTCAGATTTCTTCTCGGTGTCGGAGAGGCAGCGGCATTGCCGACCTTTAATCGCGCCGTCACCGACTGGCTTCCCGCTCATGAACGCGGTCTCGGCATCGGCATTGCGATCGGCGGAATCGGGATCGGCGCAGCAATCACTCCGCCAATAACAGCTTGGATTATGGTCAACTATGGCTGGCAATCCGCCTTTTACCTCTCGAGCGGGATAGGGTTCGCCCTCGCAGTCATCTGGTGGTGCTTGGCCACCGATCGTCCATCGCAGCACCCCTGGCACACTCATGACGAAACAGCCTCGTCCACGATTCCAGCCACTCCAACGCGTCCTTCAACTCCGTGGACTATCCTACGAAGGACACCGAGCGTTTGGTGGCTGATGCTGAGTTACGGATGCTTGGGCTATGTCGCCTATGTCTACATGTCTTGGTTCTATCTCTATCTCGTGAATGAGCGCGGCTTCAATGTCTTACGCGGCGGATTGTTTGCTGCCGCCCCGTTCCTTACGATTCTCGTGTTCTGTCCTCTCGGCGGATGGGTCACCGATCGATTGGCGATCCGACGAGGAGTGACGAAAGGCCGTCAGATCGTGGGCATGATAGGTATGGGGCTGGCGGCTGGTTCCATCGCCTTGGGTGCCGTTGTAGAATCTCCTCATCTCGCCATCGCCAGCTTATCATTGGGTGCCGGGTGGCTCTATTTCACAGTCGGCGCATATTGGTCCTCGGCGAGCGATCTGTCACCGACCCATGCCGGAAGCCTCTCAGGTCTCATGAATATGGGTGCCAATCTCGGTGGAGCGATATCTCCGACACTCACGCCTTGGCTCGCCCAACAGTGGGGTTGGGGTGCTTCTCTCGGCCTCGCGGCCCTCATTTCCCTTTTGGGTGGAATCATGTGGGTGCGCATCCGACCTGGAGATGGACTCGTAAAAGACGGTGCTGAGTGCTGAGACGTGAGTGCTGAGCAATACTCTCAGGACTCGACACGCAGAACTCAGCACTGTTGGCAAGACCTTGCCACTCCGATCATCGCCTTGTTACATTCATGACGATGGCACTTGAGTTCAGAAAAAAAGATCCCCGCGTCACAATTGTCACGAGATTCGGTGAGATCAAGATTCGATTCTACTCTGACGCGGCACCTCGTCATGTGGAGAACCTTATCAATCTCGTCAAGATGAGGTTCTATGACGACACGACGTTCCATCGGGTGGTGCCTGGGTTCATCATTCAGGGAGGCGATCCATTGAGCAAGACTCCCGACCGCATACTCCACGGTACGGGCGGACCAGGGTACTTTCTTTCGCCCGAACCGAACGACCATCCACATAAGCGCGGCGCGGTATCCATGGCAAAAATGCCCCGCGAGAGCAACAGCACGCGCGACTTCAACGACAACGGCTCACAGTTTTTTATCTGCGTCGGAGAGAACAGCGGTTTAGATCGGCGCTACACCGTGTTTGGAGAAGTCTTTCGTGGGATCGAGGTTGTCGACAAGATTGTCGGTGTCCCTCGCGACGAGCGAGACAACCCACTCGATCCGGTCAGGATTACGATGACCGTGAAAGAGTAATGGAGTGGGGGTTAGCACGGCATTCCTATGGGTTGGGAAACCGATTATTTGAACGGTGCAATCCTCTCGGCAGAAGATTCCGAGTCCATCCGACTAGCAGGAAAGATCATCAAAAGAGGTGGACTCGTCGCGTTTCCAACCGAAACAGTCTATGGACTCGGCTGCGATTCGATGAATGCCGACGCAGCAGCGAAGGTCTTCGAAGCCAAGCAGCGTCCTCAGTTCGACCCGCTCATCGTCCACATCGCTCATCTCAGCCAGTTGGATACTCTGATCGCCTCCCTGCCTCCCATAGGTCACAGACTCATAAATGAGTTTTGGCCCGGCCCCCTGACTTTGGTCCTGCCGAAGCAATCGACCGTTCCAGATCTCGTCACCGCCGGACTTCCGACGGTTGCAGTCAGAATGCCGAACCATCCAGTGGCACAGGCGTTGATTCGGGAAGCAGATACCCCCATCGCCGGTCCCAGCGCCAACCCCTTTGGCTATGTGAGCCCCACGACCGCTCAACATGTTGCTGATGGGCTTGGGAGCAAAGCAGATCTCATACTCGACGGCGGACCCTGTCCGGTTGGGGTCGAATCGACGATCGTTTCACTGATAGGACCACAGCCGGAATTGCTGCGTCCAGGCAGCATCACCATTGAACAACTCAACGCCGTCATCGGCTCGATTCATCGGTCGTCGCCTGTGAATCAAACGCCGATGGCGCCCGGTCAATTAGCACGCCACTACGCAACGCAGACGCAATTGACGATCTTAGGCGCGGTCGGAGCAAGGCCTATCCTGAAAAATGATGAGCGCGCAGGGTTGCTGATCCTTTCGCAAGCACGAGATACCGACGATCGCTTTGCAGCTGTTGAAGTTCTATCGTCGACCGGTGATCTGAGGGAAGCCGCACGACACCTGTTTGCAGCGCTGCGGAGGCTGGACTCCCTTGGGCTCGATCGGATCTACGCAGAACCGTGTACCGAAGAGGGGCTTGGGCTGGCAATTATGGACCGACTGCACCGCTGCGCGGCGTCATGACAATCACGCCATCGCATACTCTCACAAACTCTTGGGGCTTTTAAGGATCCGACAACGCTTGACAACCCGTTCACCCGTTACCAGTCTTATTCCCCTCACCCACCGCCCAGCACGACATGGAACGTCAGATCAACATCAATTCGACGCACTTTGACCGATACCTCTTGGCCCGGGCTTGTCCGCTCGATGAGGAAATTCTTCAGCTGGGCTCCATCAAGAATCTCCGTATCCTCGATGGCCAGCAAAATATCGTGTTTCTGAATACCTGCCGATTTTGCTGGTTCCGCGACTTCCTTCACGGCGACACGCAACTTTGTGCCGTCTTTTACCGAAGTCATGTGGACCCCAAGTCTGGAGAAGGCAAGAGGCCTACCTGAAAGAGCTGCGTTGATGATGCGCTCCGCAAGGATTCCTGGAATGACAAAGGTCAGGCGACTGCAATGAGCCTGGGTCTCTTCTTTATCGGTTTGGATCACGGCATGCACGATGCCGACAATTTCTCCTTGGGCGTTGAACAGCCCACCTCCTGAATTTCCACTGCAGGTCGAAAGGTCGGCCTGGATGAGACGGGTATCGACGGTTTGCAGAAATGTATTGGTATTTCCGATTTTCCCAAAGGCCATGGTCGGCCCCCAACCAAGCGGATAACCGATTGTGAAGACTTCCATCCCGGGTGATGCCTCGGCCGAAGTAAAGGACGTCCCTGCCTGCAATTTGGAGCGATGCTGTTCAGCAACCCGATACACGACGATATCCATGAACGCACTGTCGCTCACGAGATCGGCAGGAAGTTCATGGAGATCATTCGTGAGCACGCGAATCTGTTTCTGAACGACGACGCCCGTTGGAAGCTCGTGTTTTTCTACGGCATGTCTTGCGGTAATTACATAACCGTCTCGTAGATGAAACCCAGTTCCTCGGACGACGACCTTCCCAGGCCTTTCCGGCATTCGCTGATCTTGTGTATCAGCTAGGATTCCTACGGTCGCCTGTCTCGCTCTAAGAATCGCGTCCTGGCTGAGTTCCATCGTTTCGGCATTGCGCGGGAGGGTGAGCATTATCGTGGCGATCCAAACGCAGTACACAGGAAAGCGCAGGTAGTGAGCTGCCAACAGGTGATGCGTGCTCATTCAATGCTCCTTTCCAAAACCGTGTACAGGTCAGGGCTGCATACTATAATCGGATCGAGTTATTACTGAAAGAGTGTTGAATGGCCCAGAACGTCCTGATCGTCAGTCCGAACTATTGTAAGCTACAGACGTCCGGTTTATAGTGCACCGCCACCTGGAACGCCATGAACCTCTCGGGCAAGACTTCATGCCGCCTTTGTGCGTGGTCTGTGATCATGTTTTCTCTCCTGGTCATCATGGGAAACCCCTCTCTCGCAGAGACCGGCTCAAAGCCCTCCCCGGAACTGGCCCGCCATTTAACGGACATCGCGAGGCTGGCCAGACCGTCGCCGATGCTCACCATCCCGGCTGGTACGTTTTTGCTCGGGAGCAACAGAGTCGATGACGACCCCTATGGAAACCGGACCCAATTTGACGATACGGAACTGCCTCAACATCGAGTTTGGTTGGATGCTTATGAGATGGATCGAGATGAGGTAAGCCTTGGAGAATACGTAGCCTTTCTGCAGAAACAGAAGCTTCATCCCTCGGACGAGCTCCAGAAACTCCTCTGGCACGTCATCACCGTCCATTCCGTCTCCGACCAGACCTTGACCCGCTGGCCTGCGCTCTATGTCACATGGGCAGAGGCGAACGATCTATGCGTGGCAAAGCACGCCAGACTACCGACCGAGGCCGAATGGGAAAAAGCGGCGCGAGGGTCTGAAGGCATTCCCTACCCATGGGGTGAAGCAATTCCCAGCTCCACACTCGCGATGTTCGGGCAGCATCATGTCCATGAGATCCCCATTCTTGCAGCAGTCGATTCCTATAAGGAAGGCAAGAGTCCCTATGGCTTGCACCATATGGCGGGCAACATTGCCGAATGGGTGCAGGACTGGTTCGGATTCGATTACTATGCCTATATGCCGGAACGCAATCCGACGGGTCCAACCACCGGGCGCTACAAGAGCGTTCGCGGTGGATCTTGGAAAAGCAACCGCGTCATGCTTCGAACGGCGACCCGAGGCGGCGCCCCTCCAGACCAACGTGCCGCGACGATCGGCTTCCGGTGCGCACGGACATTGACATTTGATATCCCCTAACCTACAGAAGTCGCCTCGGCAGCTGAACGTCTTAAGGAGTTGACGGATTCCCGGCTGACCGTTTCATCGCCGCATCGCTCGCGCAACGAAATCCTGTGGACTCATTTCGGACCGTTGGATCGCTCTCGACACGAGTAAAGATGCGAACCGTGGGCGTCTCGTTTTGCCAACCCGCGCCCCTGATCACTTTCTTTGTGCCTGTGTCCGGACCTTTCGGATTCTTTTTCGGGCTCTTCTCATAGTATCGAGCATCGTACCAATCATCGACCCATTCCCAAACGTTGCCGGCCATGTCATACAGGCCATACGGGCTCTTGCCCGCCTCATAACTTCCGACGGGCATCAGAGTCTTCTCCCCGATCCACGGCTGGTTGTAGTTAAGATGCTTGGAGGTCGGTTCAACGTTCCCCCAAGGGAATCGTCTATCGGACGTCCCCTTGGCCGCCTTTTCCCATTCGGCTTCAGTGGGGAGTCGTTTGCCAGCCCATCTGCAATAGGCTTCGGCATCAAACCAATCAACATTGATCACGGGTCGATCGGTCAACGAATCGGTGATGCTCTCTCCTTGCCAGAGGTTTCTTGTCGGATTTCTTGGATTCTGTGGAACGCGATGTCCTGTGGACTTCACGAATTCCAGATAACGGCCGTTTGTCACTTCAAATGTGTCGATCGCAAATGTATCAACGAACACGTCATGACGTGGATATTCATCGCGTCCTCCGTCACGGGCTCCAGCCGGCACACCCATCGGGAACGAGCCGGCCGGGACCACGATCATTGGCGCGCCGTCTTTGCTCGTCGGCGGCTCGATCGGATCGTGCCCCGGTGGCTCATTTGCGAACAGAAAGGAGTCGTTGAGCCCGAAGCCCAACAGCGCCAACACAGCAAGAATCCGAATGGCCATGGACACAACTCCTTCTACAAGAAGAGCACGGGTTCATCGAACCATAAGCATAGGGAACGACTCCGGTCCAACGATATCGATGAACGTAGCGGCACAACGGCACGTCCCTAGCCTAGTTTTTCGTGAGCACAACTTTCAACAGCGCTCCTCCGGCCGTCGCCCGAACTGCATCATCCTCGTCGTGCAGACTCTGTTTGAGGAGTGGGATCGCATCCACCCCATCAATCTTTGCCGTTGACTTGATCGCCGCAATCCTCACTCGAGGCACCGTATCCTGAACCAGCAGCATCAAGGCCGATCGCGCCGGCTCTCGATTCGATTCTCCGGCATGCCCTAAGGCTCGTGCCACGGCAGCGCGAACGGCGGGCTCATTCGTGTTCCTGAGAGCCTGCACAGGACCGGCTACAATCTCATACCGTTCACCCTGTTCCAGCAACGCGCCGATGACGAACGCTCTGACTGCCGCGTCACGATCGTCGAGAGCCCTATTCAGGGGCGCGCGTACATCAAATCCGCGCAGCTGCCCTAGGCTGACGGCTGCGGCGATCCGTACGGGTGGAAGAGGGTCTCTCAGCAGTCTGGTCAGCGCAGTGACTGCTTCTGCAGTGGGCACATGCGCCAACCCTGTGGCGGCAGCCCCGCGTACCGACGGCTGTTTGTGCTCACTCGACTCGATGAGAACCGGCAAAACCTCTGTCGACGGCCGATCAACCAAGGCACGAATCGCCGGGGTCCGTTCATCTGGATTCGGCGCCTTCGCATACTGGAAGAGCAGTTCACAGCCCTTGGGTCGTTTCAGATTACAGAGCACCTCGGCGGCTGCGACTCGCACCCGTATCTCAGAATCATTCAGTAGGGGCTCGACGAGCGGGATGACGGAAGTATCACCGGATGTTGCAAACCCCTTGAGTACCGCCACCTTCACCAACACCGCCTGATCTTCCAAGGCCTGTCGGAATCGAGTCGAATGGCGTCCCTCGTTCAGCTTCGCAAGTCCTTCAGCCGCTAAGGCTCGGACAAGACCGGATCCGTCGCTGAGCCCATCTTCCAGGAATGGAATCGACTCGGGGTCGTGCCAGTCCTTCAGGGCGGTATAGGCCGCACCACGCATTTGCTCGCGCATGTCCTTCGTCAGGCCAAGGACAAATCCGAGTGAGATCTCACGAAGGATCGACGGATCATCGCGCTTCAATACCTGCACGAGCTCATCATAGTTTGTAAGGGCATCCTTCGGGTTGCCCAGTCTCAGAAGTGTGCGAATCTTGAGTCGACGAACATCCGGTGTGCCCAACGTCTGAGAATCGAGCTTGTCCAGCCCTTCAAGAGCCTTCTGATACTCCTGCTTGTCATAGAGTGCCTGACTCTGCTGAATCTGCGATGCCGTTCCTCCAAACGCAGATCCAGCCATAGGAATGCACCAGACAAGGGTGAACAAGACGATCGCACGTTGTCGCATGTTCAGCGGATTCATCCTCTACCCTTCGCGCCGCTGGCCGGTTGCACTCATGCGTGTGTGATCGTTCTTGTCTGTTACCCGTTTGACGGACGTGCCGGAGAATTCCGGCTCATGGGAGGGGCGGTTGTCACCTTCCAGAATTGATATGAGCACCTATTGAAACAACGCTGAGGAAGCCAAGAGATACGGATCGGCAAGGCCGCTTCACAGTACAGAGGTGCAGACTTTCAATGTTGATGTTCGACGAGCGGCTGGATGTCAACAGGGTACCCTAACGACTCAGGGGCGAACCGAGGGCTATCCATGACCTTATACGCGGTTCGATTCCCCTTGGGAGCGGGCAGCGACAGTTGCTCACGCAGCGTTCCATCCGGTTGCACCACAACCGTCCTTGTCTTTCCAGGTCCTGTCTGCGGGTGCCATACCACCAACTGATAGGTACCGGGAGGAATGCCGGCGATCGAGAACTTCCCCTCGGCATCCGTCAGGGCATAGTAGGGATTGTTCACGGCCATGGCCCAGCTTTCCATGTAGGCATGGAAGCCACATTGCATGTAGAACGTACGTCGACCCTTGTTCAAATAAATCGGCCCAACCAACGATGCTCCTGGAGCATGGTCGTGCGTCGCATGGATATCCCCTCGACGATGCTGGTGATTCATGACCAAGGGGCTATTGAACAAGACTCGCGCACCCGCTTCCGGCGATGTCTCATAGCCCTGAATATCGTGCATCACGGGATCCATATTGATGACCTCGACTGCATGCCCATTACGGACAATGGTCATGAACGGCTGAAACATGCAGTCGCGGGCTTCGATCAACGGGACAGAAACATCAAACGGTTTTCCAGCTTCGACCCCTTCCAGGAGCACAATGGCATCCTTCAATCCTCCCTGATGACCGACAACAAAGTCATGCAGCAAGCGCCACCCGCGGCCATTGGAGATCCGGCCGCAATAGGCGGGATCCGGAAACGTGATCAGACTGAACGCCTTCGGCTCCGGCACCGGTCCATCGAGCGTCACCGTCCCTTCGATCGTTCCACCATGTCGTACCTTTATCACCTCATAGGCGCTTGCCGGTGTGACTGATGACAAGGCTACCGCCGAGACAAGGGCTGCGCTCAACCCGGACATGCAAGCGACAACTCTATTCACGGGCAATGCTCCTATTCAAACGAACAGTATTTATGGTGTCTGCAGTTGGAGAGTGGGGCGAATCTCCACGGATTTTCCCAGCACCTCCAACCCGTAATGCGGATTCTCTGCGATTTCGTGTACGCTTCGGCGCCCTTTGGGAGATTCGAACGTGAAATCTACTTGATGCGTTTGCTTCGCTGACACCGATATTTTCTTTTCGAGCACCGTCCCTACTCCAGGATGCCACGCCATCAATGTATACTCGCCGGCAGGCACATCTGACAGCGAGAACCGTCCATCCGTGTCGGTCATCATGTAATACGGATTGTCCACGGCGAATCCCCAGCTTTCCATGTAGGCATGAAATCCACACTGCATGACGAAAAACCGACGGTTCTTCGTCATCTTGACGACTTCGATCATCGGTTGTCCGGCCAGATGCTCATGACTCTCGGACCCGGCATCACGCACGTGCAGGGGATTCATCGGAAGCGGTGTGTTGAATAACACACGTGGACCTAGGTCCGACGTTTCGTACGCCTGAATATCATGAAACACCGGATCCATGTTGACGACTCGAACCTCGGCTCGGTCTTTCACCACACTGACAAAAGGCAAAAACCGACAGTCGCGGGCCTCGATGGTGGGCGGCACGAACTTAAACGGCTTTCCCTTCTCTGCATCGATCAGCAACACAACCGTGTCTTTGAGGCCTCGATCTGCCGAAACGCTGAACTCGTCCAAAATCCTCCACCCAGTCCCGGTGGAAATTCTTCCGCAGTAGACAGGATCCGGAAAGGTGACCAGGTTGAACCCTTTGGGGATCGGCTTTCCTTCCGTCATCCTCACTTTTCCCGTAACGGTTCCGCCGTCCTTCACCTCAATTTCTTGATAGGACCAGGCCGTAGAAGCACAGGCCAAGACGAGCAAGGCTGAAACCAACGTGGTTTTCATGGCATTCTCGCTTTCAATTGAGATCGGTTTCTGTGATGGTACCAGATGCCTGTTATAAATAAAAAGGGGGAGCGCAGGCCTCCCCCTCTTCTCGGTATTGATTGCCTCTTCGAGAGGCAAGCGAGTTACCGCGTCGCTACAGGAACGGCATGCGCCGGTTCATCACTAGAGGCACTCTTCGTTCCTGTCCCGGCACCGGAAAGCGGCAACACCCGCTGATCCCCAGCCGGTAATACCCGCAGATAGCCCCACTGTCCAGACTGCGAGTAAGGTAACCGCTGGTTGCTCCAGACATAATCACCCGGCATACGGAACGGTCCCCCGGCACTCGGAAGGAACGCGTCCAGCGCCTCTGATCCGGCGAACTCCACCAGGCTGATCATGTCGGCTCCGCGCATGAACGGCTCAATCGGCCACTCATGGCGTTCGACACTGAACATGCCGTTCTGTTCGCTGCTCGCGCCGAACACGTGGATGCGAACGGGATCCCCGGCATGCGCCTCGATGATCGGCGTCGCCGGATCTTCCGGCTTGTCCACGACACAGGGTTGGAACACCTTGCCAAGAGTGCAGCCCTTCTCTTCGCGGAACTTATAAGGCTCCGATCGGTAGTTGACGGCCGTCAAGCCCGCCGTGTTCTGCACATAAGGCATGAAACTCGTGCCGATGATATTGTCCTCGTCTTGGAAGAACAGAGCCACATCGCGGTAATTCACGCGATTCTCGTAACCCTGAATCGTCCGATCGACGATGACATCGGCCACCCAGCTGTTCTTCGTCGAAATATCCGCGCCGGTTTTTGGATCACGGTACTGGGCTCCTTTCGGGCCAATCACCACTGCTCCATAGAGCCCGCTCCGGGGATTGATCACCACATTGCCCCAGTCCCACACCAATGAAGCGGTCTCTCCCAGGAACGGGTCCGCGTAGTAGGTGTAGGTACGATTCTCTCCCGGTGCGATGGTCTGATCGCCGGGATTGTTCCCGACGTTTGCACCGAGCGAATCCTTGGGGTCGAACACCAATCCGATGGCGGAGAATGACGCTCTGCTCTCCTTCATCCGGTTGGTCAGCTTCACCTTGAGGCAATCCCCGACATTGGCCCGCAAGGTCAAGGGCATCGGCTGAACCCCTCCGGCAACCTTCGTCACGTCTTCTTCCAACGCATAAATCTTCGCGCTCGGATTGACCATCTGGATCGTCCGCTCGAAGTCGACCTCGATGGTATCAGGCGCCTTGGGGTTCAACTTCAGCGATGGATAATCCAACGCCACGACGTTGAAGTTTTTCACCGGAGCCTCTGCTGGACAGACAGCCAGCGGCTTCGGAATCTCATTTCGGCGACTGTATCCGGCGGGGAGCTTTTGGAGGTCTGGCACCTCCTTGTCCAACACCCGCATGATGCCCCATGCGCCCTCTGAGAACTTCGACCCGCGGCCGTTGAAGTGGATGTAGTCTCCAGGCTGGAGCCGCGGTCCGCCCGCTTGCGGCACCACCAGGTCGTACCGTTCGGCAATGCCGATATGGATCGAGTTCTTCCGGTTCGCATCGCCCGCATAACGTTCTGTTAAATAGGTATGGCCTGAAACTGTCCAGACCATCGTTTCGTTCGCCATGGTCTGAAGCAGCCGGAACACCACCGTATCGCCCAGGTAGGCACGTACCATCGGCGTATAGGGATCGCCGTGGACGGCGCTGCTGAACAACTTGGACGAATCAGGGTTCGCGGCCAAGCGACTCGCGATGGGCTCGGCCTTGAAATTCAACCCACCACCCGTCGTATGGGTTCCGCCGTTGAGGAAGGACATCGGCACCATCGGCATTTTTTCCGGCATCGGGAAAGATACTGTTTTCCCGGCTTCCAATGCCACTTCAATCGGCTGCCCCGGCGGATTACCCGCCGTAACGATGTTCACCGTATGAGGCACGGTGTCATTGAGCTGCACCAGCAGCTCCCGGAAGCTGCCGTTCACTCCGTATCCAACCGGCTCCGCCGTTCGGATATCGGCCATCGGACCGCTTCGGATCTCCTTGCCGGTCTTAGGATTGTGATAGGTCGAACCGACGGGCTCGATGATGATCGTGCCGAACCCCCCGTGAGGCCATGTGACTCGCCCCAGCGCATGGTCGTGCCAGAAGACCGTCCCAACATCGGAATCCACCCAGAATCGCTGCCGGACGAACTCCACCGTCACGATGTCGTTGGCCGGATGAGCATTTTTCAACGGACGATAGAGCGTGATCTGATTACCTTGGATCGATTTGACCCGACCGATCTCGTTGCCTTGGACATTGTCCGCGCCGATCAACAGTTCCACATTCGGCTGGTACTGGGCCGCGTTCTTGACCGTAATGACCCGGTCACCCTTCTTGGCCGGCTTGGTGAAAGTAGTATTCATCGGCACAGGTAGGCCCTTTTTCACCTTCTTCTCCAGCATCGTGAACGGACGCACCGATTGCTCATACGAAAAGCCGGTGATGACGCCGTCGGATGACTGATTGTCGAACTGCAGGAAGTGCCAGTGCGTATTAATCTTCGATGCCTGGAAGTTGACATGGTCATCGTCCAGCCACTCGCTGGTCAACATCCAATCGATACAATCGTAGATATTGGCGCGCACCACCAGCGGATACTTGATGTCGCTCTTCCTGGTCTGCGCTTCCTCCTCGTGCAACACGTAGATCAGCCCGTCCTTATCTACGATGGCCGGCGTATCGCCCTGCTTATCGGACAACGTCATCGGCGTCTGAATGAAATGGACGTTGTATTTCTTGGAGCCGGCGTTCTCGGGACACATGCTCCATCGCCCATTCTCTCCCGGCTTTGCCGGATAGGAACTGGGCAAACCGTCCTCCTCAAGGTGGATCATATCCAACCATGGAGAAGGATTGTGATTCTGAGAGAAGGGCACACGACGGCCGAAATGCGGCTTCAAATGCGGCCAGGCAATCTTGCCGGTGGCGCTCTCAAAAAGAATCGGCAGCCGGTTGCCGGGAGTCGGCGAGAGGTACCTCGGATTGTCCACGCTGTTTTCGCGTTCGGTCATCGCACGATCACCCTGCCAAGCCCAATCCAGTACGCTTGCATCGTAGGAACGGGTCTGGGCGCGCTCATCTTTCTGATGCCCAGGCTGTCCCTGCGGCGGCAGCTGCATGTTGACCCAATCCTTCACGTTGACGACGGCGGGTGATGCCTTCCAGTTTGTCTTCCCGTCCTTGACGATGGTAAAGGTCTTTCCGAACCAGTCTACGGTGCGGCCGATGAGCTGATCCGATGTAATACCGGCTTGAATACGGCCGGCCCGGTCAGGCAGCTCGCGCATATCCGGCATCACGTCATTGTGATACGTTCCCTGCTGCAGAGTGTTGTACACACGCCAATAGCCCCACATCCCTGCGATGTAATGGTGAGCGACGTGACAGTGGAACAGAAAGTCCCCGGCCAACTGCTGGCAGAGGCCGGAGCCACATTCGGTTTCCAGGTCCATGGTCTCGGACGGTCCGATGACTTCCACATCAACTCGGTCAGACTTGGTCCGAATCACGGGATATTTGACCGGCCCGTTCTTGGCCGCATGCCATAAAGGCATTTCATCGATGGCGCGTGGACTCCTCGGCCAACGAATCGATCCGCCGTGCGGATGGTGAGAGTGAAACACCTCCGACCCCCCGTGCACGAGGCGAAACTTTGCCGGATCACCCAGATAGCTGCGAGGAATAGTCGTCGCCGGATCGCCGAAGGTATAGGCGCTGTAGGCCATGGATTCGTCTTCGAACCCGAAGTACTCGTGCTGCGTTTGCATGTTGTCGACGCCGAAGGGTTCGCTCCGGTAATTCAGGGCGCGAGCCACCGGCCGGTACACATCGGTCAAGGGATCGCGCTGGGGAATGAAGTCGCCCTTCTTGTTCAGCGGCCGAAACGCCTCGTCCCCGACTTCATGATACATGATCACGAATTCCCGGAAGTCAGGCCCTGTCCCGTTCTTGATGATGGCCTGCCATCCACTGGCCATCGGCGTCGGCTCGCCGGTTCCCAACGGGTCGAGATATTCGGACCCCTTGGGCTCCACGACGAACGCGCCGAACAGACCCATGACCGTCAGCTCGCGATCGTTGCTGTACGAGTGGAACTGGCGGCCGCCCTCTTGCTGAGTCGGCGGAATGTACCACTCCAGGTCCACGGATTTCTCTTTAGCCGCGATGCTGTCCGGATTCGTGGTCGTCGCCGGCTTGCCAGTGGAGGCGACGATCATGCTGGAGCCATGAATGTTGAGACTGACCTCCTCGCCGCCCTCCAGTTGATTACGAAGCGTCAACTTGACACAATCGCCCTGATTGCCTCGGAGCACCAGCGGCTGAATCCACTGGCTCTGCAATCCGTTCTTGACGGCTCCGGGATCATAGCCTTCCTTCTCGCGGGCCGCCCGATTGGCCGCTTCCTCTGCTCGCACTTTTTCAAGGTTCTCGGTCAGGACGTACATGTAACCGGGATAGAAGTCGAGCCACATATTGAGCGAAATCTCGACGTTGATCGCCGAGACGTCGTACTTCCGGACCGGCGCGGATGCCGGACAGCGCCCGCCCGACATCGACACCGGTTCTACGCCGGAGTTCGACATGAGCAGCACATCCTGATTTCCGGCGCCGTACTGGTGCATCATGTTCAGATCGTTGTAATACCCACCGGTACGTTGCGCGGTCGCGTCCTGTTCCATTTGTTGCATGATACGCTGGTGCTGCCGCTCGACCATGGAGGTACGTTCCGGTCGGCCTTCCATTGTATCTTCAATGATCGTCTGCCCCTTCAGCTGTTCAGCCCAACCCGGCACCTGATGATTCATCGCCACATGCGATGGAGTCTCAGCGAGCAGGGCCGACGGCGCAACGAACAGCGCGATGCCGGCGAGTCCACTCAAGACTCGGGTGGATGTAGAATGACGGTGAGACATGAACCGACCCTCCTTCATAACATTACATTAAGTGTAAATGAGCAGCGAAGGCTACTCAGCCGGCCTCCATCAACCATGTGCAAAATGGGAAGACAAAATAGTTTCGGTAACAACCAACCGCCTTGACCGAAAGATGTGATGTTCACGTTCGCTATTCGTAGATAGTAAGAGTCGCAAGATACTCAACTCCGCATGGACTGTCAATACGTTCACAGACGGCTGCCTCTCTTCATATTTTCATATGGCTATTGTCCAGCGGTTGATTTCCGGTTCGCCGTAGTGAGCAAATCCATGCTCAGTATCACGGGACTCTCTGATTTTTTAGGGTCAAGCCTGATCGGCATCCGGTCTACCATCAACTTACTTAAAGGGACCGCGACGATGATGGGAGCCTTCTCCACGGAGTTAGAGTAGAGCGCAATGCGTAGATTCTTGGGCCGTTCGTTGGGGGAAATCTGAGATGCCGCCTCCCTAGTCATGAATCCAACCAACAATCCGTTGCCATCCGAGACCTTATGGATTTCATAGGCATTAGACGTTGAGGCCACCCGCTCCAATTCAAGATCGGGACTCTGCGTGACCAAGGCCATTCCGAGAGACTGTGGCGCGATGAAGCCGAAGCTTCCGATCGGTGCCTCGGAAAACCGGATGGCTCCCGTGGAGAGTTCAGCGACATCGTTTTTGACACGCATGTGCTGCCGCAGTTCGGCTTCGCTCCCGGCCGTTTCAATCACAACCGCGACTGGTGCGGCTTTCTGAACAGGGAAGGCCTCTGTCATTCCTCCGGGCGCTGCAAGGAGAGGTTTCTCAAGAACACACAAGAACGTTAGGGCCACCAGAGAGACGGCAAGAAGAGGTGGAACCAAGAGAATTCGGCTCATGCGAAAAATAAAATATGTGTGCAGAAAAACGACTCTCGTCGTCGATCAATCAAAAGATTTTAGGGAGTCGAGTGGTAAAAAGTAAACAGAAAAAGAAACGCATCACGTCACGTGCTGAGAACAGATCTTCGCTGCATTCTCAAACTGATCGCCTATAAGAACGCCATGCCAACATAGCAATTGCGCATCAGAAAGATCAGGGGCGCTCGAGTAAAATTCAACCTATGTCCGTTTGCTGAGAGCCTACTATTCCCGTTCAGGTGCAGCTCTCGCTGTCGGACCAGTGAGGGCGGTTGGTGGCTTATGGAGCAGTAGCAGAACCGATCAATCAGTGAAAAGATGTCGTCATTGTCGTTTCGCCGGTAGCCGCTCTAGGCCTTCCGGCCTATCCCATTTCGCGCAGTTCGTGATCGGGATTCCGGTCACGTGCGATGGTCTTCATGAGCTGATCGCCGAAGAGGACGACGACTCGATCCCGTTGGTCTTTCACCATCATCGAGGCCGACGGTGACTTGAACGTGGAGGGATCCCCCTCCAGCCACGCACTGCAGGTAAACGGCAGCGCGTCGAGGATGGTTTCCACACGATATTCCTGGCGGAGTCGGTATTGCAGCACATCGAACTGGAGACGACCGACCGCAGCAATCAGAGCCTCCTGGTCGTTGAAGTTTTTCATGATCTGCACGGTCCCTTCTTGTGCCATCTGGGACAGGCCCTTGTCGAAGGCTTTGCGTTTGCCGACATCCGTTGGGCGGAGGCGTGCAAAGATTTCGGGCTGGAACTGCGGCAGAGGTCTAAAGTTGAACCCTCCGGTCAATGAAACCGTATCGCCGATGGCGAAGACCCCAGGGTTGATGATGCCGATGATGTCGCCAGGATAGGCTTCTTCGACCGTACTGCGTTCCTGCGCCACCAGACTGTGCGGTCTTGCCAATCGAATATCCCGACCCAATCGATGATGCTGGACCACCATATCTCGTTCGAACCGTCCGGAACAGATCCGAAGAAAGGCGGTGCTGTCTCGATGTTTAGGATTCATGTTCGCCTGCAACTTGAATACATAGGCGCTGAACGGCATGTCGATCGGATTCACAGAGAACTCGGACCCGTCATCGCGGTCAGCCGGCCGCATGCCGGGACTTGGCGCTAGATCTACAAACGCGTCAAGAAAGCTTTCAATCCCAAAATTCGTGAGTGCCGACGCGAAAAAGACCGGGGTGACTTCCCCCTGGAGAAATCGCTCACGCGTGAAGGGGTTTCCGGCAATGTCTAAAAGCTCTAGATCGTGTTGGACTTGCGCCATCGTATCTTGAGATACCCTGCCGTTTGAGTGAAGCTCTGCCAGCGGCAAGGTGTCCGTGTCGACTTTGTTCGCCCCACCATGCATCGTCTTGCTGAACAGCTGCACCCGGCTGTCGGCACGGCTGACAATGCCCACGAAGTCACTGCCCGACCCGATCGGCCAGTTGATTGCGCTGGCGTGAATGTCCAACGCCTGTTCTACTTCGGTCATCAGGTCGAGCGGCGGACGCCCCGGCAGGTCCATCTTGTTGATCAACGTCAGGACAGGGATCCGCCGCATGCGACACACAGCGAACAGTTTGCGTGTCTGGGTTTCCACACCTTTGGCTGCATCGATGACCATGATGGCACTGTCGGCGGCCGTCAGGGTGCGATAGGTATCTTCGGAAAAATCTTGGTGGCCGGGCGTATCCAGCAAGTTCACCACGGTCTCTTTATAGGGAAACTGCATGGCCGAAGCCGTGATGGAAATGCCGCGCTCCTGTTCCATGCCCATCCAATCCGAGGCGGTGGTCTTGCCGCCTTTGCGTCCACGCACCATGCCCGCGGTTCGGATCAAGCCGGAGTACAGGAGAAGCTTTTCGGTCAGCGTCGTTTTGCCGGCATCCGGATGGCTGATGATGGCAAAGGTCCGCCTCCGTGCGGTGGCGGCGGCGAGTTCCCTGAGTAGAGTCGTCTCAGTCGTCATGACGCGGGAAGCAGCATATCATACCGTGCGTAAAGAGGAATGATCTTCAGGCGGTCAGTCAGTCTCGTTCATTTGAGTTCGAACAATGCTTGGAGTTGTCTCGCACCTTCTCATGCGCCGTTGTTCAGTGGGAATCCGAGCTGCAGATGTAACCCACAGGCTCCAAGGCACGGTGGACTGCACCTAGGACAGCCGGAGCATCGGAATGCGGAATCACCGCCGGCTCCGGAGTGGCGCGAAGTCTGGTCACCAGTTGCTCGGCATCGGTCCCGATCAATTTATCACAGATTTCGTACCAACCATCAGATCCTTCCTCAACAAGATCGTGCTGTTCCAAGATCCTGCCCAGCGTGGCGAAGTTGCTCTAATCGCCTATGATCTTCTGAGAGAAAGCGAGTGATGGGGCTCTGGCTCCTATCCTGGCGGCATCACCGCTTCGAATGGGAGAGCTGTTTACCACACAGAGAGAATCTCACACTGCCGCAATTTCGATGCCGAGCCGATTATCGGACGCGGAGCACATGACTGTCCATCGAGGAGTAACGACTTGTTTTGGGATTGTATACCAGGTCGGAGAAAGAAAAAATCAGGGCCAGACCGCTTGTGCGTAAACCGTCAAGGCGGAGATGAGTAGAATCATCAAGACGCCGAAGAGAGAGGCTGTGAGAGAGAAAGGACCGTACTGTTGGAACTGAGGTCGCCGAATCCGCGGAAACCGCATGAGACAAAATGTCACGAAGGATGCGCCAACCCCGATCAATGCCAGCAGAACTTGATCAGCATCCATTGTGCCGACGGACTCCCATTCCTTACATCAGAAAATAAGCAAGCCCCGCACCGCCGGCCAGCAGGAAGATAAGCCAGCGGAGCAATCCTTCTCGCGCATCAGCTTGAGCTTCGTCGATTCGAATCTTGAGGGCCGGCTGTGATCGAAGATACGTATCGATCAAGTCCTTGGCTTCATTGAAACCGATGTGCTGCTCCAAGCGAACCAGCTTGATAGCGTCGATAACCTGGCCTTTCAAAAGTGCTGTCGCAGCCGCTTGTGAGAGTGCAGGGTACAGCGGAGGAGCTGTCGGGGCTTCAGCGATTGGAGGTTGAAGAGATGAAAGAGGCATAGACTGAAACACAGCCTAGCACCATCGCCCGAGCAACCGAAGAGAAACTGAAGAATTAAATTCGGCGATCAATGGAGCAACGGGCCAATAGTCGATAATATGGGAAGACCTGTGTGGGGGGAGACCAAAATGTTCGGTGGAGATCAGTAACGAAAGTGTGTCAAACGGCGGACAGGTTGTGTTCACTGCGGAACGCGGTAGTATTCGAAAGAGGCACCAATCCCCGCTCTTGTTGTTGACGGAACGCGGATACGGCGATTGTCTTCTCAATGGGTGTCAGACCGGGAACTTGAGAAGCGGCTCGCTCGAACTCGAACAAAGTCACAGTCCTCTGACGACAAAGCCGACGAATAAATGGTCCCCAGACCGGCTCAAACCTATGAAACCACCAGTCTGGCGCCTGCTCTCCTTCTGCGCATCTCCTGGATGACTCCGGTAAGGGCTGAAGCTGTATCATTGGGCTACAATCCATCTGATAATGCCCAGGCATCGGTCGGTTGATGCAGAATGCAGACTCGAGCTTTCCGCTTTACGTTATCCACTCTTTCCCTATCTCATCCCGTACGGGGTATTGGCCTGCTCCAGGTTTAAGCAATTCAGGTGCCCTGGAGATAATCTTTTTATTTGCTAGTGTTGTGAAATATTTCGCGATCTCCGAGTGGTTCGATTGTATGAAATCGTGTCCACTTGTCTTATTTTGGAACAGGGATTCTGTTCAAGGAACAGTCTCCTCTTTCTGCTCGAACAGACTACGCACTCCGAAAAGGTAGTTGAATTGTTCGGAATTTTGAAAATCTGAAGGGTTATTTTTCACCATGCATGATGAGTATGATTTATCGCAAGATGTCCCATCATTGGACAACATGTGCCGATTTCTTGAACGTGATATGACCTCCTGCTCTTGATCGATGCTGTATGCTATCCACATTGAATACGAATCATCTTGAATACTTACCTAGATGCTGGGCGCAGTCTTCTGCCTTTTTTATGGTGTTTCATGATGAAACGTTTCTCCCATGTGCTCGAACGGATGTGCTCGCTCGATCCCAGATGCGGGTACCTCTTTCCCCGGCATAGAAAGTCTACCAGGCAATCCTATATTGCCGGCACAGCTCGTTCATCGAGAGAATGGACGGTCTGCTGTTCGGAGAATTCTGACCTCTTCATCGATCCACCCCGTTCTCCGAGGATCACAACGGCTGCCATCGTACTCCATTTTCAGTTGCCGTCGATTTACGAGGGAGATGCCATAGGTGCGGTACAGGCTTTTCTCAGGAAAGACTCGTTCAGAACGAAACCGGTGGCTCGACCGATTGGGGGAACTGATGCGACGGCTCCAAGGGAAGGTTCACTCGTGTAGATTCAGGCGATATCCCGCCCTGGTTATCCTGGGGGGAGAGTTTTGCCGACTTCTTGGAATCGATTCTGGAGCCGAAAAAAAGCGGCGTCGCAGCGGGCACAAACTTTTCTAGCCCGTAGGCTCGAAGTTTACGGTACAACGTCGAGCGGCTCACCTCCAAGTCTCGGGCCATCCGGGTTAAGTTCCCTCGATGTAAACTGATCGCCTTCACCAACAACTCCATCTCAATCCGTCGGTGAGCCGCCCGCAGAGAATCCAATGAATCCACGGCTTGGAGCTTCTCAACGGGCAGGTCTAAGTCATACGGAGTAATGTCCATTCCCTCCGCCATGACCACGGCGCGTCGGACCCGATTGCTCAGCTCTCGCACATTTCCTGGCCAAGAATAGGCACGCAACACATCGACGGCCTGGGGCGTATAGCTTCGGATCTGCTTGCGATAGGTCGTCGCGGCCTGCCTGAGAAAGACCATGGCCATGAGCAAGGTGTCCTCGCCTCGGTCCCTCAGCGGCGGCAGATGAATATGCAACACGTCGAGCCTGTAATAGAGATCTTCCCGAAAGAGATTCTTTTCGATCGCCGTTTTCAGGTCGACATTGGTCGCGGCGAGGACACGCGCATCGACATGGAGCGTCTCTTGTCCTCCGACCCGTTCGAACGTGCCCTCCTGTAAAAATCGCAGCAGCTTGACCTGTAGGGCGGGCAACAGATCGCCCACTTCATCAAGGAATAATGTGCCGCCGGCCGCCGCTTCCAGTTTACCCTTCTTTTGTTGAACGGCCCCTGTGAAGGCGCCACGTTCATGACCGAACAGTTCCGATTCCAACAAGGTTTCAGGAATGGCTCCGCAATTGATCGGGACAAACGCCCCGTGCTTCCGAGGACTTCGCTCATGGATCGCTCGCGCGGTCAATTCCTTACCAGTGCCCGTCTCGCCGGTAATGAGCACCGGCATCTCAGTGTTCGCCATTTTGCGAACCAAATCAAAGACTGCGCAGATGGGGGGACTCACTCCCACCATTTCGTCCCCGGTTCCCACAAGCACCTCCCTGGTGCAGATTCCTACAATGACATCCCTGGGACCTTGCGTTTCATGAAGTATATGTCCACTCCACGATCGGACGTGGCTCTGCGTTTAACAGTCTTGAAAGCTCCATTCCAATAGAGGCCTCACTCAGCAAGAGTGTCATGTCGTGTGATTGGGACATTGCTCCCTACAGACGGCTCTATACGTATACCACAGATCGACATGACGGATCTAGTAAAAATACTTGAACAATTCTACATGTACTGGGATTCTCTGGATGGTTCTTTTCTGCCGGACCGGATTCAAGGCATCTCTCTCTACAAATAGCATTGAGCGCACACCGATGGTTAGTGCGTCATGGCCCTCCTCAATGTCTCTCGGCTAGGGCCATACGAATCTAGCCATTTATACATAGGTGGGCTTGGTGAACCGTTCCATGAATAATTCGACAAGGAGCGTCAGGTGACCGAGAAGGAACAGATATCGATTCAACAGTTGATTTGTAGCTGACCATGAGGTGACATGGCACATCACATCCCGATCGTATTGACCTCCCTGATTGACCCATCGCAATGAAAGAGGGTACTTACCCTGAGTAAGATTCTGAAGTTCGCTATCTTTTGTTTACCGGGAGAATCGTATGTTCGATTGGCTGACTCATTCAGACATGTGGATCGCGCTGGGCACCCTGACTGCGCTCGAAATCGTCCTCGGGGTCGACAACATTATTTTTATTTCGGTCCTCGTGGGTCAACTTCCTCAGCACCAACGGAATCTGGCTCGACGCCTCGGGCTCGGTCTTGCGATGGCCACAAGGCTGGGCTTGTTATTTTCCATCTCACTCATGATGGAACTCACGGCTCCGCTGTTTACGGTGCTGAATCAAGCCATCTCGGGGCGGGATCTGATTCTCATCATTGGCGGACTGTTTCTCCTCACCAAAGCAACTCACGAAATCCATAACAGCCTGGAAGGGCCGGACGAACAGGAGCTCTCGGCTGTTCCAGCCGGCCTTGGAATGATGCTGCTTCAGATCGCTGTACTGGATATCGTCTTCTCGTTGGATTCCGTCATCACTGCGGTCGGGTTGGTAGATGAGGTGTCCGTGATGGCGACGGCGATCATCGCGGCCGTGCTCGTCATGATGTTCGCCGCTCGGCCCATCGGCGATTTCGTCGATGCCCATCCGACGGTCAAAATCTTAGCGCTGTCGTTCCTTATCCTTGTCGGTGTGACCTTGATGGTGGAGGGTTTCGATGTTCATGTGCCTAAGGGTTATATCTATTTTGCGATGGCATTTTCCATCGCAGTCGAGATGATTAACTTACGAATCCGAGCACGTACCACTCCGCCGGTCAAACTGCGGCACAGATATTCGGAGGAAAAAACAGAGTCGCTCAAGACCAAATGTTGATGGCCCACACACCTTTCTCTAGGGTGACATGCGATACGACCATGAGGCGCCCGGATCCGACCGTCCTAGGCCGATTCCTCCGCCTTGACTCCCCACCACATTGAGAGCGATGCTTAATACGATCCCGGAGGTCTTTATGAAACCGGGGTGGACGTCACCGTTATTCGTGCGCTCATTGCAGCTCCTGCATGGACGCCCTCAATGGCCTTGTGCCTGCGAGGACGTTGGTGTCTTTCCCACCTTCAGCCAGGAGGGTTGTACCATGAAACCTTCATCCATCATGCTTCTTACTGCTGCGCTTGTGCCGTTAACGATCTCTTTCGCGCTCGCCAATCCGGCTATGCTCCCGAAACATCCCGGCTATCCGATAGACAAAGCCGTCGATCCCGTGAAGGGCCAATCACTGGCAAATGATCCTGGACAAGCCAATGCCAAAAACAAAGAGGCCCTCAACAACGCGGCCGTCTTTGACGATAACCGTTCAAAACAAGACCTGCTCTTTAACCAAAACGATGAACGTCTCTTGGAGAAACCTGGAGCAGGCCTGCTTCCAAAGGTGCAAGGTCCGAATATCACAATTGACCCGCCCGTGAAAGAAGGCACGAAGGTGAGCGCCGCACCGGAATAACGACGAGTGCCATTCGTCGGCAGGCGGATATTCTTCGCCGGTACGCGGTGGACATCCTTCGGTGAGGTATTGCCGAAGCACCACCTTGGGCCACGGCTGTCAAGCCGTAGGGCTCCATCGTCTTTAGGCGACTAGCCCGCTGCTGTGGTGGATGGTACTGCCACAAACGGGCTGTTTCGGTTCAATTGAAGGAGGCGGAACCTCCGGTTTCAGAGGACTAGAGGCCTGAGGATCTTGGGAACATGCCGGATTGGATAGCAGGACTCGTGTCTGCTTCTCTTCCGGTTGCTGGGCCTCCTCTTTGCTTCTGCCGACAGACGCCGAGATTAATTGCTCAACGGCAGCGGAGACGGCCAACAGACCTTTGGCGGCTGGGGACTCCGGGGCTGCTTCGATGACCGGCAGGAACTTCCGTACCGCCTGGCTCACGGCTGGATCCTCGGGAATCTCACCGAGCAGAGTTAGGTCTCCACCAACGTATTGATGGAGAATTTTGCGAAGGTACAGGACATTGACCCGAGAACTGTCGGACACCCGATTGATGATCAGCCCGGGCCGAAACGATTGCAATGTGGCAGCTGCTGCGTCACGCTCCTCTGGCTCGGTGGCACCAGCAACGTCCATGACTTCCTCCACACTCGTGAAGTCTCGGTTGGAGAGGACCTCCGACAGGGGGGTTCGGGCAAGAACGCCGGTCAATACGCGACGGATCGCGGCCAGCTTAATGAATCGGTAGAGATCCAGCACTGCCGTCGGCTCGGGAGTGGCCACGGCCAGATGAATGTCGGCCATCAGGAAAAAGTCGAGCGCGTGGAAATTGGTGCCAGCCCCGATGTCGATCACCACGATGTCGACCTCAAGATCCCGGAATTGTTTCGTCAGCCGCTTTTTGCGGGCGTAGGCCATGTTGGCGGTCGCCAGGGTATCACCGGTACCCGCAATGAGACGGAGGTTCGGGTGAAACGTGACGGGAATGGCGACCTCCTCCAACCGGGCAGCCCGCTTACTCAAAAAATCCGTCAACGTCACCGGCGGATTCAATTCTCCAAACATGATGTGGGCATCGGCCCCACCCACGTCGAGGTCGGCCAGCCGAACCTGCCGCCCGCGCTTCGCCAGTGCCAACGCAAGGTTGGCTGAAACCACGCTCTTACCCACTCCGCCCTTGCCGGATGCCACAGAAATGAGGGTTGCCATGGCGTCGTTCCTTTCGCTACGAGAGAGTAGTGCGTATTATCGGGAGCGGAATCCGTAGGGAGCAGGTTCTTGTGATGAGGTCATTGTAGCGGCGGAGAGGCAAAAGAAAAGGAAATGCACGATTCCAAGCCGCTACGTGGAAGTGAGCCAGCGTCGGGAATCATTAAGCTCCCTGTCGCTTACACGTGAACACCGGCTCAAGGTACCTTCAACTCACGGCGCCTCTCCCCTATACAAATCTCCCGTCTATGAGGTATCCGATGAATGGATCTGTGATATTCTCCTTCCTCTCGTCCAGATCAACAGCATGGAGGCCTCCCCCATGAACATGCGAAAGGCCAAAATCGTCTGCACCATCGGGCCGGCGAGCAGTTCGCCGGCGCTGTTGGACCGATTGATTGAAAACGGCATGGATGCCGCTCGGCTGAATTTCTCTCACGGTACGCATGAATCTCATGCCGCGGCCATCACCGAGATTCGTCGAGCGGCATCCCGCAGAGGCGCCGCGGTGGCGATCATCCAGGACCTACAAGGTCCCAGGATTCGCGTGGGGCTCTTGCCGAGGGAAGGAATCGACGTGACAGCCGGGCAGATAGTACGCCTGCTGCCCTCGTCGTCTCCTTCGAGGCCGTTCGACCTTCAATCCGAATCCGCCGGCATACCTGAAGTCCCGACGACCTACGCATTCCTGACTCGCGATGTTCGTGCAGGCGCCAGGGTGTTGATCAACGATGGGCTCATTGAACTGCGCGCCGATCGTGTCACAAATGATGTCGTCGACTGTACGGTCCTGACCGGCGGCAACATAACTTCGCACAAAGGCATTAACCTGCCGAACACTCACATCAGCGCCCCGACCCTGACTGAAAAAGATCGGGAGGACATGCGATTCGGCGTCACACAGGGTGTGGACTATGTCGCGCTCTCGTTCGTGAGAGGCCCGCAGGATATCGAGGCCGCGCGGACCGTCTTGGCGGGATATGGCGGTCATCTCCCGATCATCGCCAAGATTGAGCGGGCCGAAGCCGTCGCTTCATTAAACGACATTCTGGAACAGGCGGACGGCGTGATGATCGCGCGCGGCGATCTGGGCGTGGAGATGGGTCCTGAAGCGGTGCCGATTCTCCAGAAACGCATCATCGTAGAAGCCAATCGTCGGCGTCGCCTGGTCATCACCGCCACCCAGATGCTGGAGTCGATGACCAAGGCATCGCGTCCGACCAGAGCGGAAGCCTCCGATGTCGCCAACGCCGTGTTCGACGGCAGTGACGTCCTGATGCTCTCGGCTGAAACCGCCGTCGGCGTCCATCCCATCGACACAATTCAAGTCATGGACCGCATCATTCGCGCGGCAGAGGAAGGCACCGAGCCCGGCACCGTGTCCAAACGCTACACCGACCTCCCCGATACGTCGTTTGCTGAGGCGATCTGCAATGCCGCCTCATCCGCCGCCAGAGCCATCAACGCCGGCGCTATCGTGGCCTTTAGTGAGCGGGGTGCGACCGCTCGGCTGATCTCCAAGCAGCGACCGGCGGCGCCGATCATCGCCTTTACTCCCTTCGAGAGGGTCAGGCAGCAGATGGCCCTCTACTGGGGCGTGCGTCCGTACACCATGCCGCAGATCGAGCAGACCGATGCTCGCGTAGATGAAGCGGAACGGCGGTTGAAGCAAGAAGGGTTGGCTAAAACCGGAGGGAAAATCGTGATCTTGTCGGGGACACGCGTGGGACAACCGGGCGGGACCAATCTCATCAAATTGCATGAAGTCACGTAGGATTGCATCCTAACATTTCATTCGTGATGCGCCCTTCGACAGCTCAGGGGCGAACGGAGTATCACAGGAATTCGGGGGACGCAGTAGATACGTTCATCTCGTATGTTGTTCGTAGCGCCGTCCTCTTTTTCGAGAATTGCCGATCTCATTTTTACGTAGTCGGCTGCTTGTCGCCGTCGAAACTCTTGATTGTGGTCGAGCAAACAGGCTAATTTAAACGGCAGGAGGCTGGTGCATGATGAGACTCCTACTCGCCGGTATCTTTGATCATCCTTCCACACATGGCACAAGCCTGATCACTAGGGAAATTACCAGGTCGTGGACGTACAACTCTAATGCTACAAACTAGCATACGGATGAGCTGTTAGGGGGATTCTCTAGGCTAAGACATTCATCTAACCACTTTAGGAGGGTCACTATGGGGCGTCACAAGATCGGTCTCATTATTCCACATCCTGAAGATCAGAAATGGGATTCGGTCTGGAAACTATTCCGTACGCCCAATTTGAACCTCCCAACGCTCGCCGCCCTTATTCCCGAGGACGAATGGGACATCGAAATCCAAGACGAAATCGTCGGGCCTCTGGACTTCACACGTGACTATGATTTGGTGTTCATTACTGTGACCACGGTCGTGGCTGTGCGGGCGTACGAAGTGGCTCGTCTCTTCCGCGAACGAGGCGCCAAGGTCGTGCTCGGCGGTATTCACCCTTCGACTATGCCGGATGAAGCCATCAAACATGCCGATGCAGTCGTCATTGGGGAAGGAGAGCTGACTGTCCCACGGCTGATCGAAGATTTCAAGAAAGGCAAGATGCAACCGCAGTACCGCATGCCCCATATGGTCGAGAAATGGGACGAAAAGCCTCCACGCTGGGATCTGTTACCGCCAGGCTACATGTTTCGTGATGCACTGACGGCGACAAGAGGATGTAATTATCGCTGCACATTCTGTTCAATTCATTTGGCCTTAGGAGGCGGCGCATACGGCTTCCGGAAGAAGCCACCGGTGGACGTGGTCAAACTGGTCGAGAAAATGAACGGGCCGATGGTGATGTTTTGGGACGATGATTTGTTGTCGGACCCGGCCTATACGCGGGAACTCTGCCTGGCCATGAAGCCTCTCGGGAAGAAGTGGATGAGCCAAATGAGCGCGACCTACGTGGCTCATCATCCCGAGTTGCTCAAGACATTGAAAGAGTCAGGTTGCTCGGCAATGTTCATGGGCATCGAATCGATCAATCAAGATTCGCTCAGGTCCGTCGACAAACAAAATCAGGCAAAGCTGTATGAGGAGATGATCAAGCGCATTCACGACCAAGGAATCGATATTCATGCGGGATTTATCTGCGGCTTGGACCATGAAGATGTCTTTGACTTCGAACGCACTGCCGAATGGGCGACGAAGATGGGATTGGCGGGAGCGCTCTGGCGGATTATGACCCCCTATCCCGGCACCAAGCAGTTTGCGGAACTCAAGGCAGCCGGACGGATCCTTACAGAGAATTGGACCGCGTACACCGGCGAGCATGTCGTGTACAAGCCGGCCAAGATGACCGTCGAGCAATTGTACTGGGGGCACAAGTGGGCGAAGGGACAGTTCTATTCGTATCGTTCCATCGGACAGCGGGCGATTCAGCGGGCCTCTCAAAACGGGTTCGGCGAGTTGCTCAACATTACCGGTTGTGGACTGGGCTACCGCTCCATGTTTCACCTCGCGGCAGATTCTGCCCCGGTCAATGTCTATCGCGACATGAACCACTTGCCGCCGCAAGAGGAGCCTATCGCCTATCGGTTCCCCTATCCGCCGAAGAAACGATTCAGCTTTATCACGCATCGATTGGACCAACTCCGTTCAAAGGTGCAGCCGAGACCGAGAATCAATAAATGCTGATAGAGCCGCAGGCTGCTTCGGGCTGATCGACAGTCCCGAATTACCCTGTGTGCCCATTTCACGCGTAAGAGTGTGGCTGGTACAATATGTTCCTCAATGAGGAATGGGCCATGCTTGCGTATCGGGTTGGTCCCTGGATTTTGTTCACAGCGCTGATCCTGGCTCACGGACCTGTACAGGCCGAATGGGTAGCCATTGAAGCTCGGTATCAGACGCATCCATTGCAAACGGCGTACATCAACCCCGACACTATCCGCCGAGAGGGTAATTTGGTTGCGCTCTCCGCCCTGATCGACTGGAAAGCGATGCAGGGAGGGCGGGCACCCATCCGCTTTTACTCCACGAAAATCACCAAGCAATTCGATTGTACAGAAAAGCTGGTTCGGACGCTGGCGGCCACGGACTTCTACGGCCACATGGGGACAGGCGAAGTGATCGGTGGCGGTGGCTACACGAGCGAAGGCCACTGGGTTGCCATTGAGCCGGGAACGCTCAATCAAGGCTTGTGGGAGGCGGCGTGCGGGAAGGGGTGATGGATCGGCATCAAATTCACTACCTGGTGCTTGCTAGTGTGATCAATGCATTTCATTCTTTAGCGAACCTTGTGATTTGCCCTTCTCCTTGTTAAGGTGGGCCACAAGCCAGCGGAACAGGGCGCGAGGTGCATATGGCAACCCAGACCGGTCATCTAAGACTGACGTACGAAGACTACCGGCTTATCCCGGACGATGGGAAACGCCATGAGTTGATCGATGGAGAGCATGTCATGTCGCCATCGCCCAATACCAAGCATCAACGCATAGCTGGAGCGCTCTTGACTGCCTTGAAGAACTTTCTTCGCGAGCATCCCTTGGGCGAGATCTTCATCGCGCCCTATGATGTCGTCCTCTCCGACTTCGATGTCGTACAGCCCGATCTGATTTTTGTCGCCACGGCCCAAGCTGCAATCGTGACCGAGGCAAACATTCATGGGGTTCCGACCTTGGTCGTTGAAATTCTGTCCGAAGGCAACCGGAAGCTGGACGAAACGATCAAACGCCAACGGTACGAGCATTACGGTATCCCGGAATATTGGATCATCGATCCGGCACTGGATCAGGTGAAAATGTACCGACTCACCGACGGCCGCTATGGCCAAGCTGTGGTCCTGAGCCTAGAAGTCCAAGAGCTGCTCACCACGCCGCTGCTGCCGGCTCTGAGCCTGCCTCTCTCCACACTGTTTAAGTGAGCGACACGATTTTCTTTTGCGGCCTCACAACGGTGTTTTCTACATCCGTTGCAGTCAAATCGTCAGTCAGATTGTGGTTGATGCAGTTTCCTGACGACCCGAATCAGCCTCAATGCAGCCTGAAACTTCGTTCTTCGGAAAACCGCTCCTCCCCTTCTCCCCTGTCGGAACACAGCGACAACCGAACAAGTCAATGCTCGAGCCGGAGCTCACGAGCTTGTGTGAGGCACAGGCTTCGTGGTTCCGGATCAATTCGAGTTTCTGCTCACTCCCCTATCCCTAGAAATGGAGAAAAGCGCTGGCAAATTGTCGCGCTTGATAATGTCTAGTATTCTGAGCATTGACATTTCCTCACCCAACGTACATTCGACTCAGAGGAGAGGTGCAACATGAAGGGTCCCTCTGCTCCAGTCCGAGACCAGGCTCCCATCATGCATCGCTCCGAGACGGAGATCTGCTTTCGAGTCGATGATGTGACGCCTTGCCAGGAGCGACTCCCACTTGCCAATGCGCGGAAGCTGCTTGAGGACAAGATGGGACGACCCCTGGAGGCGTTTACTCCTGAAGATCCCGCTGATGTCGTTGCGCCACAAGGAGCTGCGGACCATAGCCTGATATCAGCCGTATATGCTTATTACTTTGACTCCGGTGACAGTAATTCGATGAGCGCAATGGGGCTTTTCTGTGCCGAGATGCCCAGCAACGTTTGAAAGGCGGCCATCGGGGTCTGACGCCGGTTGAAACGAACGACAAACTCGTCCCAATAGCTCGGAAGATGCTTGGGCTCGACCCCGTGATGCGTGCCGTTCAGCCACGCCTTGAGATTGCTGACTACGCGGTGGATGTGGGGAAACCGTCGCGCGGCTTGGCGAGGAGCACCGACGACGCGGATGTGATGGTGGTACTCTTCCAGGGCGGACTCCGAGTACCCACGCCAACCGGCGGTTCTTACTTGGCTGCCGCCTTCCACGTGTTGCGTCAGAAACGCCCCAGCGCCATCCCGCTGGCATCGGCACTCGGCGCAAGCCGGAGCCGGCCTGCGCGTTCTCGGCGCTTGCCCTGGACATCGGTGTAGACCAGCACTTCCACCGCACCGGCCACCAGGCTCTTCTGCGCTCCTGCGGCAACGCCACGGCCCTTCTTGCCTTTTACCGATCCTCCGATGTGTGTTTCATCCACCGCCACAAGCCCCGAGAGTTTTGTGCGGTTGTCATTGACCATCCCCTTGCGCAGCCGATGGAGCAGGTGCCAGGCGTGCTGATACCCGCCAATCCCAAGCTGTCGCTGTAGTTGCACGGCGCTGATTCCAGGAGTGTGAGTCGCAACCAAGTAGGCTGCCCAGAACCACGCTTGGATCGGGACGTGCGAACGATGCATGATCGTACCCGTGGGCGGTGCAGTTTGACGCCCGCACTGTGGGCATTCGAAGACATAGCGCGTCTGATTCAGCCACGCCTTTTTACCCGAGCATGTCGGGCAAACGAAGCCATCGGGCCACCGGCATTGAACCAGGTATTCACGGCAGGCTTCGGAGGTCGAGAATCGCTGACGGAACTCCCGCATGTTCTGAGGATAACCCAGTCGCCCCATTGCTGGAGAGTGCCCAAAGCGCTAACCGGAGTCAAAGTAATAAGCATATTGGCCTAATCATCCAATTCCAAGACCGCTGATCCAAGATGATTGCCGAACTGGTAACGAATCAAGTGCTGAGTGCTGAGGACTGAGTGTCGATCGTTTTTGTTTCGACCAAGGCGATGCGTTGTTTGTCGTCCATGATGTGCAGCGTCTCGCGCTCTAGCTCAACTGCTTCACCGTCCGCCTTGAATCGCCGAAAGACTTCAAGCCCGCCTACTGAATCTCGCATAATACAGTGACACGTCGCGGCCGGTTCGTGTATGACAGGTATGGCTACGCATCTGGCCCCTCGACGCGAGTTTCATGGACTGGAAGTTCGTCGCCACCAGGCCGCGCGCTTGTTTGCGGCAGGCCGAGAGACACAGGGGACCATCGCGCGCCGCCTGGAGTAGGCCACTACTTCAACTGCCGTTTCACTCTTGTCCAAAACAGCTTATGACCGTTGGGGTATCCAACGGTGTAGGGTGTTGGTAAATCGCCAAACTCACCAGCCTCTCACCGAAGGAGCCCCAACGTGAACGCATCATGCAGCCTGTTCAGCCAAATACTCAAGCTCATTCCACGCACCGACTTCGAGCGCATCGTCAAGGGGACGAGGGACGAATATCGCAGCAAGGGTTTGTCGAGCTGGAGTCAGTTTGTGGGGATGCTGTTCTGCCAGCTCGGTCGGGCTCATTCGCTGAGGGAGATTGAGGGCGGGCTGAAAAGCTGCGAAGGCAAGCTGATCCACTTGGGGATCACCGCCTCAGTCCGCTCCTCGCTGTCATACGCGAACAGCCACCGTCCGTGGGAGTTGTTCGAAAAAGTTTTCTACAGCCTATTCAAGATGGTCGCCGCCAAAACGCAGGGGCACGGCAAGTTCCGGTTCAAGAACAAGCTGGTCAGTCTCGATTCGACCACGATCGATCTGTGCCTGTCGATGTACGACTGGGCGAAGTTTCGCCGCACCAAGGGTGCGGTCAAGCTCCATTTGGTGCTCGACCACGATGGCTATCTGCCCTGTTTCGGCCTCATCACCGATGGGAAGGTGCATGATGTCAGAGCGGCCCACCAGATGGACTTCGCCTCTGGCACGATCGTGGTGGATGATCGGGGCTACAACGACTATCGCTTGTTCGCCAAATGGACCACCGCCCAGGTGTTCTTCGTCACGCGCATGAAGGACAACGCCCAGTTCGAAGTGCTCGATGAGAGAGACCCGCCCCAGAACCGCCGCATCCTCAAGGATCAGACCATTCGGCTCACCGGTGTGGGAGCCCAGGAGAAGTGTGCACATCTGTTGCGCCGTATCGAAGCGCTCCGCGAGGATACCGGCGAAGTCCTGGCGTTCCTGACCAACCACCACGAGCTGGGCGCCAGCACCGTCGCCGCCATTTACAAGGATCGCTGGCAGATCGAGCTGTTCTTCAAGGCCCTGAAGCAGAACCTGAAGATCAAGACGTTCGTCGGCACCTCGGCCAACGCGGTGAAGACCCAGATTTGGACCGCATTGATCTCGATGCTACTGCTGCGCTACCTGCAACGGTCCTCCCGTTTCGGCTGGAGTCTCGCCAACCTGGTGGCGCTGCTGCGCATGAATCTCTTTACCCACCGCGATCTGATGGCCTGGCTCGACGAACCGTTCACCACGCCACCTCATCAACAGGACTACCCCCAAGCCCTCTTGGCCTTCGCCTGATCTTGGACAGCACAAGGAGGCACCAATGTGAAAACCCGTCCTCACCCGTCCGAAGCCCGCATCAAATCACGTGGGCTTCCACCCGGTTCCGGCTATTTTGGACAGCAATGCTGCCGTTTATAGGTTGATTCCTATCAGCATGGTCGCGCTGCTTCTGTCATCGACAGGCTGTACGATCAAGGCCACGTTGAATCAAACGACCGACACAACCTCCAACATCACCGCCACACCGTCGGGAGCGGCCTGGTGGAGCGAAGACGGCCAGATCAAGCCGGACTTCAAGGCGACAGTATTTGTCACTTTTAATCAGGCGAATCTGAGCCAGGATCTGGCAGCCGGAAGAGGAGAGTATCTGGGATCCGTGAGTCGTCTATTGGGTGTTCCAACCGACCGACAACCGGCATTTTTTCCGCTGCCCAAGCGAGTTATGCCCAGATGGTTGACCGGAATTCTGAAGCCTTGCTCATTCTTTTGCGCGAGACGTCCAAACTGTTCCTTTACTGACCTGTTAAAGTCATGCAGGCTGTCGAGCTGTTGCCGTGCTGATCTGCTCGGCAACAGAATGCGCCGCGTTACCTTGCCGTCCGATCACGGTGCGGATCAGTGCGCCATCCTTGAACACCACAAAATTCGTCGGGACCGATGGAATACGTGGTCCCGGGAGAATCACGCCGACGAGATTCAACGGATCCGTCGCTGAGAGTTTAACCTCGTGCCCAGCACCGGAAGATGTCTCTTGCTTTCGCATCGCTCGCAGCGACTCCACCGCTTCCGGCAACGCAAACTGCTCTCCGGTAAATCCGTTCACAAATCTCCCGCCTCGTACCTCGCCGGCCATCTCCATGCGTCGATATTGCACAAGCAAATCCCGCCACGACTGAACCAATGACTCTCGTGCCAGCACATCGCGAAACACAACCCCATAGCGACGTAGTAACAGGCGAGCTGTGCGCTCGCACGGTTGAGTGCTGAGTGCTGAGTTCGTCCCGATTGAAGATTGGCCATTGATCCCTGCCCTATTCGGTGACAGGAGCAGCGACCATCGTCCGGATGAATGTCGAGGTCGACGAGCTCGTTCACGACCTTCCGCACGACGTCGATGCGGATCCATGAGAGCACGGAGATTGTCGAATCCATCAGCCGTCACCAACCCTGCCGCCACTAATTCCCATAGTCCGTTCTCCACCTCCGCCGGAAGATGGTTGGTGACCTTCACCAGATCGGTGAAAAAACTTGCTCCATGCTGTTGCAAGGCACGGCGCAAGTCCTGCGCCACCGTACTCAACTGGGCATTCGTGTCGGGGCGGCACGCCGCGTCGAGGAAAGCATTCAGCAACCACTCACCGTCTTCACGCGGGAAAAGACTGATAGGAGCTACGCTCGTGGGGATAATTCGTCGACGCTCCGGTTCACCGGCTTGCAGAAACCTTGGATGAGTAGAGAGTCGCCCCCAACTCGCTGCGCCACTGAGACAAAGCCGGTCTAAAAGTTCAGGTTCATACTTGGCCATGCGCACGCGTAGCAGCTGTGGTTCCCATGCAGACGCAGCCGCCTCGAATCCCGCCAGTTGTCCAATCACTTGTTGGAGGCCGACTTCACCATGCTGGCGCGATCCCGGCAGGACATGCTGCCATTGCAGCAAGAACCGCATGAAGTCTGCCGCCGTCACCGGCTCCACTTCTTTGCGTAAGATTCCGATTGTCAGGCGGTGGATACGAGCCAGCAGGCGGCGGTGACACCACTCCGGCGAGGCTTGAGCCTCGCCGGAGAGTGCTGAGTGCTGAGTAGACAGTGCTGCGGTAGAGCGAAACCGACCGCGCAATACCTGTCCTTGAGTCTCGAGCCGAGCCATCGAGGCGTTAATTGCATCAACAGGCAAATGCAGACGTTCAGCTAATTCGCGCATGGTCGTCGGACCAATGCTTTCCATCCAACCGAGCACGATGGCATCGAGCGTCTGGTTGTCACCAGTTGTGAACAACTGCTCAAGCCGGTCCCTATTTTCTGTCGCTACCCACCCCTTTGTAGAGTGAGGCATGTATGGCGAGGAGTCTGAGGTGACCTGGACCGCACGACCGGATTCCAAGAGTGGTAGCAGATAGGCTGTCCATTGTGTCGATTCAGACTCAGGCACCCAGACCAGTGTCAGCAGCGCATCATGCAGTTCGTCGGCATCGCGGACGACGGGCCAGGACTCTCGCTGCACCTCTTCTATCGCCGCTGGATCAAGCGCACCAACCTGGCCCGCCATCTCCACAGGAAGCATTCGGCGCATCTCCACCGCTCGCGCTCGACGCTCCTCCAGCGGCGCATCATCCAAGAAGGCGTAGGGATTCGCGTTGAGGATTTCGTGCGAAAAAGCGGACGGCGCCGGCGTATCGATCGCCACACACCGGATTGCGCCGGATTCGATCCGCCGTAGGACGTTCGTGAGGCCCTCAAGATCCATCGCTTCAGTTAGACAGTCCCGCAATGTTTCCTGTACCAGCGGATGGTCAGGAATCTGCCGCATGGCCCGCTCGCCGGTCAGATTTTCCTGACAAGCGATGGCATCCGGAAACACCGCTGCCAGCAGGTCTTCTGCTTTCATCCGCTGAATCTGCGGCGGGACTTTCTTGCCATTCGCGAAGCGTAGCAAGGCCAATGATCGTGAAGCGTTCCAGCGCCAGCGCGTGGCAAACATCGGCGCGAGCAACACCGCCTGGATCAAAACGTCTCGCACCCTGTTGGAATGAAGATATCCGAATACAGACTCCAGCGGGAAACTGTGCTTTTCTCCCAGCGAAATCACAAGACCGTTATCCGTGGCCGCTGCCTGCAGCTCAAAGTCGAATGTCACACAGAACCGCTTCCGCAAGGCGAGCCCCCAGGCCTTATTGATCCGCCCTCCGAACGGCGCATGAATCACCAGCTGCATGCCGCCGCTTTCATCAAAAAACCTCTCCGCAACGATCGTGTCCTGAGTCGGCACGACTCCCAATACAGCTTTCCCCATCAAGACATATTCGACAGCCTGCTGGGCTCCCCGTTGATCCAGGCAGCAGTCTTGCTCGAGCCACTGAAGTGCTGAGTGCTCGCCTCGCTGAGTCGGCGAAGCGGGCTGGGTGCTGAGTGCACCAGCTGAGGATTCGGAGGAACCAGCCCGTTCAGCGATCAATTGTCGCAGCTGAGCCACTTCTGCGGAGAGTTCCGCCGTGCGCGAAGGAGCCTCGCCTCGCCAGAACGGGATGTTGGGCGGTGCACCATGGGCGTCTTCCACCAGCACCTTCCCCATCTCGACACCCTTGATCCGCCAGGACGTGTTACCGAGCAACATGATGTCGCCGGCCAAACTTTCCACCGCGAAGTCTTCATCGACTGATCCCACAACTGTGCCGTCCGGCTCCGCCACCACAGCATAGTTGGCGGTATCGGGAATCGCACCGCCTGAGGTGATCGCTGCAAGCCTCGCCCCTCGCCGCCCTTTCACGTGATGGTTGATCCGATCGCGATAGAGATACGCCAGTCCTCTGCCACGGTTGGTCGCAATGCCATCTGCCAACATCTGTACGATACGATCGAACGTGGCTCGATCCAGTTCGCGATAGGGACCCGCGCGGCGGACCAACGCAAACAGCTCTCCCTCTGTCCAGACTTGCGTCGCTGCAGCGGCAACGATTTGTTGGGCCAGAATATCGAGTGGTGCCGTGGGGACCTCAATGCAGTCCAATGTCCCCTGTTTGATCGCGCGGATCACCGCGGCGCACTCGAGCAGTTCATCTCTGGTCGTGGCAAACAGCCGGCCTTTCGGGATGGCCTTAATCCAGTGACCGGCGCGACCGATCCGTTGCAAACAGGTCGCGATCGCCCGTGGAGAGCCGATCTGACAGACGAGATCGACCGTGCCGACGTCGATCCCGAGTTCAAGCGACGCCGTCGCCACGACCACCCGAGTCTTGCCGGACTTCAGCTGTTCCTCCGCCGACAACCGAATCTGCCGGGACAGGCTGCCGTGGTGGGCCGCCACTGCGTCAGGTCCGAGATCCGAGAGCCGTTCTTCAAGATAGTGAGAGACCCGCTCGGCCAAGCGGCGTGTATTGACGAAGACCAACGTCGTACGATGCTGCCGTACAAGCTCAGCCACACGGTCGTAAATGTCGGCCCAGACGGCATTGGTCGCGACGGCGCTCAGTTCATCCTTCGGTACTTCAACCGCAAGATCCATCTGCCGCTTGTGGCCCACATCGATGATCGTCGGTGTCGGACGGTCTCCGACCAGGAACTGCGCGACCGTTTCTATCGGCCTCTGCGTGGCTGAGAGGCCAATCCGCTGCGGTTTCGTCAAGGTCAGCGCCTCCAGCCGTTCTAACGAAAGCGCCATATGGGCTCCACGCTTGTTCGGCACCAACGCATGAATTTCATCGACGATCACGGTGCGCACCGTCTGCAACAAGCGCCGGCTTTTATCCGCCGTGAGCAGGATGAAGAGCGACTCCGGTGTGGTGACGAGGATATGCGGCGGACGCTTGAGCATCTGCTGCCGATCCGCCATCGGCGTATCGCCGGTGCGAACAAGCACACGCAGCTCCGGCATCAGTAACCCAGCCTGTAACGCGAGTTGCCCGATTTCCGCGAGCGGCTTCTGGAGATTCTTCTGGATGTCGTTGCTCAAAGCCTTGAGCGGTGAGACATACAGGACCTGCGTATGGTCGTCGAGTTCACGATTGAGCGCATGATTAAAGAGCTGATCGATGCAAGAGAGAAAGGCGGCAAGGGTCTTGCCTGATCCGGTCGGCGCGGCGATCAGCGCATCTCTTCCGGAGAGAATCACCGGCCATGCTTGAACTTGGACATCAGTCGGCCGGCCGACGCATGAAGAAAACCATGCGGAAATAATCGGATGAAACCGAGTGAGAGGCATCGGCCGCATCTTACCATGCATGAACAGCTTGCCGTATGACGATCAGCCTGCTGCCGTTTTCACCGACTCTCCTATCGATTGCCTATTTCACGGCCCAAATAGTTATGGCATCATACCGAGCCTATGCATCTTTCTATCATTATTCCGGCCTTCAACGAAGCGCGGCTGATTGAACGATGTCTGCAATCTGTTGCCGCATCAGTCGCTGCTAACTCCATACCTGGTTTCAGGTCGGATGTCATTGTCGTCGACAACAACTCCACCGACAACACCGCCGAACTGGCCAGACAGGCTGGTGCTCGGATCGTCTTTGAACCAATCAATCAAATCAGCCGGGCACGCAATGCCGGTGCGGCTCACACAACCGGCGATTGGTTGCTGTTCTTGGACGCCGACAGCCTGTTGAGCCCCGGCCTGCTCGGCGATATCCAACGACTGATTCAAGATGAAAAACACGTCGGTTGCGGCAGTACGTTGCGTATGGACGGATTGCCATGGTGGGCGAGCATGACGCTCGGATTCTGGACCGCCGTTTCGGTTCTCTGTCGGTGGGCAGCCGGAGCGTTGGTGGTGTGTCGGCGTGATGCATTTGAGGATATCGGTGGGTTCGACCAAAACGTCTACGCGTCAGAGGAAATCACCCTCAGCAAACAGCTCAAACAGTGGGGGCGGCAGCACGGCCTTCGATTCACCATCTTGACCAGACATCCATTAGAGACATCGTCGCGCAAGGTTTCGCTCTATTCAGGCCGAGAGATTGCCGGCCAAGTCTTCCGCGTCCTGTTGGTTCCAGGAAGAGCCTTGCGTGACAAGAAGCAGTTATCTGTTTGGTATGACGGCCGGCGCTGACAAGCGCCTGCTACTTCGGCAGCTTTCTCGCGAGCGCTTGCGAGAAAGAACTAACCCTGAGGTTGTCTGAACGAAGATTCCTGTTCCAAGAGGCGAGACTTCTTCTTTCTCATCACATCCTTTAATGTGGCGGTGATCTGCGCCCGAAGTCATGACCACGCATCTCCTGTTCGACCAACCAGTGGTACGACCACTCGGCGCTCGGCTTCCAACCAGTCATCAAGGTCATGACCATCTTGCCGATCGCGCTGTTCATAGAGTTGATAGGCCGCTCGCGCGATACGAGCATGAGCCTCATCCGTTATCTGCATAGATAAGCCTTCGATGCTTTCTTTCGGCGGTTCCTGCACCTTCGCCTCACTACCCGTCTTTGGTCCATGCTGAAGTTTTCTGAATATCATCGATGGGAGCTCCTTTCCTGTTTGTGTGTCATGGCGTGGCGGTGGCGAGTTCGGCACCGCCGCCGACCACAGGCTGGGCAAACGGCTGGTTCAAACACGTCAAGGGAAATGCCGGTCGCCGGCCGTTCCGACGAAGCACATCGGCGGTACTTAGTCAGGCAAGACGGGCAGTAGGTCTGGGATACTTGAAAGTCCTCCGCACAGAGGCCGTGCCTCGCCAAATAGAGATGTGGCTCATACCACAAACCGGCTCCACCCTCGGGACCCAAGTCACCTCGGATTTTCTCGCAGAAACAGCAGATCGCCACCATCGGTTTCATAATTATTCCTTCATGACGGCAACATGGCCTGGCTCCGAAAGACGGCTCAGCGACAGAGTTAGCGTTCGACCGCACTGCGCGCCCGATTCATCAGAATCACCGAATCAATGACCTCTCCGCACTGGATGCAACGGAATACCTGTGCCCCTTCTGTGACGAGCCAACCCTCCTCGTCACGCAGTTCACTGAAACACAGGAGCCCCTGGCATCGTGAACAATTCATGCGCGCCCCCGCCGTCGGGCGCTTGACAATCGGGATCGGTTCAGCGCAGGACTCCCTCTCTCACTGCGGTGAGTCTCTCGCGAGACGGTTCGAGAATCGGACGGACTGATACTTCATAGTCGAATTCAGCCGTGCGATGGAGCACCAGCGTCCCCTCTCGGCTGACTCGATCGACAACGGCAAACACCTCATTCCAAGAAAACTGGGGAAGCCGTTCAATCAAGGCACAAAGCGCGCAGGGCCCGTTCCGATATAGTTCCATCCGAATGGCCGATTCAATCATCGTGGTTCGCATCACAGAGCCTCCTTGTGAGGTCGATACCGTTGCGCCACATGCGACAGTGTCGCGCCGCTAACTCCCAGTGACTCGCTGAGGACCCATGCATGGCATGTCGATCGATCTTACAAACCAGAATCTTGTCTCTTGCGTCGTGTTATAGCGAGAACATCCGTCTCCCACAATCAATGCAATCGCGATTGTTTCGTCGTATTCCTATACATATTGTTGTCCCAATCTCGACGACAGGGCGACCGCCGCCGGCTCGTCGAACGCGTCGTTGCCTGAGCCCTCGTGCGCGGGAAATACGACGCCGCTGGCTTCCTGATGGTTGAGTAGCTCGCGTGTATCCCGATTCTCATCAAGCTGTTTTGTGATGGGTCCTAGAGAGGTGGGAAGCGGGCATGATGTGCGTGGACCAGGAGCTTCTGTCGATTGGGCACGCCGACCTTGTCGAAAATGTTCGTCATGTGGTGTCGGACCGTACTGTCACTAATCGATAATTTGTAGGCGATGTCTTTGTTCGAGAGGCCCTGTCCTACCAAACGGATGATCTCGCGTTCCCGCTCGGTCAAGGCGTCGGGCCAGGCCGGTGGCGGTGGGGCGGGTTCCGCCTGCTTCGTGAAGGAGCGCCCGAGGCCCAGCTTCATCGCGCCCTCCCGTTCCACAGAGGGCTGGGGCTTCACGGCGGCAGACAGCGCTTCAATCACCGCGAGCACGACTTCAGGTGGTTGAACCTTGAGGATGATGCCGTCGACCCCGGCAGCAAACGCCTCGCGCGTGCGGGCCTGGTCCTCCAGTCCGCACAACAACACGATCTTACTGGTCGGGGCGGACTGTCGAATCTGGTGGATGGTGCCCGGGGCGTCGTGCTCGGTCTCCAGATCCAGGATGAACACGTTGGGTCGGTTCTCGGCGCGGAGCAGGTCAGCTGTCCTGCCGGGGTAACAGTGCATAACCATTCGGGCGGTCGCGCTGGTTTCGAGAATTTTCTGTAAGCCCAACCACACGAGACACTGACTGCTCAGTATCGCGATCGTGAGGGTGGGCATTGCGGCACCGGTGTCGCTCATAAAGTCTCCTCCACTTCGCAATCAGCTTGCTGCTGAAACGGTTTTGACAGAGGTTCTCGGCACATAGAGATGCAGTCCGAATGGCCGATTCAACCGTTGTTCCTCCCATCATGGATTGCTTTTTTAGGGTGAAACTGTCGAGGACAAACCGAAGACGAGGTGCGCTCAACTATCTGCTACTAACCATGTGCTTGTGCACCTGCTCTGTTTAAAGAGAACACAATCGACTTTCGTGTCGGAAATATAGAGGGTGGGAGAGAGCGACGCTATCGGTGAAAGCACGGGGATTTCGTAGTAGAGCGTTCGGTGTCGTCGTCCTGATTTCAACGACACGATTGCTCGCATAACCTTATTCGGATGTCGGACGCCGGGTGAGACGAGATTTCTGGCGTGTGGCTATGTGATTCCCTGTTCAACCGCGTAATGCATCAGTTCGGCGTTGTTCTTGAGTTGGAGTTTCTCAAGAATGCGGGAGCGGTAGGTGCTCACCGTGCTTACCCCGAGATGCATGGTCTCTGCGATTTCAGAGACGGTTTTCCCTGACGCGAGGAAACGCATGACCTCGAATTCGCGGTCGGACAGCTGGTTGTGCAGCACGTTTTCCGAGCCCGGGCGAAGGAGATGTGCGAGCTTTTCCCCGAGTGAAGCACCCACATACTGCCCACCCGAAGAGACCTTCTTCACGGCACTGATGAGTTCCTCCGGAGCGCTGGCCTTCATCAGATAGGCATCCGCTCCCGCTTTGAACATGCGGACGGCGTATTGATCTTCCGGATGCAGGCTGAGCACGATGACGGGAAGGTCGGGGCGCTCCGCCTTCAGCCGCTTGAGGGCCTCGGTGCCGGTCGTGCCGGGCATGGAGATATCCAGGATGACGACATCCCACTTCCCGCATCTGACCAGTTCCAGCAGATCGTGGGCGTTGTCGCATTCCCCGACCGTGATGGAACCCAGCCCGTCGGTCAGCAGATCCTTCACTCCACGCCGGAAGAGCGGAAAGTCGTCGGCAATCAAAATTCTCAGCATGGGCTTCGACGAAACAGTTCCAGTTCTCAGCGGTCAGTTATCCGTTCAGCCGGTTCCCATGGCCGGCCGGATCTTCCAAGTCCTTATTCTCCTGAAAAAGACGTTGCAGGATAAGAAGCATCTTTCCAGTGGCATGATGATCGGTGCTGACTCGAGTTCATATATTGCGGAGGGCGATGGTACGGCGAATCCTGTTCTGCACCGATCAGCCCGATGTTTCCTGTCGAATCCACCTCACGGATGCCGTCAACCGCGGCAGTCGCGGCCATCCCGCCGCCGAGGATGAGATACTTGTAGCTCGTCGCATGGGCCCCTTTCGCTTGCCCCCCGACTAAGGGTTCAGTCGAGAAACAGCTAGAAAAGCTCAATCTCGACCACAATAATAAGACTGTCGGATAAATGACAGCTGGGAAGTTTCCTAGGGTGGTCGTTGCGGAACATACTGAATTCCTCGATCGGCTTCTCGACGGACTGGCCACACAAGGTATCCGGTTTTGCGTTCTCGAAGAACAGGCGTCGATGCCTACGTCGATGATGTGGGGTTTTCCACTAAACCCGAATTCCGCAGTTGAAATCCAAGGTGCGTTCACAAGTTGCGGTCAATCCAAATGAATTCTTGTACTACCAGCAAGACAGCATTCACCACGCTCAACTGCGGCGCAGTTCAGAATTGGCAATTCAAGACATTGATTATCAACGTGTTTCTGAAACTGGTTTTTTCGATTCGGTCGCTACTGCGGAATCCGGGCTAAAGAGCCAGGCCCGACATGTTTTGGGTCTGTCGCCTTCCTGCATGCTGCGGCAATGGAAAACTCAATGGATGTCGGACCCGGTGGAAGGCTGAGAGGAACCGATGAAGAAAAAGTACCCGCCGTTGTACCACATGTGCATGAGAATCGAGGGAACCGTGGAATCGAACCGCTCACGAAGATAGCCAAAGATCAGCGAGGGGAAGAACACCAGGACCGCCCAGATCGGGCTATGGCTCCAGAGGTGAAAGACTGTAAACAAGAGAGAGATCGAAATGTTGGCGCCGCTCAAACCACATACCCAGGGTCGTATCCAGCCACGCTCGATGAGTTCGCCCTGCAGCAATCCTCTAAACAGCAGCTCTTCCCAGAAAGGGTACCAGACTACCACTGAGGCAAAGCCCAACGACCATACTTGGATAAGAGACATCGAATGAACGGGAACAGCCCATGCCATAATGGCCCACGCCAACGGAGCAACCCCAGCACAAAGGAGAAATGTTAAATCTCCCAATAATGTTGGGGGCCAGCGGAGCCCTAGCCGACCGAGTGTCTCATAAAAATTGGCTCTCGACACAGTTGTCTCATAGCAATGAGGCGCCTTCATGAAACTTGTCCGAGGAAGTCGTTTAGACCGATGTGCGGTCAGCCTTATTCACGCGCCGCTTTATTCTCAAAAAGAACAGGCCAAGGACAATAAGAAACAACAATGGCAGCAGCGCATCACCCGTTCCCGATCTGTTGAGCGTACAACCACCACCGCCAACGTCACCACTAGGGGTAGGGCTAGGAGTGGGGGAAGGAATCGGCTCGGTTGCGACCTCGTAGGTGGCGATATAGGTCGCAGCAGCGGTTCCGACAATATTATGTGATTGGTTGCCTCCATCAGACCAAGACACAAACTCATAGTTTGTGCCTCCCATGGCCTGGGGAGTGACGGCACTGACGGAGTTCGTGGAGCCCAGGATGACCGTTCTCGTAAAAGGTGTGAGAGAGCTGCTACTCCCTACAGTTAGCTGTAAGCCTGACGGAGTTGATTCAAAGTTCAGTGCGACAGTTCGTGGATAAAGGAGGACGCTCTTGGTGTCCGTCAGCCCCCCCGCATCCGTCACCGTCAGTTTAATCTCGATGTGCGACGGGTAATCGTGATCAAAGGTCGAAAAGGATGATGTGGTGACGTCGGAGAAATTCTGAATCGAATGCGTATGACAATTCGAGGGACAATGATGCAGGATGATCTCCCACAAAAACGCGGAGGGCGGGAGCGTGCCCTGGTTCGGATCGGTGGCGTGGCCGGTAAAGGTAATCGATTGGTCGACCTTCCATTGGGTCGTCGCAGCCGGCGCATCAATAAACGCCGTGGGTTTGCTGTTTCCCGCTGAAATGGTTACTTGATCCTTGCTGGATGCGCCTAATGAATCGGTAACGGTCAGCACCGCAGTAAATGTTCCTATGCTTCCGTACGTATGGATTGGGTTAGGTTGCGTCGAGGTCCCGCCATCCCCGAAGTTCCAGCTATAGCTGATGGGATCGCCGTCCGGGTCCGAGGAGCCTGTTGAAGAGAAGGTGACAGTAAGAGGGGCCGGCCCAGACGACGGCGTAGCCTGAATGACCGCGGTCGGGGTCTGGTTGCCCCTGGTGAACTGAATCCGGCGGACGGTTCCGCCACTGAGATCCACATAGAACAGGTCGCCCCCGGGCCCAATCTGCAGTTCGACGGGGCTCGCCGCGCCGGCGACAAACGTGGCCATGGTCGCCGGATCAGGCAGGCCGTCTGCCCCTTTAAACATGACCCAAATACAATTACGGGAATAGTCGGCGAAGAATAGCGCCCCCTGGTACGCCGCGGGATAGGTGCTCCCCTGATAGAACGCCAGTCCCGTGATGGATGAACTGCCGGTGGGACAGGTTTCTCCCGCCACCACCTTCTCGCTATGACTGTAGGCAAAGTAGGGGGCCGTGTGTCCACCGGCCTGGGAGTAGAGGCTTTCACAAATGTTTAGTTTAAGCGGAACGTAGCCCGGCTGCTGAAGGACAGAGCCTTCGTAACAGGGCCAGCCGAAGTTGCGCACGGAAGGCGCCAGGGGATTGGGGATCCGGTTAATCTCTTCCCAGCGGTTCCAGCCGACGTCTCCGACCCAGAGTTCAGTGGTGCCAGGCCGAAACGTAAACCGAAAGGGGTTGCGAAACCCGTAGCCCACGATGCGGCGGGCGTTGGGGTCTGCACTGGCGGAGGAGGGGTTATCGGGAAGGCCTGCCCCCGTAGTGGGATCCACTCGAATGATCGCGCCATCGAGGACCGTCGGTCCGCTGACCCGGCGCAGGCTCTGAGATCTGGTCGCACCCCCTTCCGCCGTGGGCGAGGTCTGCAATTCACCAATTCCTACCGGCGGATCTCCTAACGGATTCGGCGGGGTATCATTTGGCTGGCAGGGGGCAAGGCAACCGCCCTGCCCGTAATCGGCAAAGGTAAAGCTGGCGCCATCGCCCGCCGACGCGTAGAGCGCCCCGTCCATGCCGAACATGATGGTCCCAACCGAATGGCTGGGATACTGCTGGCCCCATCCCTCGATGAGGACCGATTCCGTCCCAGTCGAGACATTCCCCGAGGACATTTCCAGCCGCGACAGCCGGCCACTCACCACACAACCATTGGAGGTCGAGCCGGGCGGGGTGGGACACCCGTCGGACGTGGCGCCAGCCGTGCCCCACCGAGGGACTTGGGGATTATTGGGGTCTTTGTCATAGGTATAGAGGACGTAGACCGAGGGAATCGTCGGGAAATTCGGATGCAGGGCCAGCCCGAGCAGTCCCCGGTCCCAAAAGTTATGCACCTTCGTCCGGAGGTCATGAAACACCGTGGGTGTGGGGTCGGAGAGCGAGGTGAAGACCTTGATGAGTCCGCTTTTCTCCGCAACGAACACCCGCCCATCCGGTGAAAAGCGAACTGCCGTCGGCTGCGTTAACCCTGAGAAGACAACGGACTCGGAGAACCCGGTCGGCAAGGTTGGCAAGGTGGCGCCTTCGGCTAGAGCAGCCGTAGGACTGAAGAGACACACCAACGCTGTACAGATCCCAACCCAAATCCAGACGAGGGTCTCATCCTTTCTCATTCTGCCTCCTAGTGAAAACATCGGGGTAACCCTGCACGGTTCGATGGCCTTTCATCGAACCGGGACCGCACAGACTCTCCAGCGGTGCCAACGGTCATCTCGTCTTCCGTTCTAGCTCGCAGGAAGGTGGTGCAGCCTCGGAATCGACAGGGCGACATTGAAGCGTACGCTGCCACGACCTCCAATTGATTTACGCTGCGCATCGCACCCAGGTAGAATGTGCCGAATGGCTGCGCGGATGGCAACCCCTGCTAAGGCGGGGGCTGAGGGCAACATAAATTGTTAGGGGTTGTCGGTATTCAATGATCCGCGACAGCAAGACCGGACCGGTTTAACTATGACGATCATCCTATGGCAGAAGTGGATCAGTATTGTCAACCACTCGAAGATTCAAGCAAGCTTGCCCATGCCTGCTTAGAAGTGAATGTCATGTCATGAAAGGGTTAGATATCCTTTATGGGCGCAGACCTTGAGGAGCGATAACGATCCTACATTTGCGCATGGGCTTACTGGGTAGATAAAATACAGCCGTCGGAAAACCGCTGGCTACTGACGGAAGGGTGACTTAATCCGTCCACACTCAGGTGGCTACATGCGGGGGGGGAACTGCGCATCACTCGAGCCTGTGGATGCATCCTAATGATCTCGATGGTCGGAGCCGCACGATCAGACCTCTGGGATCAGTATTGAGATTCAGGACCCTTACTTGGGAGATTCAACATTAGTACTGACTACAGAACATCTCTGTTGCGAAGTGGTCCCGCAGGAATCGCTATAAATACCGTACTGTTCTTATTAGTAGTGTTCTTTACTCTCCAAGAAGCCTCAGGCACCGATGGAGCAAGCCCGCCGGCACGATTTCGTGGGGATTATGAGAACCTGAGAGCACGCTTTACCAATGTGATGGAGAAAGTTGAGGAGACGCGAATCGGGCGAGGCGTTGTGGATGCTCAAGAACTTTCGGAAATAGCGAGAGCAGCAAAGAGTCTTTCGTTTGAGGTTAAGGTGTTTGTGAGAGCCAAGGATGCTGAGTTTCATCAGTCAGGGTCTGCCCATTTATTTCATGATGGCGACAAGAGGATTTCAGAGCGATCGGCACTTCTGGGGATCCACTATGCTTGCCAAGCTATTGAAAAGACACTGTTGGTAGAATCGGAATATCAAGAGAGTCCCTATCTTAAGCCTGACTTTGTTCAGCACATACAAGAAAAATACGAAGAAGAGTGGAAATTGGCCGACCGGGTCGTCACGAAGTCGGGATTTGGTAATTAGACCTGCCTCCGACCAGCCAATTGATCTCCGTTAAGGTTAGGCAACCACAGCCATTGTCGCAAGTAGGCATGCCAAGAAGATCCACCATGCGGTGGTCTGTCGGCTCATCCAGTTGATGGTTGTGTTGAGCGGTCTCAGTCCAGCAGAGCGGTTAGCGCCCTGTAGTTGATTGAAGGTCTTACGCGGTCAAGCCAGGCTTTGCGCGCCGCATGTTCGGACCGATAGAGGACATCCTCCTCAGCCAGTGTTGACACCGATATGGCGAACACTTGGATCTTCCCCGGCTGACTCCGGTTTGGAAAAGTCGGATCCATCTTATACGCAAGGGCCTGCTCTACCGAGCCAGGCTTGAGGTTGGTCAATTCATACGCAGCACGCAATTCTTCTTCATCCTGTGCGGCACGTGCCATATGGTCCTTGCGAATTTGGTCGGCGTCCTGCAACAGGTCCCTGGCTTGGGCACGCAACCGAAGCGCTGTCACTTCATTATCGCTCGCTGCCGCCTCTCTCTCCAGTCCACGACTGTGCTCCCGTCTCTCACCCGCTCTCCCCTGTTCATCCACGCCGAGCTCTCGCAGCTCATCGACCTGAGCCTCCATCGCCTTGCGGGCGGAGCCATCGGTATCAGCCGACACTGCGGGCATCGCGAGTTGCTGAGCCGTAAACGACGCCCGATACGCACGGTATTCGTTGAGCAGCTTCGTGAGATGTGCCTCTCGTGCTGCAACCTTGGCTTGCGCTGCTTGAATATCTGCAGTAAGTCGCCTCATGTTCTCCACATACTGGTCGGCGCCGGCTGGATCAGTCTTTCTCCGCAATGCCGCAGTCCGGTCGACCATGGCCTGATCGGGAGCTTTGCGTGAAGCCCTGGCGTTGCGCAAATCAGCCAAGGCCCTTTCACGAGCAGCACCCACGCGATCGAGCTGATCGCCGAGGGTTTGAGGAATCCACGGCAGCCGCCCATTCTTCGAGATCACAACCCACCCGTTGTACTCGGGATAACCACCCATCGTGCCGGTCAGCTTCGGAATTTCATCCTGACCCATGAACATGTCCTTGGAGAGGTGGTTGAAAAAGATGCTGATCCTTCCGATCGATCCGGCCACGCGGTCGGCCTCGGGAGCAATCCCGCATCCTCCTTTCCAAATCCCAATGCCCACCGACGTCTGTTCCGGATAGGCGCGCACGATCAACCGCGAGCCCATTGGTTCATACAGGTTGGTAGCCATCGTGGTCCGCATGCGGACAGGGACCGGTGGATTCAGGAATTCCTGTGACTGTTTGAGAATGGTTTCGGCTGCGCTCATGGCCTTAAGGTGACGCGCCCGTCGTGTATCGGTTACGGGTCCCTCGTTCTGACGTGGCGCCCAACACTGAACCTGCGCGTGAACCACGGTTGTCGCGCCGACGGTCATCAGCAGGACTGCAAGGAGAAAATGGCAAACCATGAAGCGAATGAGGAGCGAAACTGACATATGATCTGGGTTCGTCAAGGACTGTCGTGGTGCTTCGAGCAAGCTGGCTTGGTAGTGCCTAGTTTCTTCATAGGGACTTCAAGCGTAGTCGGCTTCAGTTCCGAGACGACTCCGGCACCACTGATTTCTTCTTGGATTGGAGATAGACAGTCTGCGCCTCCAGGCGGGCCTTCTCCTGCTCCATCAACAGCCGCTCGGTGATGTCCATGAACATCGTCCTGGTAGAGGTGCCGTTCAGCTCCGGTCGCGACCGCTGTGCCTTCATCGATCTTGGGCAATGTCGGATCACTCTTACGCAAGGCACGTTCGAACCGAAGCCGCTCGAACTCCTCTGTCGCCCGCACAGCAAAGATACCGAGTATGGACGTTGCGCGCTCGTGATCCGGCATCGGCTTGGATCCATGATGACCAGATGTACCAGAACGCGGTCACCGGGATCCACAATCAACACACCGCAGTAACTATACTTCTCGACGCCGATGTCTTGAACCAATTGCACATGCAGGTATAGATCCTGCGCTTTTCCGGATGGCACCGGCATGTTCGAGTCGGCACCGTTTCGCAGCGCACGGCCTGGATTTGGTTTATCTGGCTGGATGGTTATTGATTTGATCTCTCATTAACCGGACCAGACAAACAAGACGGACCCTCGTACGAGAACAACCGTTTCACCGTCAGACCGGGGAATTAGGTCGTCTTGCTCTCCTGAATGCGGTGGCGCTGTTTGATGGCAGCCACGACTTGCTTGGCCTCGGATTCGTCAAGGCCTGCGCCGAATCGATAAGTTTTTGCACCATAGTCAAAGGTGATCACCCCGCCGCCGATTCCCCATAGTTGGAGACTGGACGAGAAGTCCAGCGGATTGAATCCGACCTGCCCAACGCGCAGCTCTCGCATCTGCAAGCGATCGTATTCCTTGTCGAAGCCGAATCCTCCAATGTCGCGCCGAGTTTTGAATGTCTGTCCCCGCACGATGACAATCTCCTTCCCCATTACCTGCCACAACCACGCGTAGACGGCCAACACACCACCAATCGTCCAGATGCTGAACCATGCCAACATGAAAAACTCTCCCTCAGGCGGAGCATCGCCGTTCAAAAACTGAATGGCGACCATGATTTCAGCCACCGCCCAACCACAGATCCAAAACCCCAGAAAGCACATCACGAACACACTGCGTCTGCCAGGAATGCCGATGCGTAGCTCTCCTGAGGTATCCTCGATGGTGATTCGAGAGTCAGTTGGTTGTAGCATTACCATCAACGTATTCACTCTGAAATGGTCGGCATTATTACATGGATACCTGGTGCGTCCCACAAAATAAGGCAGCTCGATACATAAGCTTTCTTTCGCGGCGCAGGCGGTTATCGGATCAGCGGGCAGGGATGGTGGGGCCGATTTTTTCGCGGATGACCTGTTTAACCTGTGTGGCGAAACGCTTGGAAATCTCCAAAGTCCGCAAGGCATGACCGGACTCCGACACGTTGTACGTGGTCGATGGGACCTGTGAGGTGATGGTTGCTTCAAAAACCACTGCCAGGACCTTACTGGGCTTTCCCGTCTTTCGATCAATCCCGTAGGCTTCCTTCAGCGAGACCTTTGGCAACACTTCGACATCGGCACTCGCCCGGACGTGCGGCTTCATCAAACCTGACTGATTCCGATTCTCCTCGATGAGCTTGATGATAGGATCTGCAGCAAATTCACTTCTGATCTGTTCGGCCACCGCCCCTTTTGTTCGCTCAGCCCTCTCCATTTGTGGATCCAACACCGGTGGGACGAGGCTGACATAGATGGGGTCCGACGGCTGCCGTTTCGGCGCCCGACCTAGCTGTTCAAGTTGGCCGGCCCCATTTGCGCTGAGCTGCTCAGCCATCTCTTGTGCGGCAACCCGCCGTTTCGCCATCGGGTCATCAGCATCGTGGATGGTGGTGTTGCCGTTCTGGTCGGTTTCGTATATGAGCGTCTTTGCACCTTGTTCATCAACGCGATAGACCTTCTTCTCGCCGTTCAGATTGGCCGTATAGTAACCGCCGGAACAGGCGGCAATCGTGAAAAAAGCGGCGGTGAAACAGGCAGAACTGATCATGTGTATAAAGCGACGGGCTTCGACAGCCATGAGTGTGTACTCCTCTTCCTCTCTCCGTGGGTGAAACCAGCACCTAAAAGTCTTATGCAATGAGGTAAGTGTAGCAGCACCAATGTAGCCGCCTAAGCTATTGGATTATCCTCACCAATGGACTCAAGAAAACACCAGGGCCTGCCGATTCTTCTGGAAAGAGTGCTCAAGCGCGTTTGGAGGAAGTCTTTGACACTCTTCCCCTTGGCAGGTAGCTTGTTTTCGAACGTATTCTTCTTAACCCCTTATTGCATTGAACAATTTTCAGGAGGTGAGACATGGAACTGTTTCTATTGGCATTGATCACGATGACCGTAGCAGGCTGTGTAGCCGGCCACCGCGGACGCTTCATTCCGGCGGTCAAGCCTATCCGCTTCCGTAAGTAGCCGTACCTCCTGATTCAAGCCCATGACTCGAAAACGCGTTGTCATCATTGGGGGCGGGTTTGGAGGCATGACAGCGGCGCGTTTCCTGCGCGAGGCCGAGGTCATCCTGATCGACCGCACGAATCACCATGTCTTTCAACCGTTGCTCTACCAAGTAGCCACTGCGGCGCTATCCCCAAGCGACATCGCCTGGCCCTTACGCACACTCTTCCGTTCGCAGCCCAATGTTCGCGTGGTAATGGATGACGTGGTGTCGATTGATCGGACGGCCCGTGTGGTCCGGCTCCTGGACAGCGCCCCGATTGCCTTTGACGCCTTAATTGTCGCTCCAGGGTCGCGTCACGCCTATTTCGGACACAATGAGTGGGAAACATTGGCTCCGGGGCTGAAGACCATGGCTGATGCGGTCCATTTACGCGAGCGGATGTTGCTCGCATTTGAGGTGGCGGAACGGCAACGAGCCGAGACCGGAGCGCAAAATCGCCTCACCTTCGTCATCGTTGGAGGAGGTCCCACGGGAGTCGAGCTAGCCGGTTCGCTGCTCGAAATCGGGAGAAAGGCCATGGGGCCAGATTATCCTCACTTGCGCTTGGAGGATCTCTCGATCATCCTCGTCGAGGCCGGTCTGCGTATTCTGCCGGGATTCGACGCCAAGCTGTCGGCAAAGGCACTGACGGTGCTCCAACGCATGGGCGTGACCGTCAAACTCAATAATCCGGTAACCGCAGTCCGTGCCGATGGAGTCATGGTCGGCGACGAATGGGTCGCGTCTACCAACGTGATCTGGGCGGCTGGCAACAAGGCATCACCCCTGCTCAACACCCTCGCTGTACCTCAGGATATGTGCGGTCGGGTCAAGGTCCAAGCGGACCTGACGATCCCGGATGAGCCATGGATCTTCATCCTCGGTGATGCTGCCCATTGTCTTGGCCGCGATGGCAAACCCTTACCAGGAATCGCTCCAGTCGCCATGCAGGAAGGACGATATGTTGCGGATCTGATCAATCAGGACCTTGGTCCAGACCAGCGTCCATCGTTTACCTATACGGACCGTGGCATGTTGGCGACGATCGGCCGCGCCCAAGCCGTTGCCCAAATCGGCCTGATCCACGCCTCAGGACTCCTGGCTTGGGCGCTCTGGTGTATTGTTCACATTTTCTTCCTCATCGGTTTGAGGAACCGCGTACGTGTGATGTCGGAATGGACGTGGTACTACCTCACCTTCAAGCCGGGAGCGAGGTTGCTTTTTGAAGGGACAGGAGGCCCAAAATTTATGGCAGAAGGCTCGTCACAAGAAGACGCTGATCCGGCTATGCAAGGAGGCCTTCTCAAGGAACACAGGCCGGCTGCGTAGGTCTCTTCCCGCTCATCCAGCAACCTCTCCGGATGCTCCACGTTCTTGTTGTCAGTACTTGTTGACGGTCGCTCCGGCAATACCCCAATTGTCCGTGACCACTTCCTCCAGGACCACAAAGATCTAAGCGGGTTTCTTGTCCAACACCGTGACGAGCAAATCCGTGACTCCTTTCAATCGATAAGAGGGAGGTGATATCGGATTGCTTCTGCGAGGTAAGGTAATGCGTGCACTGTCTTATGGAAATATGCCATCTTGTGGTATGTCAACTTTGGACCTTCTAAGTGGAAAGTTGACCGTAACGCCCAAGGAGGCATTTCATGGCCGTCAAACGCAGAAAATCGGAGATGGCGCCCCCACCGCCTGGCACTCCCCTCACAGACTGCAGACAGCTTCTGAAGGGAGTCTGGACCACAAATGTGATCTGGTATTTGCTGGAAGAGCCGCGTCGGTTCTGTGATCTGATCATGAACCTTGTTTCGCGACATCCGGGTGGCTCATCACCGACTTGCACATGCTCGCGCTGGACCCATTGACACTGTTCCCTATCGCACATCGGTTGCCTCCTTCTTCCATCCTATGACTCGCAAACAGGTCGTCATTATCGGGGGCGGGTTCGGAGGTCTGACGGCCGCCCGGTCCTTGCGCCAGGCGGATGTCCTCCTCATCAACCGCACGAATCACCACCTATTTCAACCGCTGCTCTATCAGGTGGCTACGGCCGCGCTGTCGCCCAGCGATATCGCCTGGCCCTTGCGCACACTCTTTCGGTCGCAACCCAACGTCCGGGTCATGATGGATGAGGTGGTATCAATCGATCGGGCGGCTCGGACGGTACACCTGCGAGACAATACGCCGATTGCCTTCGATGTCTTGATTGCCGCTCCGGGATCCCGCCATGCCTATTTTGGGCACGACGAGTGGGAATCGTTTGCGCCAGGTCTCAAGACGATGACCGATGCCGTCCAAGTGCGTGAGCAGATGCTGCTCGCGTTTGAGAACGCCGAACGCCGGAGAATTGTCACCGGTGCGCCAGGCCATCCTCTCACGTTCGTTATCATCGGAGGCGGCCCCACAGGGGTCGAGTTGGCCGGTGCGCTGGCTGAGATCGGAAGAAAGGCCATGGGTCCTGACTTTTTGACTTTGCGCCTTGAGAATCTCTCTATCCTGCTCGTGGAAGCCGGCCCGCGCCTTCTGCCAGGGTTCGACGCCAAACTTTCCGCGAAGACTGCCGATGCCCTCGCGCGCATGGGTGTAAGGATCAGGTTGAACAGCCCTGTGAGCGCCATTCACGCCGACGGTGCGATGATCGGACAGGAGTGGGTCGCTTCGACCAACATTATTTGGGCGGCCGGCAACAGAGCTGCGCCTCTATTAAATAAGCTCTCGGCTCCTCAGGATTCGTACGGCCGTGTCAAGGTCGGACCGGATCTGACGGTCCCGGACGATTCCTCGATCTTCGTGATTGGCGACGCGGCACATTGCGTGGGTAGCGATGGGAAGCCCTTGCCTGGCTTAGCTCCTGTGGCCATGCAACAGGGGCGTTATGTCGCCCGTCTCATCGATGATGACATTGATCCAGGCCGGCGCCAACCATTTGCCTATACAGACCGTGGCATCCTGGCGACGATCGGCCGTGCGCAAGCCGTGGCGCAGTTCGGCTGGGTCCATGTTTCAGGACTCTTCGCCTGGCTGCTCTGGTGCGTGGTGCACATTTTCTTCCTGATCGGCTTCCGGAACCGATTCCGAGTGATGTCGGAATGGGTCTGGTACTACCTGACCTTCAAGCCGGGAGCAAGGTTGCTTTTTGAGCGACCTTCTTCCGCTCGCAACAGGCCCTCAACAGACCATGGACATGAGTGAGTCATTAAAGACCGCACACAGTATTACAGTATTATAGAGAACTGCTTTATTTCAGGCGCGGGCGATTCAGCGAAATCATCTATTATTCGTCCAGGCAACTGGCCAGAACGTTTGATCAAGCGCGCTCATCAGATGCAACAAAGGAAAGTTATCCCAACCAATGTCAGTTGGTTGCCAACGGGGAGGTAAAATTTGGTTGCATGATTTCAGCGAGGCTCCATGGCATTAGATAAAATTTATAAATCATTATTTTTTAAAATGTTTATGTGCCCATGCCGTTCTCAATTCTGCAATAGAGGAGAATCATGGTGAATGCCTCTTTAGGTAGGTCCTTCCACCTGCCAGGATAGTAGCCCTCACGCCCACTCCTGTATTACGGTGTTCTCACTGTTCAGATTTTCCACGAGAGGAGAGAGCATGCCGCCAGGACTCCTATCAACAATTGGGATCGATTGTATGCTTTCGAAGGGACGCGACGGCTTGAGGGGCGATGGTTGCGTGTATGAATTATCGTCCTCTCATCCTGTCATCCTAGATCCTGAAAAGCTGCGGCCAGGAGATTATGTCAAACTCCGTCTGTGGTTCCCCGAGGAAAACGCTTATAGCACGATCGAATTGGCAGAGGTTCAGTGGGTCAAGAATGAGTGGATCAAGATCGAGCTTCTGCTTGTTTCACCTACGGACCAAGCACGGCTCCGGCAGTTCGTGGCTCCAGCAGAAAACCCCTTGCCGACGTCAGCGAGGATGGACAAACAAATCATGATTCGCGCGTGATATCAACTCCAACATTCAACGGCCGTCAGACTAGGAAAACTACGAGCTTGTCATGAACGAATGCATTTGATGGAATAATACCCGGGTGAAGGTAGCTCCTTGCGGATGCCCACCTGCGAGCAGCGAGAGATTTCTTCTCCCTCCAGAAGAAATCTTCCTTCACCCAGATTTTTGCCTCTCCCGGTGACGACCATAGTGCAGCCAGGATTGATCATTCCTCGTTGGCCCGAAATGAGCATGCATCCAGGGTATTTCCGTCGCACCGAGTATGACCCTATTCTGACACCGGACCGATCACATCATAGCTAACGGATTGGGGGGGCGGATAATGGAAAGACAACTCAACCGGCTAGGACCCATACGACAGAACCTTCCTGGAAAAGCGTGCCCTTTCTGTGGAGGCAAGACCTACCAACTTGTCCTACGAGCTTCCGGGACACCCAACGACTCGAGCCTATTTGTTCGTTGCCGCCGATGCGGTCATCCGCGAAGCCTCGACACAGACTTCAAGAGCATCCTATGGATCTGACTTTGAGCAATTTGGGCTAATGAAAATGGAGGTTACCGTATGCCGCTACGTCAACTGCGATCGTATATCGAGGGCACTCGACAAAAACGGAAGGCCCTTCACATGCTGGCCCTCAGCGGTGTCGTACGACCAAGCCATGTCGAACTTCGCTATGCGATCCCGCTTGGGAACAATGAAGACGAATCTAGCCCATTCCAGAAAAACCCTATGGCTGCAGTCCGATCGGCAAGCCTCCTGCAAAAATTCTTCGAGCTGATGACCTGGCCCGCGAAGGATGATCGATCACCCTGGCACCCCCCTATCCAGCAACAACCGCCTCAGACTCCGTAGAAGTGTCTCTACGTGCGTCCGTTCTTAACCTTAGAATCTATCGCAAGATTGTTTCGCAGAATGATGATCGCGAAATGAAATGGGAATGGAAGTAAGTGATATGTCTGAAACAACCCTGGCACTCGCTGGTTGGCGGTGCTTACGTGTGACCATTCGTGTGGCACATGGGCCTTTTTGTGTCCAACGACATACAATCGAAACCGTAGCATGAGTCCTGTAGCTCACCCAGTTATCTGTTCTGTTAAGGAGACTTCATGACCGACACCGTCGTCGCGATGCCGACCCTCACGATCGCGATACTGAGCAGTCAGTGTCTCGTGTGGTTGGGCTTGCAGAAGATTCTCGAGAGGAGCGCGACCATCCCGATGGTTGTGCACCTGCACAAGGGAAGGACACATGACCTGCTCTTCGCCGAGAGCCGACCCGACATATTTATCCTGGATTTGGAGACCCAGAGCGATGCCCTCGGCACCATCAAACAGATTCGAGAGTCTGCCCCGACCAGTAAGGTCGTGTTGTTGTGCGGGCTCGAGGACAAGGACCGCATGCGCGAGGCGTTTGTCTTCGGCGTCGAAGGCATCATCCTCAAGGTTCAACCGCCTGAGGTCGTGCTCGCGATAATTGAGTCGCTGTATGCCCCCGTGAAACCCCATACCCCTGCGAGAGGATTGGGCCTCGCGACCCCCTTCAAGGACAAGGTCGATTCAGACCCACAGCCGCCGGCCTGGCCCGAGGCCTTGACTGAGCGGGAACGCGAGATTATCTGCTTGGTGAGACAGGGACTCTCGAACAAAGATATTGCCTACACGCTGTCGATTAGCGATAGTACGGTGCGGCATCACATGACGAGCATTTTCGACAAGGTCGGCGTGCCCAATCGACAGAAACTCCTGGTCCACGCGCATCAGCTCCGCTCCACGCCGGTCTCACCGCCTATAGAATCTGTATCGAGCTCAACAAGACTGCATCCGAAGAAAGGAGGTCAGGGCGAAACTCCAATTGACACCCCTGTTTGTCCATGAAATGCGATGACCTGTCCTTGAACCGGTCCGCAGCACGAGGCCTATCGAAAACTTCGTCGGTGGACACGTGTAAAAAACGGAAGCCCTCTTTGGCCTCACCTTCCAGCGCTTCCCAGTAGGCCCGCACGGATTCAAGCAAGTGAAAGGTACCGACGATGTTGGTCTGAATGAATTCGCCGGGACCGTGAATGGAGCGATCGACATGACTCTCAGCCGCGAAATTGATCATCGCACGAGGACGGTGCTCGGCCAGCAGTCGATCGACGAGCGCCGTATCACCGATATCGCCTCGCACGAACAGATGCCTCGTATCCCCTTGGAGGCCGGCAAGATTGTCCAGATTGCCCGCATAGGTGAGCTTGTCGAGATTGATCAGGCGCTCCTCGTGTTGCGCCAGCCAGTCAAGAACGAAGTTGGCACCGATAAACCCGGCGCCGCCGGTGACCAGAATGGTCATGGGATGATGGGAATACTGGTGTAGGACATCTGAGCGACGCGTGCACGCCCGCGGCCCCGCTCATCGCCTTATCAAGATACCTGGTGCGGCAGCGCAGGCGGAAACCGTGGCACAAGTCGCTTGAGTGTGGCGAGACTTTCCCCCTTCCTCTCAATCTGGGCCCAGCCTCCGACTTTTGATTTCATCCGTCCCTCAATGTTTCCGGCCTATTCAAGCACAACTTTCCTTGCGTAGAAGGCCTCGGCGTACCTGGTTGACTTGGGAGATTCGATCCCTCGAATCCGGAGGAGTCCGTAGAAGGTATCTTCCGTGAACCATTGTTTGCTGCGTTGTGTTGCGAATCCCTCCATAAGCAGCTTGACTTTGGCCTGAGCGATATCGTCTGGAAGCGGCACGAACAAATTCGGCTGGCCCGAATCTCCGTCGTACTTTGGAATCTCGTACTCGAGAATCTGATGGCGACGATACGTATTCCACGTCAATTCGCACACGGCGCGGTGGTCTTGGTGGAGGTCGTGACGATAATGGGTAAAAATGAGGTCAGGATCGATCACATGCGGAAGCGTGTCGAAATACTCCTTTACTTCCTTCCCATGATACGGCAAATAGCTTTCCCTAAAGGATTTGGTGACGAGTTTCGTAGACTCTGCTCTCCGAAGAAATGCGGCCGCGCTTTTCACCGCTTCTTTCTTACGATCTCCTCTTGCCGTCAGGACCACCCACACAACACGACTACCGGGATGGGTCTGCAGGAGCTTGAGAACCGTCCCGCCACATCCAATCTCAATGTCGTCGGGATGAGCTCCGATGCACAGAATATTCAATCGTCTGTGAGCAAGCTGAATCGTGGTGTTGGTTTTCACAGGAATCGGGAGGACAACAAGAAAGCCGACTATGGCTAGTGTCCTGAGTCTGAAATGGGTTGAATAAATCGAACGTGTAAAGTCATTATCAATCAAACAGCTGCTTGCAAAAACTATAATGCGGACTTCAGACTCAGGACACTAGGAGAGGCTGCTTTTTCTCTCAGGACGTGGTTTCCACACCTCCCACGGCGCATCACCATGCGCATACATCTCATCCAAAGCTTGTTTATCCTTGAACGTATCCATGGAGGCAAAGAAACCGTCGTATTTATACCCGATGAGCTGCTTCTCTTTGATCAATCTCTGGAATGGTTCCCGAACCAGTTCCTCTCCCGGGCCAATATAACGGAAAATGTCTTTCTTGAAGATAAAGCATCCACCATTGATCCAAAGATTGGTCTGGTTCATGTCCTCAATCTTCTCGATATCATCCAGTCCGTTCAACGTTACAATGTGATAGCTCAGGCGCGGCTTCACACATACGAAACTGCCGATCTTGTCCTCTTTGAAAAACCGATCGAGTTGAGCCGGCAGCGGAAGATCCGTAAGCCCGTCGCTATAGTTGGCGAGAAAGAACTCTTCCCCGTCCAGATACTTTTGCACTGCTTGCAATCGCTGACCTATGTTGGAGCTGAGCCCGGTGTCGGCAAATGTGATTCGCCAGTCGCTGATATCCGTACTCAACAGGTCAACGCGTTTCCCGCACTGGGAAAGCACGAAATCATTTGAAACGGCCTCTTCGTAGTTCAAGAAGTAATTCTTGACGACATCAGCGGCATGTCCAAGACACAGCACAAAATCCTTGTGACCGAAGTGGGCATAATATTTCATCACATGCCATAGAATGGGTCTGTACCCGATGGGAACCATGGGCTTCGGAATCGTTTCCGAGTATTCTCTTAAGCGCATCCCTTGGCCACCACAAAACAACACCACTTTCATCGTGTATGCCTCCTAACTTAGCCCGGATTCCGCAGTAGCCGATGCGCCTCAAAAACCAGGTCAAGAAACATCTTGATCATCATTGCCTTGAGTTGTCAATTCTGAACCCGGATTCCGCAGTAGCCAGTGCATCTCAAAAACCAGGTCAAGAAACATCTTGATCATCAATGCCTTGAGTTGTCAATTCTGAACTGCGTCGCAATTGAATGTGGTGAAAGTCGGATTTGTTAGTTTGTTGCTCAGCTTCTTCTGTGTACTTCCTCCCATGCACGTTGTCACCAAAAATAGCCTCAGATGAAAGATGAAGAAGCAATATCGGTTTCCCGTTCGCCGGGCTGGCGGCGCATGCCTCCGCCATCAGTTCTGCGCCACGACTGTTACTCATAGGTCAGTAATATGTAATCCCAACATGATAATGTCCGGTTTGACCACAGTAGAAAGGTCCTCTGCATTGGTAGACTGGCCGCTCTCACAAGGAGGGCGGGATGGTCAGAGAGAAGGACAGGGTCCTGATGAGCGGGAAAGAACTACGGCGGGTGCACGTCATTCGCCAAGCGATGGAGAAGCCGATCACCCAGGAGAAGGCGGGGGAGCTCCTGAGGCTGACGGATCGTCAGATCCGGCGCCTCCTGCGGCGAGTGGAGCAGGAAGGTGACCGGGGCTGGTCCATCGGGGGCGGGGGAAGCCATCGAACCGGCGGATTTCTGAGAAGAGGAAGGCGAAAGTCTTGAAGCTCTATGAGGAGCGGTATGGTGATTTGGGGCCAACGTTGGCGGCGGAGAAATTGGCTGAGCGGCATGGGCTCTCCGTCAGCGACGAACCCCTACGGTGCTGGCTGCACGCCAAGGGCGTGACGCACTTCCGGCGACGCAAGCGGCCGCATCGGGCCTGGCGCGCGCGGAAGGCCCATGTCGGCGAGTTGGTCTAACTCGATGGGTCGCACCATGACTGGTTGGAGGGGCGCGGCCCGGCGTGCGTCTTGATGGCGTACATCGATGATGCCTCCAGTCGAGTGTATGCCCGGTTCTATGACTATGAAGGGACGATCCCAGCCATGGACAGCTTCCAGCGCTATGGGATTCCGCTGGCTGTCTCTGCGGACAAGCCTACGACCTACCAGTCACCGGCTGCGCCCACGGTGGCGGAGCAGCTGGCCGGGGAGGAACCCCAGAGTTAGTTCGGACGGGCGCTCGACTTTCACGCGATCGCCGCGCGGTCGGTGACGGTGGCGAAGGCCGCACCACGCCCCCGCTCCCACCGCCCGGTCACGCCGAAACCGGCCCCTCCGTGGCGCAAGCGCTGGCGGCAGGAACGAGGACCACACCCGGCGGCGGCCGGAACAGAAACCGGATATTTCTACTGGTGGGAAGAAGAGGACATTTCTAAATTGGCTTGACATGGCCGGATCCGAGCGTTGACTTACTTCCTTTATGGGAATAGGCTGAAGTCTGTTCCATGTGCCAGATGTCGTCGGCCAATCGTTCCACAAGGAGGGGCGCAATGGAACCGCTCAGTCCACCAGTTCACAGTGGCCCGCCGATGTGAGAGCGGGCTTCTGGTCGGTCGCTTGTCACGAGATCTTCAAGGAGCATCACGATAGTCTTCCGATCAGGAGTCTGATCACAACCCACGAGACGGGCCTCTTCTACACCAACCGGTCGTCTTGCCTCCGAAGCGCCTGACGCAGAATCCTTTCGCGAAAGAAGGGGGGAGGTGCGGCGAGAAACATAGACCTTCGTCACCCTGAGAGATGGTGAACATCATGGCTACGATAACCAAACCAGATGCATTGCCTTCGGCAGGACAGCAGGCCCACACGATCGGAACGTTCCCCAAGAAAATCCTCGTGGCCGTGGATGATTCGGATCAATCGCTTCATGCGATGCATTACGTGGGTTCGTTGCTCCGGGACACCTGCGATGTGAACGTGACGCTGCTTCACGTGCTGAAACCGATGCCTCGTGAGTTGATGGAGCACGGCGGCTCCGAGAATCCGAAGGTCGAGAACAGTCTGGGAACGCAGTTACGCAAAGATCAGGAGGAGTGGGTACGGATGGAGGGAGCTGTCGAATATCCCATCCTGCTCAAAGCACTAGAACGACTGGGGCAGACCGGGTTCCCCATCGATCACGTCACACTCAAGTTCGGACACGAGCGCGATATTGCCGACACGATTATCGACGAGGCAAAATCCGGAGCCTATGGCACCATCGTCGTCGCACGTCATGAAACGACTGGCACCAAGCGACTCTTTAGTAGCAGCATCACCGATCGGTTATTGCGGGATCTGTCCGGAACGGCTATCTGGGTGTTGGGATAAATCGAGCAGAGTCGCGGAACAAGTTTTCCGGCCCTGCGTGGGAGGTCGTCATGGATTGCACACATTGTGATGCCGCGCTCCCGCTGAAAGCTCAGTTCTGTCCTTTCTGTGGCGCCAAGGTGAAGGCATCGGACGAGATGAGATTCGAGGAAGCCGTTTCAGGAAGGCTCGATCAAGCAGACGAGCATAGCGGACCGATGGCGGTTTTATCTCCGGAGAACAAGGAGCTGAGGGCAAGACTCATTGACTGCTATCTCAATTTTTCTATGTCCAAGGAACTCTCCGAATGGCTGCAGGATCTCGGACTTCCTTCAACCGGCACGATGCAGGAGAAGCTCGCTCGGTTGCAGCACCATGCCGACTCGCTGGTGCTTCCAGCCGAGAGTTTTCCCAGACAGACCATTTATTATCTGAACAAGTATGACGAGGATATCCTCTCGGAGGTCTGCCAGGTCCTTGGAATCGACGGCATTGGGCTGAAAGATGTCCTGATCCCTCGGATCTATCGGGAAGTGGGTCTCCGCGAAGGCTGGCTTCAGCCCCTCTCGAAGGATGCCCGGCTGGTCATCACGGAAACCTTCATCCCCATCCTCAAGAGTTTTGATCACAGGAAAGACTACTACCTCGACCTGTGGAGCGAATTATCCGATGTGCTCGGTGATGACACTCACCCTATGCCTGCTCGTAACGCCTATGGGAGTGCCGTTATGTCGGTGTTGATCCCAGGTTTATTTCAAGAGGGCCAGCTGGCCCTGCTTTGGAATGAAGTCAAGGAAAGAGCCTCGAAACACTCCTTACAACACAGGATGCACACTACGAGCCCATGAGAGAACAGGCCGGCTCGTTCATGAGCTGATGCACGGATTGGAAGACCATCTATAGCAGGCTGTTGAAAAACTAACGTGACTGGCCAGATTGCCCTCCCAACGATGACCTCGCTCGGATTTCGATAGAAGGAGGGTTGGATCTTGTACTGTGCATCACCGCGCACGCAAAACCAGTCGCCGCCGCACCCAATAAGAAGAGCAAAGATCATAACAAAATGGTCGAGAATGTTTTTTGGGCGAGAATCTCTACGAGATCACTGGCAAACGCATGAAAATCGGCCAATCACCCGGTTGCACATCCATTGAAACCCCGGTTGCCGCTGTGATAACAGAGGAACTATGCTGTCCATGCAAATGGATCGCTCGAATCGCGCGATGTCACTTTTGACCGGCCTACGAGCTTGTCCCCGTTCATAGCCAGACCCATGCACGTGACATTCAGATCTGGCACTGCTGCTGACGCCCCGGCCTGCGGAAGGATCGGCTACGAGGCATTCAAGGCGATTGCCGAGCAACATAGCTTTCCACCAGACTTTCCCTCCGTCGAGATCGCGATCGGATTGTACACGATGATCCTGGGACGGTCAGACATTTTCTCGGTCGTAGGGGAATGCGACGGCCAAATCGTGCGCAGTAATTTTCTCTGGGAAGGTGATGTGATTGCGGGTGTCGGTCCGATCACAGTCCCTCCAGCGGCACAGAACGCCTCACTGGGACGCCGGTTGATGCGGTCGGTCTTGGACCGAGCCGAGAATCGGCATCAGGTCGGTGTTCGGCTTGTCCAGGCCGCCTATCATAACCGTTCACTGTCTCTGTACACCAAGCTGGGATTTCAAGCGCGCGAGTCGCTTTCCACTCTGCAGGGCCCACCTCTCAAGCTGGAGCTATCCGGCTATCGAGTCCGTCAAGCGAGCCTGGACGACCTGGAGGCGTGCAATGCCGTCTGTCGCATGGTGCATGGTCACGATCGGCGTGGTGAGGTCACCCATGCGGTTGTCGATGGGACAGCGACGGTTGTGGAGCACGGTGGTCGGATTACCGGCTATGCCACGGGGCTTGGTTTCTTTGGACATGCAGTCGGTCGAACGAACGAAGAACTCAAGGCTCTGATCGGAGCTGCGCCGGCCTTTACCGGACCAGGATTCTTGCTGCCGACCCGAAACACGGAATTGTTCCAATGGTGCCTGAGTCATGGCCTGCGGGTCGTCCAACCCATGACGCTCATGAGCCTCGGACTGTATCAGAAGCCTGCCGGTTCCTTTCTCCCTTCCATCTTGTACTGAACGCTCGCTGCCCTTGTTGATCGACGACCGGCAGGACGAGGTGTTGATGCTTCACGTATGCATCAAGGTCCTGCTGGTTCGTGAAACCGTCTTTGATCAACTTGCCTCCCAACGCCTCGTAGAGAGCGCGGAATGTTATCAGTCGTCATTCCTTCTACGCCCCCAGGATGGTGGGGTCTCAGGGTTGTCAGGCCATGAGGCTCCCTCGCCGTTCCACATTCTTCAGGCCATAGATCTGTCCGTGATTTTCCGCTAGACTGACCTACCAAAAATAATCGGCTATCCCTTGGTCTACATTTGGTCTACATAAGGAGGCGCCGAGTTGACTCCCCACTCAGCGATGCGACATATCCTGTGAGTCCCGTGCCGGATCACACACCCGGTAGCGAGAGACCGCATGGTCTTGTGCAGGTGCTGAAGGCCGGCACCATCTATTTCCTGGTCTCGGTCGGAGCGGAGTTTGTTCTGGAGGTCATTCGCCTACAAGTGGTGGCTCTGCATGTCGGCGAGAAACTTGCCGAGATACTGGAGATTCCGAACGTGCTTCTCGCCACCATGATCGGGGCGCGGTGGGTGGTAGACCGATTCACCTTGCCTCCCCTGCCCGGCATTCGCCTCGGTGTTGGACTTGTGGCCCTCTGCCTCATGCTGATCTCGGAGTGGACAGTCATACAAGCCCTTCAGAGTCTGTCGTTCGAGGGGTACGTCACCAGTCAAGACGCTGCTGTTGGAACGATTCCCATCGGCGCGCTCGGCGTGTTGACGGTCATGCCGTTTCTCGTCGGGTATCGATGGGAACGTTGATTTGATTCTTCCTTCATTCCCGTGATTGATGACCTACAGGGCGGGAACTTGAGTTTGTTGATGAAAGAGAGTTCTCCATGACCTGTCTCAGACTGTTTGCCTGGTGTGGTCTGACTCTGTTCATGACTGTCCCGACCGCCACAATCGCGTCCGAGCCCTCAGATGATCCAGAGTCGGCCATCCGCCGGATGGTGCGCGCCAACGCCGAAAAAGACCTCCCGACGCTTTCACGACTGATGGCACACGATGACGATATCATCAGTTACGCGGTCGCCGGACGTAAGTACATCGGCTGGACGGAGCTTGAGAAGGGAATGCGAGACGAATTCGTCAATTCTCAGAAGATCGAGATTCCGATTCATGAACTTACGGTGTGGACCAAGGGAGACGTGGCCTGGTATGCGATGGAACTTGATTATATCCGCTATGTTGCCGATGGACCTGCATTGAAACGGACCGTGCTCCCGATGCGGGAAACCGGGGTTCTCGAACGTCGCAACGGCATCTGGCAATTGTTGTCGTGGCACGAATCCTTTCGATCCGCTCAGTTCGGTGGGTCGCTCGCTTCACCACCCGCTGCACCTTCCGGTCAAGCTCAATAACACACAGACATTCCATTGAGGTAGTGGCGGGGTCATAGTCCGAATTGATAGAGTGCGGCGATGGAGTCTGAAGAGCAAGTCTCGATGACGGAACTGCGGCTGAGTTACCGCTATATCAAGGAACATCCCTGGGTCGTGACGGCTGTGAACGGTTTTCTCTCCGCCTACTTTATGGAGCAGCCAGGGTTTCGCGTCCTGCGTCATTTTGATGAGCTGGAATCCGGCATGCATGTCTGGATCTGCGAAGTGCCCGGCACGATGAAGATGGCGACGCTCTTACGAAGACTGCAGGCCGATATTCCTCCTTGCCGGTACAGTCAGACGACAACGGAACCGACCAACCGTCTGCAGTATGTCGTCGATGCTCTCGATCAACAGTGACGACTCGGTCTGTCGGGCGCACCATTTCTCAAAGCGAGTGTCAGAATTCCAGGGTAGAGTATAATGCGTCATGATGAATCGTGTGCTCGTCCTCGGTGCCGGCAAGATCGGATCTCTGATTGCCTGCCTGCTCAATCAACATGGCCGGTACGAGGTTCATCTGGGCGACATGACCTTGGATGCGCCGAAGCATCTGGTCGAAGATCTCGGTTTGGAACGGGTCACCCCATGTCTGCTGGATGTACGGCATCCGGATGCAGTCGGGACCTATCTCTCAGTTCATCAATTCGACGCCGTTCTCTCGAGCCTTCCCTATTTCTGTAATCCGACCGTCGCCGGACTGGCTTTGACCCATAATCTGCACTACTTCGACCTGACGGAGGATGTCGAAGTGACGAACCAAATCAAGGTTTTGAGCGCTGGTGCCCCGCATGCCTTTGTGCCGCAATGTGGTCTCGCACCTGGTTTCATCAGTATCGTGGCGCACGAACTGATGACCCACTTTGAAACGCTGGATACGGTCAAGATGCGGGTGGGCGCGCTGCCCGTCCATCCGAGTAATGCCCTCAAGTACTCGCTCACCTGGTCCACTGATGGACTCATTAATGAATACGGCAATGTGTGTTACGGCATAGAAGCAGGTGAGAAAGTCCAGCTGCAACCGCTCGAAGGCTACGAAACGATCGAGCTGGATGGGCTGCTGTACGAAGCGTTCAACACCTCTGGTGGATTGGGTACCTTGGCCGACAGTTATGTCGGTAAAGTTCGAACGATGAACTATAAAACTCTCCGTTATCCCGGCCACTGCGAAAAGATCCACCTGTTGATGAAGGACCTCAAACTCAATGAAGACCGAGAGACCCTGAAGCGAATACTGGAACATGCCGTTCCCCAAACCCTCCAGGACGTCGTCTTGATCTATGCCTCGGTCACGGGAAGAAACGAAGATGGGTTCTTTGAGGAAAATTATGTGAAGAAAGTGTATCCGCAGTGCATCAAGGGCAAACTCTGGTCGGCGATCCAAGTGACGACCGCATCCAGTGCCTGCTGCGTCATGGATCTTGTGTTGACCCATCCATCGGCGTACCATGGATTCGTCACTCAGGAATCCGTATTGTTGAAAGATTTCTTGGACAATGATTTTGGAGCCTGCTTCCGATGAGCACAATACACAGTGCGCTGAGAGACCTGGGCATCCAAGCCGTGAATTCCGGCGGAAGTACCGGCAATAGCTGGTGGTCCGGTCGTAATGATGGGTCCCTCCTGTCGTCGATCAATCCCTCAACAGGCGAGCAGATAGCCGGAGTGTATCCGTGTTCTTTAGCGGACTATCAGCGAATCGTGAAAGAATCGCTTGAGGCTTTCCGCACCTGGCGAGTGGTACCGGCACCGAAGCGTGGCGAGATCGTCCGACTGATCGGCCAAGCCCTCCGCGAAAAGAAGGACCAATTGGGGACGCTGGTTTCGCTGGAAGTCGGCAAGATCAAGGCCGAAGGCGATGGGGAAGTGCAAGAGATGATCGATATGGCGGATTTCGCCGTCGGCCAGTCGCGGATGCTCTACGGCGTCACGATGCAGTCCGAGCGGTCGGCCCACCGGATGAGTGAACAGTGGCATCCGTTAGGACCGGTCGGCGTCATCACCGCGTTTAATTTTCCTGTTGCCGTGTGGGCCTGGAATGCGTTTGTGGCCGCGATTGCCGGCGATACGGTCATCTGGAAACCCTCGCCCAAGGCCCCGCTCTGTGCCGTCGCGGTGCAGCAAATTTGTAATCGCGTGATGCAGCAACAGGGCTATTCGGGCATTTTTTCGCTGTTCATTGCCGACCAGCCGGCTCTTGCCGAGCAGATGGTGCAGGATGAACGTTTGCCGCTGATCTCGTTTACCGGGTCGGTGCCGGTCGGTCGACGAGTCGCTTCTTTAGTCGGACAACGATTGGGCCGAACCCTCCTGGAACTCAGCGGCAACAATGCCGTCATCGTCGATCAGACTGCCGATTTGGACCTCGCCCTGCGCGCTATCCTATTCGGAGCCGTCGGAACCGCCGGGCAGCGATGCACGACAACGAGACGTTTGATCGTTCACGAGTCACGCTACGAGGAATTGGTCGGCAGGCTCGTGAAGGCCTATGCCCAAGTGCAGATCGGCAATCCGCTGGAAAAAGACGTGCTCCTGGGGCCGCTCATCGACCATGTGGCCGTGGAGGGCTATCGTGCCGCGCTCGATGAAATCAAGAAGGAAGGAGGGGAGGTTCTCTTCGGCGGACATGTGTTGAATCGGCCCGGGTATTTTGTTGAACCGACGATCATCAGGGCACAAAACCAATGGCCCATCGTGCAGCGTGAGACCTTCGCCCCTATTCTGTATGTCATGACCTTCCAGACCATCGACGAGGCCATTCAGATACAGAACGACGTTCCCCAGGGACTCTCGTCGGCGATGTTTTCGAACGATGTGCGCCACAGCGAGAGGTTTCTGTCGGTTGCCGGAAGCGATTGCGGGATTGCGAACATCAATATTGGAACCTCTGGAGCCGAGATCGGCGGAGCGTTCGGAGGGGAGAAGGACACAGGAGGAGGCCGCGAAGCAGGGTCTGATTCCTGGAAAGCCTATATGCGCCGTCAGACCAACACGGTCAACTGGGGAACAGAATTACCACTGGCGCAAGGGATTAAGTTCGGATCTTGAACGAGGTGCGACCAATGGATCAGGCTCATGAACTCGATGATCTCATGGAAAGGATGGTGGCGGCCTATATCGCTCGTAACCGGGCGGCAGGAGCTCTGAAGACAATGCTTGACGAGACCGGCGTAGGCTTTTCGCCGGTCATTGATCATGTCACGATTCGAACGCTCGATATCGACCGTGGAGCTGAGCCATTCGTCAAGCTGGGCTATACCTATGATGAAACCCTGCAGTACGACGATTGGTACGCGAAGGTCTACCGCAAGACCGGCTACCCTGCCCTATTCGTAGACCAAGCCTATCCCGATGCACGAGGTAAGACCAGCATCATTCCCGGCTGGGTCGATACATTCGGTGACAAGGTCTTTCACCATGTGGCCGTTCGGGTGGAAGAGATCGAACAGGCCGTCGCTCGGCTGCAGCAAAAGGGTGTAGTGTTCGCCGGCAAGATCGTCGGAGCTGCGGGTGGGCCGCTCAGGCAAATCTTTTCGGCGCCGGAAACCGTCGATGGGCAACCGTTCTCCGTCTTGGAGTTGGCTGAACGCCACCGAGGTTACCAAGGATTCCTGCCGCCTCAGGCCGACAGTCTCATGAAATCTTCTACTGGACGCTAAACCCTTCTCGCAAGTTCACGCTGTTTATCTTACGCTTCCGTTCCACATTGACCATATGGTGAACATTCCACGACACAATCACGGCAATGTCGTTGATTCCAGGGGGAATTGTTCGAGCGGATTCGAGGTTGGCTCCCGTACTCTGTTATAATTCTTCCCAATCGTCAGACTTACGAGGCATATATGGAATATCCTATCGTTCTGGAACAAGATTCTGAAGCCGGAGGGTACGTGGTGTACTGTCCGACTCTCAAAGGATGCGTCTCACAAGGCGAGACGGAAGAAGAAGCCTTGGAGAATATCAAGGACGCCATCAAGACTTACCTCGCCAGCATCGAAGATCTGAAACGCCTCAAGAAGTTGCGGACCGTCGAAGTCGGCGCATGACCAAGCTGCCGCAGGTCTCTCATGAACGCGTCGTGAGAGCCCTCAAACGCGTGGGCTTCTATCTCCTTCGAGAAGGCAAACATATTTCCATGACCGACGACAAACACATCGTCATCATTCCCCGTCAGCACGTCATCTTTTTCTGACCAGATCAATCCAGGCTGGTTGCAAGACGGGCTGCCGCAGATTACGCCACTGTTTGGATGTCCTACAGGCAGCACGCTACGAGCATAGGTGCGTTTCTAGCCTCCTCGCCCCGGAGGCTTAATACCGCACGAACTGCACCGTACCAGAGCCATGGTGTTGGACCTCCTTCGATTACACGCTAGCTGAGCTCGATGTGCACCGCCTGCGAGAGATTAAGATCCTGGAGCACCTGGCGGAGTTCGGCCTGAAATGAGCCTATCTGATCGGAATCAAAGTCTACTGTAAAGTCCAAACCAAGGCGAAGGTCGGAGCCACTGCGTAACTTAGGGAGAAGCTTGGTTCCCAGACGATTCCAGACCTCCGGAGGAATTGAACCAGTAATGTGCAGCGTCCTCTTAGTAGCAATGGCCGTCATGCTGGGTGCCTCTGGTTGAGGAGTAGTCGGCTGCAGTTCAGAGGGAAGAGGCTGTTCCCCAACATCAGGAGGCGTCTGGGCTCTTGTCTTGAGTGCCTTAGCTCTTGACCTCAGGACCAAGTAGACATCGGCATCAAAGGCAACTTCATCCGTCGGCAGCATCTCTTCAAACCAGAGCCGCGTATAGGTGCCGCCAGGCTGTTGACCTGAAGCGAGACCGAAATCTCCGCGCGTGACAAAGTCTGGAATGCAGCGACGCAGATATGCATCGGGATCGATTAACCGCTCCATTGAGCCATTGAGAAATGCCTGACGGAGGCTAACGAGTGGCCACGAGCCGGACTCCTTGAAGGCCTGGGGCCATTTTCTTTCGAGATAACTCGCACCAGGGGATTCGTTGAGCAGGGCTTGAGACTTCAAAGCCGTCAGCACTCTTCCGCAGAGCGTTTCGGAATTGCTCGCATGGCCGGCCCCTAGGTCAATGACTTTCAAGCCGTCTTGTTCCTTGTTATCCGCCAGTACCACATAGCGATAGCTCGCCCACACTTCATCTCTGGCGAGTTCTTCCGAATCGTGAACCTTGCTTCCCACCTCGAACCGGTCCGCCCGTTCGAACTCGCCCGCAAGAGTGCCGTCCGTAAGATCCTTTTCCACACGTTTCCAGGCCAGCCACATCTCCAGCTTATCTTTCAGATCACGGCCTGGCTTCCGGACGCACCAAATCAGGGACCCTGGATACAGCCTGGGCGATTTCCCGCGCTGCTTGGTCCATGCGGCGATGGTGCTTCGAAGAGTGCCGTTGCCACGCCATTCAGATTCGGGATCGAGAATTACGAGGGTCAAGCGAGGAGTATCCTGGATAGCCGTGCCGTCTTCTGGAAACGTCACAATCGGCAAGGTCGCACCACGCTCAAATTCTCTCCTGACCACCATCAAACCGGCTTTCTGCACCTCGTCGTCATCTAGGGAGGCGCGCTTATCGCTGACCACCTTCTTGAGCGTGGGTTTGAAACCAAACCGGAATCCGTCCTGACCGACCTTTCTGATGAAATAACCCTTCGACTCGAAGGCCACGGCCGCATTATCGATTGACGTGGTCTCAATCTCAGGTTCGCCCAACGCAAAGCGAATCTCTGGCAGATGGGCTGCCTTATCTCCTTGCCCACCGGAAGACTCAAAGAGAATCGCCGCGCCCACTCGACGATGGATATCCCGAAGGGGGCCTTTGGTATCGACATCGAGTGCACGAGCATGGCTATGCTCATCTGTGAGATCGGCTTGAATGGCGCCAAGCAATCGCGACTCGCCCAATTGTCCAAGAATCACACCACGAAACTCAGACACTTCCAAGGGAGCCGATCCCAGGGTAATGAGCGGCTCGCGCCTGGCACGTTGATAGGCATCTCGATAGGCCCATGAGATCCATTGCGCCAGCATGGCGAGGGTGCCTCGAGTTTGTTGATACTGGGGCAGCGCCTGCCACTTGCGCTGGAAGACGGACAGCGTGGCCGGATGGAACGGATAGCAAGCTTCAAATCGACTGCGAAGAAAGTCGCGAGACTTGGCATCCGTAGTCGCGGTATCGACTGCGGTCCATTCAGAAGGCAACTGCGCTCGCCGTTCAAAACACCAGTCGGCATAGACCTTGGCAACGGCCTTCCGGACTTTCTCAGGCCCTAGATCCTCAAACAGACGCCGCCGTACGACTTCGCTGATCTCCGTCTCATCATTCGCGATGAGATCCTTCGCCACTCGCTTGACGACTTTCGTGATCTTGTCCTGCCAGTCCTGATCCCACTGGGTCATTTCAACCTGGCTACGAGGCAAGCTGATCATCGCGGCACTTCGTGGGGTGCCGGTCATGACCACCGTCAGATTCTGGATGAAAGCATGAAAGGGCTCTGCCATCGTGCGATGGCGATTCAGGAAGTTCAGCACCTCATCGAACAGAATGAGGGCGCTCCCTCCGGCGGCATCAATCACACGACCGATGGTTTCTGTGCCAGGAGGCGTCGTCTTGGCAGCGGGTCCAAGTGCAGCCACGCCAGCATCGCCGGCTAACTGCCGAGCGAGATCAATCCAGGGAGTCTCACGGCCTTCTCGTGGGTCCCAGGCATTCCCGACAAAGACCGCCACTTTTGCCTTTGGGATATCTGATAGCCCCACTTGTTTCACCAGATCTTTGACACCGTCATGAACGACGACTTTCTTACTGTGTTCCAAGAGGTGGTACAGAGAGGCAAGCGTGTGCGTTTTTCCACCACCGAATTGGGTGACGAGGGTGAGAACTGGAGCGGCGTTCTCGGTCTTTCCAGATAAACGCTGAAGCACCATCCCGGCATGTTCTTGGAGGGCGCGGGTGAAACAGGTCCGATTGAAGAATTGAACGGGGTCTTTATAGTCTTTGGGAGCCGTGCCGGCCACGACCTGTTCGAGGGCAATGGCGAATTCGTCGGGATTGAACGACCGCCCTTCCCGGACTTCGGGACGCGGCATCGCGACTTTGTACCAAGGGTCCAACACCATCAGTTTTCTCCTTGAAGGACTTCTCGCGGCAACAATACCCGTATAGACTCTCGGACACGCCGAGCCGTGGCGACGGCCTGCTCTGCCTCGGGCCGATCAATCGGATCCCAATCGCCTGGATAACGCGCTTCGATGGTGTAGCGATTGAGTGGCTGCACATCTTGTGGATTGTGTCCGCCCAACCCGGCTGAGATCGCCAGGTTGAGCAAGACGACGAGGTCATGGGATCGTGGGGCATCGAGGCGTTTGAATGTGAGCCAACCCTTCAGGTACTTCTCCACGCATTGCTGGGCATGAAAACACACCGTATCGAACGGGCACTCCTCGTCACGAATGGTGAGGGTGTGTTCCGCGTTGCGCAGATCGTGCTCCGCCTTCTCGATCCACTGCCGAACCTGTCGGGCCACATCACGCGGCTCGGTCATACAGCACACGCCCTTCGATCGCCGCAGGTCGTAAGACCGAGCCGATTTGGTCACGGGCCCGCTCAAACTCGTTCGGAGTCACGACAATGAGGTCCAGGGGGATTGTTCGATCGGCAAGAGCCCCGTCGATTTCGGTCGCCTTCCGCCGTTTGGACCCCTCCACCGGCATGACAATCAAGAGGTCCACATCACTGTCCGGCCCAGCCTGGCCGCGCGCGTGCGAGCCAAAGAGGATGATCTTGTCCGGGTGAAACTGGGACACAATGCGACGCACCATCTCGGCGATCGCATCATGGACCGGAGGTGTGTTCAACGCGGAATGAGTCATCATTACCTCCTTACAATCATGACACGCCTATCTTGGCACAGCCAGCAGCATTGCGTCGAGGAGGCGCTTCTCTTCGCTAGATTTTAGATTGAGAGCGATCGCAAACTCGTGTGGATTGAATGACCGGCCATCCTGCACTTCGGAACGCGGCGTTGCAACTTTGTACCAAGGATCAAGATTCATGGTTCCCCTCTACTGCCGTCGTAGCCTTTCGAATAAGGCTAAGGCCGATTGCTTGAGATAAGCTAAGTTTGCGTATGCAACCGGTTCGAAATCCCTGTCGCCTTGATATAGTCGATAGCGAATACCATCGGTAACGACGATGTCGCGGACAACTCCAAGTTTTTCGAGATAGCCTTTGGCCTGGCCCAGTGCGCCCTCAATGCCCTCTCCGAAGCGTTTCGCCTCAATAACAAAAGCGCAGTGTTCCGGCAGACGAGGTAAGCGACTAAAGAGGCACACATCGATGTCTCTCCATTTCACAGCAACGTACTCTGGCGGCCATCCAAGCGAGCCCAAAAGAGGGATAAGAAAGTGGCATATCGTCTCATCTTCGGTCGGCGGATCACCGAAATTCTTCTTGTCCCAGTACAACCCCGAGAGGTCTCTCACTTGGCCGACGAGATGCATGAGATATGGCGGGACATCGTCCATGAGCAGCTCGGCAGGTGGAAGTGATGGTAGCGTGGCACTCTGCCAGTCATGCGGCGGAGAATTAATAAAGCGGCGGGCATAGTCGACCACATTGGAATTTGTCACACGGGAGAGGCGTGGCGGGCTGGCGCCAAATACTGGAGCGCAAAAGTCATGTGGGTGAGGGAGTTTGAACCATCTCACACGTCTCGCATGCTGAAGATCCCACCCGTTCACGTCGTCAAACTGAGGGAGGTAGGCGTAGTCGCTCGCGACCAATCCAACGGCCACAACCGCTGACATGCCGTGGCGAAGAAGAACAATGTCTCCGACATGAACCTCTGTCGCGAAGTGGCGAACAAAATGACCCTCATACAGTTCATCTTTCCGGTCGGAATGCCAGGGGCCAATAGCCCCTGGTCCAATCAGCGCGACACCATGCTTCAGCAAGAGATCGATATAGGAACGATTGGAAGGTCCACCGGATACCTGCCAGACTGTCTTAGTCGTGTCTTCAGACATTGTTATCGTGGAACGGCCAACAGCATCGCATCGAGTAGGCGTTTCTCTTGGCTGTCTTTTGGATAGAGAGCCGACATGGCGTTGGCGAGGCGCAGGAAGTCGGGACCTCGTTCCTGCTCTGCTTTGAGCAGCGCGCGCAAGGCATTGGCACGGCCACTGGATTGCAACAACATGGCCGCATGGACGCGATCAAGCGTTGTGGCCTCGCGGCGAGCAGTCAATGCTTCGTCGCCGACTTCTTTGATCGACTTTGCCTTGCCCTTCTTACCTCGACCACGACCTTTCAGGGCCGGTGCTTCCAACTCCGGCAACGCAAACTCTAACGTCATCTGCGGATTGAGGCGGGCCTCCTGCTCAATGCGTGTGGCAACGGCAGAGGCGCCTTCTTCGCCAAAGAGCTGCTCCGCCCGCTCGCTCACCGGCAGGAGACGGACGATCCCCTTCTCGGTTTCGATGATCCGTCCTTCCCATTGGTCGAGATGGATTCCAAGCGGTTGAGCGAACCGCCGGACCACGTCGAAGATCAGCGTGTAGCCCTTTGCTTTCTTCTTCATCCCACCACTATCCTCTTCGTTATCCTCTACATCCCTGTCCTCATCGTCCTCACCTTCAACCTTGGACTCACCCTCTCCACTCGTACTTTGCAGCGTCCAGAGGAAGACAGCCGTAAGCCGCGCATCTTCTTCGACGGCTCCTGCCGCGCCGTTGCGCGCGCGAGCTTCGGCTGTACCAAGTACTTGTTGGAGTGCCAATCGACCCACGGTTTCCCAGACGTAGGCAAGGAACCCACGCTTGTATGGTTCACTCGCGGTGGGATCTCCACCGAGCGGGATCACTCTCCCCTCGGCATCTTCGACTTTCGAGTACCGGCTATAGATTTCCATCGCCGGGCCGATGCAGGCAAAAACGAGGTCTGCACCGCGCACACCTTCAGACTGCAATCGTTCGATCCAATCCCCAACGCGAACTGGCAATTCGCGGTACACTTCGCCCCAGTCGCCGGTCGTTTCCTCTGATCGTGGCCGGCAGATCAGATGAACACTAGTGGCAAGGGCAGCAGAGGCCTGAGAGCGCAATCTGCTCGGACGTTCAGTTGAGATAGGCCAAGAAGCGGTGATCACGAGACCAGCCTTGATCATGCCTGATAATAGTGCCTCCCAGCCTTCGGTGGTTTTGTGAGCAAAGACAACACAACCAATCCCATTTTCCTTTAGAATCCGGCGTCCCTCGTAAAACGCCTGGCCTACCTTGTTTTCGAAAAACCCGCGATCTTTTGGGTGACCGTTTACGATCTTCTCCCGGTCTTGGACAGCCTCCTCGGCTTTGGGTGTAAGCGGATTGCGTGGATCGAATATGTCTCGCAAAAGCGAATGTCCGGGGAGCATTCGCTTCAACCACACATAAAAGAAATCTGATAGATCAGAGTATGGAATAGCATCGTAGTAAGGGGGATCTGTGAACCAAATTGCAGCAGAGTCGCTAGGAATGGCAATATCTGTTGCGTCGCCCACAACAACCGTCGCTCGTTCTGCGCCAGACCACAAGGTAGCGTTTATGACATCTCGAGCTATTCGAAGAGACGATTGAAGGCTACCTGTTGATCCAGATAGTGGTGAAGTTTCGCAGTAATCCCAGAGCATCGGTAAAGCATGCCTGCCAAAGGTGGCCGCAGATGTTTGGCGGTTCGAGGCCCAGCGAGACAAGGTGGAATTAAAATCAACCAAGCGGTCGGCCGATAGTGCGAGTACTTCTTTGACACTAGCCATTGTGCTATCGGCTGCATCAAGTTCCCTTATCAGCTTTGATATCGTGCAAAGAGCCAGTAATTGCCGCTGATTGAAAAGATCCCTCCATTGCGTCATGCCATAATTCTGGATCCGGAAACCTAGTGTTCCCTTGGGGGGGAGATTCTCGTTCGGGACAATAGATAGGCCTGGCTCAAATTCGTCGCGCGCGATAATCTCTCTTAGCCTTTCGTCAGCGATTCGAATAGGGCGGTAATCTTCTTCACGGGGCTTTCTATAAATCCTGCCATTGCCCGTCGCGGGGGAACAGACAACAGCGAGTAAGCGAGCGCCCCCACAGCGAGAGCCCGTCTTATCAAGAATTATATTGCCGCCACCTCGTTGGTTCCTTAATTGTGCACGTACTCGCTCCCCGCTGACTGTGTTCCCACAACAAGGGCAGACAGCATTGCCGCGTACAATCGTTCCGTTAGGAATTTCGTTCTCAGAAGGATTGTTGGCGACCTCAAATTCAATTCTGGGCCTCTGCTCTCTGCGCTCAGGCCTACAAACACTGTAACGAAGTGCAACCCGGTGGTTGCCTGATTTAGCGAGCCACCATGAACGAATAAGTGGAATTTCAGCTCCACACTGGGACGATTCGCAGTGAATCGTTCGAGCCCAAAGATATGCAATGGGTTTGGCTCCTTCACGATCACGAGGATATAAAGCACCTAACTCTTTACTAACTTTCTCTTCGATTTGCCTGCCAATCTTCCACACGAGATCAGAAAGCTTGGTACCGTGACGTGGAATATCTTCCAATATGGCTTTGAGAATAAGACAAGCGACTGGGTTTAGATCACTCGCGAAGGCCTCACATCCGAGCCGTAATGCTTCAAGTGGAATGGATCCACCTCCAGCAAAAGCGTCTGCGACGAGCGGTGGCGCTTCACCATGCACTGCCTTTACTAGGGCATGAGAAACTTCAAGGTAAGTTCTGTCAGCTGACACATCCCAGTTGGAAAACTCTCCAACAAACCTAATGAGCGCTTTCCTGAGAGCTTCATCGGTTGGACCTATGTTTCCAATGACTTGGGGCAGAATTTCCCGCACTTTCTTTTTGAAATGTTCGGGACACAGTTGGTCACACGGATCTGGCAGCAATAGTCCTAAGAGCATGGCCCGACACGCACCTAGTGGGCGCCTAGCCCACCACAGGTGAAGGGATTTGGGATGTGCTTGAGCTACTGGCTTCTCTTTTATCGAATAGGCAGAAACACGTGCTATTGGGAAGTCTCTTTCTGCAAGGCGCTTGACTTGGGGGTCGAGTGGCATGAGCATTGAGTCAATTAGAAGCAACCACATTCACGGAAGCCACCCGTTGTCTTCCTTCTTCTGATGATCTGGCCTTTTTTCTTCGCCTGTTTCCGTAGCTTCTTGCCCAGCGGGCTTTTAACAATTTCTTTCCATAAAAGAAATCGGCCTCTATCATCAGTTTTCTGAAAAACAAGTAATGAGTCTCGGTACTGGCCTAAGCCTTGTTTCGCAGTGGGAAGATTAAGACGCCAAACATTGTTATGGTGGAAATCCATTTTCTTATGGGCGAATGAAATTCCAGCGCATCTCACAGAAATATCCATTTCATTCCCAACTGCTGGATTCGAGCTTCCTCCAAAGAAAGGGCCGACCTCAACCGGAAATTCCACCTGACTATGGCTGCCCCCTGAGAGTGGCTCAGCTTCAATCCACAGAACCGTAGCTCTTTTAATGCTCATAATATAGACACCTCCTACTTACAGTGGAAGCAGTTATTAAGGAATATAGGTTACCGAGGATCGCACTGATCTTGGCGATTACAACTCCTTCTTTCCATATGGAGGTGATTTCTCGCGCACGGTCATCGGCTGCGTCATCGCATCCACAGACAGATAGTAGTGATCCACCTTCTTGACCTCGTGCCAATCCAGACGCGCCGGGTCTTTGATGGGCTCCTGTAGACGCGGCTGGGATTTGCAGTGAGTCACCACGTACAGCCAATAGCAGTCTCGACGATCTTCGGCCACCCGCTTCTCGTTCGGCGTGAGGCAGACGGTGCCGCTCTCGTGCCCGATTCCTTTGATCTCAATCAGCCTTAATTCACCGGACTGCGTATCCAAACTGGTGATGTCGTACCCCAAGTCCTTTTCATGCACGTCCGTCACCGTGCGGCCTTGTGCCTGTTCATGCTCGATGACGACCCGCATGGCAATCGCCTCCGTCTCTGGATCGGGCCGCAGATTCTTGACCTCCGGCTTGTTACGCTCCGGATGTGGGAAGACGAGGACGCTGGTCATTCGCTCCACGGATTGCAGCGTGAGGGACCGCTGCCGTTCCAATTCTTGACGACGCTTTTCCCGGCGAGCGAGCAGCACGGCATGTCGGTCTTCCGCCAGCTTAAGACTGCCTGCCGCTCCTTCCACACCTCGTTCTGCTTCCTCCGCAAACCGGCCAATGAGCCGATCTTCTTTCTCCAACAGTTCTTGCAGCGAGAGTTCGACATGGGCTTTGACGCGGTCCACTTCTTCTAAGCGCTCGGCGCGGACTTCTCCCAGGAACGGGTCAAGCGCCTGCTGATGTAACCATTGCTGGGTATCATGGGAGGTCGCGACGCCCGGCAGTGCTTTGGGGGCCGGAGCAGCTTGGAGATTCCCGAGGACGCTGGGCTCATGGAGGCGACATGCCCCATCTTCCGATACCTGCACGGCAAAGAGGCGTTCGTGGACGACATTACCCAATCCATCAACGATACGGGCTCGGTAGAAATCAATCCGGCTTGGCGCTGGATGCTCCAGCGAATAGAAGCAGGCTCCGACCGCGAGACTCTCTTGAGCCTGATTCAAGCCATGGCGGCGCAGGGCCTCGAACAAGGGATGTCCTGGTGTCACCCATTCCAGATTGTGCGTTTCGGCTGTCTCCCGATCGGTTGAGAGCTTCGGGTATCGGTTGGCCAAGGGTTGGCATTTCCAATCCGGATTGGTCTCAAACTGCCGAAGGATGTGGGGCGTACTTCCTGGCTCGAATGTATGCGGGAGCGAGGCAACCGGTTTGAGCGTGAACGGAACCAGCGGAGCAACTTCGCGGAGAAACCGGGCGATCGTTTCCGGCACCACGCGCCGTTCTTGCGCCCGCGCTCGGCGTTCGAGCAGCATTTCGAGGTTGAGCTTCTTTGAGGCGAGCCCTTCCAAGGCATGTTGGCAGATTTCGCGGAAGCGTTTCTCTTTCACATCGCGCAGCAGCCGTTCTTCGAGGTCCGCATCTCCGAGGCGTCCCGAATAGTAATCGCGCAAGACACTCTCCAGTCTCGACGCGGGAAGAATTTCTCCGACCACGTTGAAGACGGCGTCGTCGTCGAGTGCGTCCCTGATCTCTTGGAGTTTTTCAAGCAGTTTCTGTAAGACGCGCCCCTCGACGGTATTCGTGGCAACAAAGTTGAAGATCAGACAGTCTTTGACCTGTCCGTAGCGATGGATGCGGCCCATTCGCTGTTCGAGCCGATTGGGATTCCACGGGATGTCATAGTTGAAGAGGATGTGGCAGCACTGGAGATTGATGCCTTCGCCTGCTGCTTCTGTGGCAACCAGAACCTGAATGGCGCCGTCCCTGAACTGCTGCTCGGCGTAGAGGCGGCTTCCTGGTTCATCTCTCGATCCGGGTTTCATCCCGCCGTGGATAAATCCCACGCGGAAACCCCAGGTCTTGAGCCGTTTCACCAGATAGTCGAGCGTGTCTTTGAACTCTGTAAAAAGGAGAAGCCGCTGATCAGGATGATAGAAAAAGCCTTGTTCCTGGAGGACATCTTTGAGCCGAGAGAGCTTCGCCTCGACTCCGGCCTCTTCGACCTGCCCCGCCTGCATTGCCAATTCTTTGAGTTCTTGGATCTCCTCGCGGGCCTGTTCGGGATTCTGCGCCAACGTGATGGCTTCCAGAATTTCTTCCAGTCGTTCCCGCTGCGATTCCTCCATCTCCTCCAATTCGTCGGGATCGGGCAGTTCGGGCGGGGCGAGCCTAGCGAGCTCTTGGGCCCGTTTCAGGCCTTCCTCTAGACGCCGGGCACGATTCTGCAGGGAGTGGCGCAGCGCATAGGTGCTGGAGGCGAGCCGTCGCTGGTAGAGTGCCATGAGGAATCCCACCGCACGGGCGCGCGGATCATCCCCTTGGGCTGCTGCTTTATGGGATTGGGCTTTCACATAGGCCGTGACTTCGCGATAGAGTTGGTCCTCTTGGCCGTCGATCTTGAAGTCCACCGTGTGGGGGATACGTTTGGTGAAGATCTTTCTGGCAATCCATTTGCCGTCCGGCTGCCGTTCGGGGAAATACACCATCGCCTCTTTGGTCCGTCGCAGATAGAACGGCGCGTGGCGGCGTTCCATCGCCTGCCTGATGGAGCGGACGTCTGCGTAGGCGTCTTGATCCAAGAGCTGCAGAAAGAGGCTAAAGTTTTCCGGGATGCCTTTATGCGGTGTGGCGGTCAACAAGAGGATATGGTCGCTAATATCGCGAAGCAGCTCACCCAATCGGTAGCGCTGACTCTTGTGCTCCGAATCGGACGCAGACATGCGATGGGCCTCATCGACAATGACGAGATCCCACCGAACTTGACGGAGACCAGGCAGGATAGTCGTGCGCTTGGCTAGATCAAGTGAGGTCAGCACGTGCTTTTGTTCCAACCATTGATTGACGCCGAATTGGTCACGGATATCGTCGCCCTTGAGGATGAGAAACTTTTCGTCGAACTTCTCCCGCAGCTCTCGTTGCCACTGAAATGTAAGGTTGGCTGGACAAACGATGAGGATGCGTTCCGCTAACCCACGCAACTTCAGTTCCCGAATCAGTAGACCGGCCATGATGGTCTTTCCGGCACCGGCATCGTCGGCGAGCAGAAATCGGACCCTGGCGAGTTTCAACAGATGGTCATAGATGGCTTCTAGCTGATGGGGCAGAGGATCGACTCGGGAGATGGAGAGACCGAAATACGGATCGAACTCGTAGGCAATGCCGAGAGCATAGGCTTGCAATCCAAGACGGAGGAGATTGCCGTCGCCGGTGTAGGTATGTGTAGGGTCTTGGATCCGAAGTGTCTTGATATCGGAGAGAGTGAGGGTAACGTTTCTGAAGCGTTCAGTTTGCGTGCCGACAAGACCGATAATCCAAGTGTCTGTTCCGCCGAAACGAACTGTCTCGACCCGCATTGGTTCGTTGAAAAGGGAACCACTTAAAACTTGTCCTTCTTTAATTGGATACGTTGAATTCATTTGGAATACTTTTCTTCTCTTGGCGCGCGAGGATACCGGCTTTCGAAAGAAGGAACAATAGGACAGAGGGTAGGCGGTCTGTCATTATGCTGGATTGGAGTCAGCCTGGCGGAAACCTAAAACGATTTTCTCGAGTAAACATCCTCTTTGATCAAAGAACGCCTGTCCCCCTTCGCCACGCGCTCTCCCATCATACGGTTTCGACGGCATTCGAGATGGGATGGGGCAACCTGCAGAACGGAGATTTGCTCAAAGCAGCAGAGGGTGTGTTCGACGTGCTTTCAGGCTGGAACTGCGGCAGAGGTCTAAAGTTGAACCCTCCGGTCAATGAAACCGTATCGCCGATGGCGAAGACTCCGGGATTGACGATCCCGATGATATCGCCTGAGTTGGGTGCCAGACTCACAAACGCGTCTAACGAAAACCAGGGTTTCCTCCCGCCTCAGGCGGATAGCCTCATGAAATCCTCCGCTGGACGTTAAGCCGTTTTGTCGACTTGGGAACCGAATGCCCGCGTGATCATGGTTTTGACCGCTATGAACCGGCTTATACCGAGAGCGAGGCATATCACGCCGGCCGCCAACGCCAGCGCACCGAGCGTCTGTACGTATGGGTGGTCCAACAACCACATGGCCGGCACCCCGACAATCACAAAACCTAACGCAGTTCGGATATAAGCCAGCAACGTCCGTTCATTGGCCAACTCGGTCCTATGCCTGGACAACTGATTTCGAAGCTGTTCGTCCACTGTTTTCCCTCTCTATGCTCTTATAACACACCTCTTCAGACGCCGACGCAAAAAGGCGCGGCTATTAAGCCATGGGGTTCCGCGTTCGGTGTGGATTCTTGCAACGGAGACAGTCTGCACCGGCTGGAACAAGCTGTTTCGTGCTTCAGGAGGCAGACAGGAGAGTCTATGAGCACGGCACGCATAAATCGAGCAATGGCAAGGCTCAGCACGATTGGAACACCTCAGTACATTCCATGATTGCTCCGCTCGTCCTGAGGCTCTCGAATGTTGGACAAAGGGTTTTTCCGTAGTCTGCTAGGGGTTTTGCGAGTGTGTTCATGGGAAGAGATTTGCTTTACTTAAGAAATGCTTGAGCTCTATCAGTTTGAGGAATGCGAGTACAGCGCTCAGGTTCGTCACAAGATGTCTGAATGGGGGATCGACTGCATCTTGAGGAACGTCTCGAAAGACAAATCCGAGCGGGAGCGCCTGAAACGAATCTCCGGACACAACATGACTCCGACGCTCGTCGATTCATCATGCGGGGTGATCATCGCCGGTGATGACAAGAAGATCATAGAACATCTGCACAGATATCACCGCGGCAAGAAGGGGGTGTCGTGACTGAATGCGGCGGGGGCTGAAACGGCTGCGTGAAGAAAGCATGGCCGCGTCGAGTGGCATCGTCCGTGATCCCGGTACGCTGCGACACAACCGACGGCGCGACGCTTCCCACGTCATGTCTCATCATGGAGGTCATGGGTGACCGACCACCTCTGGCCCCTGGCCGGCTATTTTATCGCGGTCCTGGTCGTTGCGGCGGGCATGATCGGCATCTCCGCTCTCTTAGGCGAACGGCATCGCGAGAAGGCGACCGACGAACCCTATGAATCCGGAATTGCCGTCACGGGCTCGGCGCAAAACCGGCTCCCGGTGCAATTTTACCTGGTCGCGATGCTGTTCGTGATCTTCGATCTGGAAGCCGTGTATCTGTTCGCCTGGGCCGTGGCGGTGCCGGAGGTCGGCTGGCTTGGGTTCGGTGAAATGCTCGTGTTCATCGCGGTGCTGTTTATCGCGCTGGCCTATGTGTGGCGGGTCGGTGCGCTGGAGTGGTCCGGGGCAGTCCACGTGAAGCGGATGTGATGGTCATCGCCGGAACCGTTTTCATAAAGATGGCGCCGATCATCAAGCGGCTGTACGAACAGATGATGGAGCCCCGTTGGGTGATTTCCATGGGATCCTGCGCCAATTCCGGCGGCATGTACGACATTTATTCCGTTGTCCAGGGGGTCGATTCGTTCCTGCCGGTGGATGTCTATCTTCCCGGCTGCCCTCCTCCTCCACATACGTTTATGGAAGGCCTGTTGCGGTTGCAGGAACAGGTCGGCCGGGAGCGGCGGCCGCTGAGCTGGGTGATGGGCGACCGACAAGTGTCGAGACCACTGATGCCCTCGCAACGCGATCACAAACGAGCGGAGAGAGAACAAGCGACGGACTTGCTGACGATAGACAGGTTACCGGTGGCCGAGTTGAAACGGGAAAAGTGGAAATGACGCAGACCGCAATCGTCGATGAGCTCCGCAATCAATTCGGGTCGGGCACGTTCGGTCGACAAGAGACTGGTGACGGGATTCCCACCGTCTGGACGACAAAGGAGCGGGCGCGCGAGGTGCTCGGCTACCTGAAGACCGAAGCGCAACGGCCCTACAAGATGCTCTATGACCTCACGGCGATCGACGAGCGGGTCCGGCGGGTGAGGCAGGATCAATCTCCCAGCGATTTCACGGTGGTCTATCACCTGCTCTCGTTCGAGCGGAATGAAGACGTGCGCCTGAAGATCCCGCTTACGGAAAGAGCCGCTGCTCTTCCCACCATCACCGATCTCTGGCCCGCCGCCAACTGGTATGAGCGGGAAGTCTGGGACTTGTTCGGCATCACCTTCGTCGGTCATCCGCATCTCCGACGGATTCTGATGCCGCCGACCTGGCAAGGCCATCCCCTGCGGAAAGATCATCCGGCTCGGGCCACCGAGATAGGCCGGTTTTACTTGCCGGAGGACAAGCAGGAAGCGGAAGAAGCGGCCCTCAAGTTTCGTCCTGAAGAGTGGGGAATGAAACGTTCGCGTGAGACATCCGATTTCATGTTCCTCAACATGGGACCGGCCCACACCGGCACCCACGGGATCTTGCGTCTGGTTCTCCAATTGGATGAAGAGAGAATCGTCGATGTGGTGCCCGACATCGGCTACCACCATCGCGGGGCGGAGAAGATGAGCGAGCGTCAGACCTGGCACACATTCATTCCGTATACCGACCGGATCGACTACCTCGGGGGCGTCATGAACGAGTTGCCCTATGTCCTCGCCGTAGAGAAACTCGCCGGCATCGATGTCCCGGATCGCGCCAAAGTTATCCGCGTCATGATGGCGGAATTCTTCCGGCTCGCGAGCCATCTCGTCTGGTACGGCACCTTCGCTCAGGACGTGGGCCAGCTCTCCCCGGTCTTTTACATGTTCACCGATCGGGAGCGAATTTTTCACATCGTGGAAGCGATCGAAGGCGGAATGATCAAGGTCAATGTCGGCGAACTGCAGCCTCGATTCATTCCAACCAAGGGCGTCATGGAAAAAGGAGAGTGGTCGCTCAAGAAGGGCGACCGAATTGAGCTTGCGGTGAGCGCCGAGAATCTCGTGGTTGACTATCATCCGGTGAATGCGCCAGGCTGGCATCGCATCATCAAAGGACAATTGGCCCAGCCGCTCATCGTCGGATATGAATGGGCCGTGATCAGAACGGACGACGGCAAAGAAGAGGCATTCGCCGTTCGACCGTTGGCTCGCTTGAAGGTGGCTGCGCTGCCGATCGGGGTTCCAGCTTTGTTTCTGATCGGTGAAGCCGGCAAGATTCTGGATGCGACCTTTGTGAACGAAGAGTTAGCCCCCCCGGCAAGTCCAGGAATGGAAGCGATCGGTTCCCAAAGCTTCTGATCGACAACTCGATGCGACGCTGGTCACCCCACCGGTCTTGATGGCGACGGTTCGCACCAACGACGGGAAAGAACATTATGTGGAAGTCCGGCCTTTTGTCGAGGAAAAGCTCAGCAACCTGCCGAAAGGGAAGTCGGTGATCCTGCTTTTGGATGACGAAAACAAGGTCACCGATGTGGCGATCCCTCCTGAGCCTCGACGATGACCAAGGCGTATTGCATAATATGATGGAAGGGTACCGCTAGGATGGACAGGCACGAGCAGAGGAGTCGACCCATGCAAGGCTTTACGACCAGACAACTGCATGCCGACGGACAGACGAAGCCCATGAACGCCCATACGATGCCGATTTTTCTCACTTCCACGTTTGCGTTCGATTCTCCCGAAGCCGGCGCGGATCTCTTTCTAGGGCGTCGCGACGGGCACGTCTACAGCCGGATGGGAAATCCGACGGTTGAAACCGTCGAGCGGGTGGTCGCTGATCTGGAAAACGGAGAGGCAGCCGTCGCCTTTGGGTCGGGAATGGCGGCCATCCAGGCGAGCTTGTTGAGTATTCTGAAAGCCGGCGATCATGTGATCTGTGGGGAAGTGCTATATAGTTCAAGCTTTCATTTGATCACGGAACGTTTAGCCGATTGGGGGATTACCTCTACGGTCGTCGATACTTCGGATCTGAAGGCCGTCGAAGACGCCATCCGCGACAAGACCAGGGTGATGTTCTACGAAACCCCCGCCAATCCGACGTGCAAGATCACCGATATCCGGGCCATCGCCGACCTGGCCCGACCCAAAAACATCGTGACGATCGTCGATAACACCTTCTCCAGCCCCTATTTTCAGCGACCGTTGGATCTGGGTGCCGATATCTCTCTCCATAGCGCGACGAAATATCTGAACGGCCACGGCGACGTGATCGGCGGCATCGTCGTGGCCGGCTCTGAACTGGCCGCCAAGATTCGCCTCTATCGCCGCGACACCGGCGGCATTCTCAGCCCGTTCGACGCCTATCTGCTGCTGCGAGGCATCAGAACCCTTTCCTTGCGCATGCAACGGCATCACGACAACGCGATGAAGCTCTTTGAATTTCTTGCCGGTCTTCCCGCAGTCAGCAAGCTGTACTATCCCGGCGATCCCAAGTTCCCCGGACACCATGTGGCAGCCAGGCAGATGACCGGCTTTGGCGGCTGCTTCAGCTTCGAGTTGGCCCGTGGGTACGAAGCGGCCAAGCGGCTGTTGAAAGGACTGACGCTCTGCACGTTGGCGGTGTCCCTGGGCACGGTCGATACGTTGATCGAGCATCCGGCCTCGATGACTCATGTCGCGGCGCCGGCAGACGTCATGAAGCGGCAAGGACTCACGAGCGGGCTCGTGAGAATTTCGGTCGGCTGCGAGGATATCGAGGATGTGATCGCCGATCTGGAGCGCGCATTGGCGACGCTCTAACAGGCTGTGGATTCCCGCCCAGTTAACCTCAGAACAGGCCGGATGCCGACGTGGGGAGCATCATCACTGCGGGTACCCATGACAACCCGTTCTCACTTCCCACAACTTCGTATACAGAGATCCCGTCGGTCGTAGTTCACTTTTCATCAGGACGACCGACTTCACCACCAGCACACCCAATGAAATAGGCCGGTCCATGACACCGCTCTTGGCCAGAGCCTGGCCGACGTGGCGCTCCCCTACCTTGATCCGCGCGAGCGTCAGGTGTGGACTCAAGGACCTACCTTCCGGTGCGAAGCCGAACGATCGGCAACCATCCTCCACGGCACGATGCAGGGCCACTAATCGCTTCGCCTCATCACCCTGTTCCCACTGCTCCGACGGACCGACCCAGAGCACACGTGGCTGTTGAAGACGAGGGAATACGCCGAGCTGCTCGACCGTCATGTGGACAGCCCCATGGCCTGTCATGGCCCGTTCGACGGCCTCACGCATAGGCTCGACCAGGAGCTCGTCCGTATCGCCGAGAAACTTCATCGTGAGGTGAATGGACGACGGCTGCACCCAGGTAATCCGGATGTCTGGTGAGGATTCCCGGCCAAGTCGTTGTTTCAAGTCTTGTTGAACCAGCATGATCCGGTTGCGGAGATCCTCTCCCAGTTCCACGGCAAGAAAAGTCCGTATCATGCCTCTCCTCTGGCGATGAGCCATCGACGAAGCATATCAAGGGCCGCCTGAGCAGCACGCTGTCGAATGACGGACCGATCGCCGTGGAAGCGAAACTCTTTTGCCATGACGTCATCACCACCACCGTCGAGCCCGATGTAGACTAGCCCGACGGGTTTGGTCTCTGTCGCACCGCCCGGCCCGGCAATGCCCGTGACGCTCAATGCCACCGACACACCAGCGCGGTCTCGCATCCCTTTGGCCATGGCTTCAGCCACTTCTCGACTGACTGCTCCATGCTGCTCGATAAGATGCGCCGGCACACCAAGCATGTCCGTCTTTGCTTGGTTGCTGTAGCAGAGCGCCCCGCGATCGACATAGGCAGAGGATCCCGGTACTTGTGTGAGCCGGTAGCCAATGAGCCCTCCCGTGCAAGATTCAGCTACTCCGACAGTGAGATTCTGCTGCCGTAGCAGTCGACCAACTACTTCTTCCAACGTGCCCTGCCCTTCGGCATAGATCCAATCGCACAATCTCGTACGGACACCTTCCACCAATGACAGAAGAACGGCTTCCTTGATCGATCGATGCGCCCTCGTCGTAAGCGACACCAGCACTCCTGTCGGCGAGGCCAGAAGCCCCAGCGCAACCGGCGTCCGTTTTTCTATGAGGCCCTGCAGCTTTGTATTCACATCGGACTCAGGTAAGCCCCAGGTATGAAAGATCACTCGTGTGATGGGATGGAGACGTGCCTGCTTCGATCGATCGAGTTGATCCGACAAGCACGGAATCACCGATTGCTGCATCATGGCTTGCATTTCACTGGGGACACCAGGCAGTGCAATCACGCGCGCGTTCCGCCATGTCAGCGCAAAGCCAGGCGCGGACCCCACCGGGTTTGGCAAGACCGTAGCCCCTGACGGAATCAAGGCTTGCCGCAACTGTCCGCGATTCGGTGTTCGCCCCCACTGAGCCAACCTGGCCCTCATGCTCTCGAACGCTTCTTTGCGGCGAGCCAGTCGGAATCCCGTTACCGACGCGACGGCTTCTCTGGTGCAGTCGTCGACCGTAGGACCTAAGCCCCCCGTCAGAATCACAATGCCAGCCCGACGGCAGGCTGTTGTCAGGACTTCGGCAATGTCCGACTGATCGTCTCCAACAATTGTCTTAAACTTGACCTCGATGCCGATCGTGGCCAAGGCATCTGCGATAAACAGCGAATTGCTGTCGGACCGGCCACCGACGATCAGCTCGGAGCCAATCGCGATGGTTTCGGCAGTAGACATGCGCGCCGATGGTGTCATTGGCATACGCTAATCAATGTCGGTGAAATTGAGCGAAAAGTGGACCGCTCCGCCGGTCGCAGGAAATACTGTGATGGTCGTCTGCGCATTCGGATCGAAATCGGCATAGCTGAAGGTGGCTACGACTTTTGCCCGGAATTTTGGAGATTTTGGCCATACCGAACTCCGACCGGCTTGGCCATCGACCCGTACAGTGACGGGCTTGACTATCCTTCCCCCTTGGTCAAGGACGATATAACTGTTTACGGCAAATGAAGGACTCTCCCCAAGGATCCCCGTGCTCACAAGCATCGTCGAGGCCTCAGTCACTTGTGCAATATCGGCTGCGCTCGGTTCAAGCCCTCGTAAGGCCATGTGTGTTGCCATGACCGACAATCCTCCGAGTTTCGTGACAAGAAACCCCGCAGGATGCAGATCGTCGCCGCTTCCGAATCGGGTATAAAATATCTCGGGAGCTTGACGGTGTGCCGCTGCCTCTTTCCCTCGATCGAGCGCCAGCTGGACTTGTGCTTGTTCCGGCTGCACCTCAATCGCGGCAGACGGACAGGCGATGCCACAGGTCCAGACCGCCATTATCCACACAGCCGCGCACACAGGAGATTTCATAGGACTGCGAGTAACAGAACCCTGGTGGGCTGTCAATGAATACTCTTTCCGCCTTGCTCTCCCGTTGACAAGACCAAAGGGGAAATGCTAAACGAAGAAAAAATGAAGAAGTGTTTCCTTTTAATCTACTAAAGGAGCTTTGAATGTCGACCCCGGATACTCCTGCTGCCACCCCGACGCCTCGGCGCCAGTATGTAAACTTTGTTTTTTATAAAGTGGACCCGGCCTGGCGGCGCCTGCCGGAGGATGTGCGCACCCAGGGCAAACAAGAGTTCCTCCGGGCCGTGGAGGACTTCAACGGCAAAGTGTTGGTGGTCCCCTATTCCACCATCGGCATTCGCGGAGACTGCGACTTCATGCTGTGGCGTATCAGCTACGATCTCGACCTGTTCCAGGACATGGGCACCAAGATGCTTGCCTCCGGCCTTGGGCAGTATCTCTCCACCCCATATTCTTACTTGGCGCTGACGAAGCGATCCGTCTATGTCGACCACCACTCACACGCGGGACAGGAAGGGAAACGTCTGACGGTGGTGCCGGGAAAGAGCAAGTACATCTTTGTGTATCCGTTTCTCAAGACACGAGAGTGGTTTCTGCTGACGAAGGCAGCACGCCAGGGCATGATGGACGAGCACATCGAAGTGGGGCATCGGTTCCCATCCGTAAAGCTGAACACGACGTATTCGTTCGGTTTGGACGATCAGGAATGGGTCGTGGCGTTCGAAAGCGACAAGCCGGAAGATTTTCTCGACTTGGTGATGGCGCTGCGGGAGACGGAGGGATCGCGATATACCCTGCGGGACACTCCGATCTTTACCTGCATCCGACGCAGTCTCAAGGAAACCCTCGACACCCTCGGCGGCTAGATAGCCGGATCAGCGCGAGTACTAGGGGTCTTCGGTCGTGACGATCGAAGACCCTTCGTTTTTAACGGCAATGAACTGCAGCCCTGCCGCGCGTCTCTGCAGCTTTGACAGCCCGACGAGGCCTATGATACCTCTACAATGTCACTTGCTGGAGTATCAATGACTGATACCACCGCTCTCTACGCCGTGCGCTTTCCTGATGGCTCGGTAAGCCTGTACATCGATGAACAATATGCCCAAGATCGAGGGATCGATCCTTCTCGGCTTGTGCGGGTAGAAATCCCACGAGAAATGTTCGTCAGCGGCAGCGTACAGGAGATCCGTGAATATGTGGCGCTCCAATTGGAACAGCAGCAGCAACAACGAACCGGAACAGCATAGCCGGTGTTTGAGAAATCTTGAGAAAGGTGGAGGTTGAGGCTGACAAAGACATCATGGCACAAGCACTGGTAAGCTCGCCGCTGACAACCGAGATGATCGAGGAGGTAATCGCCGGCCTGCCGATCCAAGGCCGCATTATCCTCCGGCTCCTGTTGATTCAGTACCTGGACATCACTCACGAGGAAATCCTCTATATGGTGTCGGACAGACCGGACCCCCGATGCGTGTCCGGCAAGAAACCTGTCACGACGATGACGCAGGAATCGATCACGGCGATGATCGAGCGCCGGAATGAATACCGGCGACGGGCGCGACTTCGCCGAGAACGAACATGGCTTCAGTGTGTGGCTCTCAACAATCAGGCTCATATGGCAAGGGCGCTGGCCACCCGGGCTGCCGCACTGCTGAGCGCGCGTGGAGTATCCTCAGAGACCATCGAACGACTCAGAGGGCAAGCTCGTGCGGCCGTTCCATCGACGACGTTGCGGCTATTGGAGGAAAGTTGGGACAGAAATGAGATCCCTGCGGAGGAATATCAGAAGCATCGATTGGTCGTTGAGATGCAGACGCAACTTCGCTTTGCCGAGCGGTTCAAGAAACGTCTGGAGCTGGCGCAGCGTGAGCAGCACACGTCGGATCGTACAACCTTGGCTGATCATGAGATCGGCCATATCTGGGGAATCCCGGCCGGTACCTTGGCGGCCCGCAAGGTGAAGTTCTTGGCACAGTATCTCACCCTCCTCCAAACCAAATGCTCCGGCGTTGCGGCAGGACTTGGCAACAGAGTCTCCCTTGATCTCTGGAATGAGACCATGCAGGTTCTGTCTCGTACCCCCATCGAACGATCGATAGCCACTTATGATGGTCTTGAGCAAACTGAGTCGGCCTTGATCGAAAAACTCACGGCCTATGCTCAGATTCGAATACCGGAGACCAGTGAAACGAAATTTTGGAATTCGCTCGTGTTTGGAGCCAGTTCCAACGCCATGCACAGCGAAACGACCCGGACATTGTTCGGTCTCCAACGGCTGGTCTCCATCCAAAAAGATTTGGACCCAAGCGACGAGGTGCTGGATGAAGAACTCCTCAAACGCACGACGCGCATTTCGAAGGAGCCGGAGTCGCTCGCAACAGAGCACCAGGCCGGCCCCTCCGAACTGACGGAGCTGCAGCAACACATTCTTCGCAGTTTTACCGGAGAAGACAGCAGCGGCAGAGCTTCCGACAAATGGTAAACTTTCATGGTTGCCAATCACCAGCAGCTCGGTATAATTGGTCGGTCGCAATGACAACAGAGCCTGCCATCCAACGAACCTCTTTTGCATGGGCGGTTGTCTGCTTTCTTCTCCTGTTGCCCATGAGTCCGTTACCATCTCCAGCCGCAGCTGCAGGCCTGATCGAGATTGCAGAGCTTTTGGCACATCCCGAACTATACGATCATCAAGATGTCGTCGTCACAGGAAAGGTCATGAACGTACAGTTGGCGACGAATCGTCAGGGTCAGCCTGCCTATGGCTTCTTGCTACAGGACCAAGCCGGCACTCTCAAAGTCGTGAGCCTTGGACAGCTGGAAGTCCACGAGGGTGATCAAGTGATCGTCGAGGGTGTCTTCAGTCGCCTCAGACAAGTCGGCCGCACCATCGTCTACAATGAGATCAAAGCCGTTTCTGTAAAACCTCTGACCCGTTTGAACCCGGATTTCGTCGGCTGATCAGTCCCTCCTCAACAGCAAGTCTTCCTTCCGGTTGGCCCTTATAAACAATGAGGGCATCGTCGGCCACAAATGAACAGACAGCGGAAACCACCGGAGTCGTGGTCCCAAGGTGAAGGTTGGCTTGGTCACTCAGTGTGGAAGCTTTAAAATCCAAGTGAGCATCCGATCTGAAATCCGATCGGAAAGGAGTCTCACCATAAGCGCGCGAAACTTTGCATCGGTTCCAACTAGATACCGCGTTTTGGGAGTCGATGCGATCAACGCGTCTTCAACCACTTTTGCGACCGCATCAGGCGAGATCGCTCGCTTCGACGCTTGTCCAACCACCTTCCTCACAGCGGCTACCATAGGCGTATAGAGCGTTCGAAGTTCGGCCTCTATGGCCGTCTCTCTCTCAGCAGCCTCTATGGCCGACTTGTTCCAAATAGGTGTGGCGATCGCACCAGGCTCGATTATTGAGACATGGATCCCCCATTGCTGGACTTCCAAGCGTAGCGCGTCGGTAATCGCTTCCAGTGCGAACTTCGAGGCCGAATAGGGTCCCATAAGCGGCATCGTTGAGAGTCCTGCGATGGAACCCATGTTCACGATCCGTCCCCGTGCCTGTCGGACTAATGGAAGAAAGGTCTGCGTGACTGCCACCTGCCCGATGACGTTGACCTCCAGCTGCTGCCGGAGACCGGAGATCGGTACGGCTTCAAGCGGCCCCACCACCGCAATTCCGGCATTGTTAATGAGTCCAAACAATCCGCGATCTCTCGTCGCTTCCGAAACTATTCCGTGAGATTTCTGGATTGTCGTGAGATTCGTCACATCCAGTTCCAACGGGACCAGCCGATCGGAACTCGTCGCTTGAAGGGCTTTACCATCTTCTGATTTCCGTACTCCTGCAAATACGGCGAAACCCAATCGATCAAGATGCAGCGCACAGGCCGCTCCAATTCCGGTGGAAGCCCCCGTAATCACCACCGCACGATTGTCTCCGATCGACATCTGGCTCCTTTTGACTCCCAGCCGGAGGACCATAACAGGTTTCGAGCAACTTCATCCATACATGGCGTACCCATTCCAATTCCGCTCGGTGGACACCGGCCTCAGTCTTCAGCTATCATCCAATGCCTTCTCGCTAACGTTGTGGCGGTGTAGCTCAGTTGGCAGAGCAGCGGACTCATAAGCCGCGGGTCACCCGTTCGATCCGGGTCACCGCCACCAAACCAAGCTTGCTCGTGCCGGCGGCTCATCAGGCGAAGCCTCTCTTGATTATCGCCGCCGGATAAACTCCTTCAGTGTTTCTCCCTCTCCAAACCAACCTTCGGTTGACCAGCTGGCTAATTTTCGTTTTTTCGTGGTTGACGCCAGCGGATGAACCCCTTCAGGACCTTCCTTGCCGGAAAGACCCTCGCTCATACTGATCGCTCATTGTCGTTTTTTCGTAATTTGGCGGTCGGATAAACACCGCCCCTTCTGTTCCTCTAACCGTCCGTTTTCAGCTTCCCAAACGCGGAGACCTCTCAAGAACGATGGACTCAGAAGTGCATAGCCTCTTACCAAGGCTGTGGAGGCGGTGAACCTTGCGATGAACCTCATTGAAGGTCAACACACCGGCTCTTAGAATAGCGCCAGGGAGCGACACAGAAGCTGCCCGTTTCTGCCGTGAGGAGCAATGATCTCTCCGTTGAAGGCCTGTCTCAGAACCGTCCCTGCACTGCTTCTGCTCCTCACCCTCGGTTGCATTACATCCCCCATACCCGTCACCCCTGAACAGATCGCGAGTGCCGACTATGGGGCCGTCCCAGTCTCACCAACGTATCAGGATGCCATCAAACGCTTGATGCAAGGGATTCTGCTTGATCCGGATGCCGCTCGGTATCGATTTGTTGGAGAGCCACAAAGAGGCTACGTGTATCTCTCAGGTAAAGGGAAGCCCCCTGTGTTTGGGTACCTCGTGCAGGTGGAGATCAATGCGAAGAGCATGATGGGTCTCTATGTGGGCGAGCAACCGTATCGATTCCTTATCAAGAACCAAACACTGTATATACTGCCTTCATCCGTCAAGGCGGAAGTGGTGCAGTAGCCTCCAGCAACAGAACCTACCTTGAAGATCATGCGTCGGCATCCTGGTTTCTCATCCATACGTAGGGTACAGTGAGAAAAGTTCCATCTAATCTGGAACGAAGGTATGCACCCCGAGCTTCGAAGAGCCTATGATATTGAAATGACAGTGGCGGTCAGCCGGTACTATGCCGGGAACCTCGGACTCGCGTTTTCCCATCTTGAGCGAGCACATATCTTGGGACAATCGTTTCCGATCGAACATGCGAGCACACATTGGTGGATGCTCAAGGTCGGTTGGAGGCGTCGAGATTTTGTAGAAATTATCGGTCAACTGCCACGGATCGTGGGGGCCCTACTGTTCTCACGAATTTGGGTTCCAAACGGCAATACTGGAGGTGCCCGGGTGCCCCCGTTTAAATCAATGCCGATCCCGGAAGAACTTCAATCCCTGTTGGATAAGTACGGACCTGGCGCCAAGGCTTGAGCCATCTCTAACAGGCTGTTGAAAAAGTCCGCCAGCGGCGTTCTCGCGTCGCTTAGAGACTCAACGTACGGCCTGGGTAAACGCCTGTTCCGACAGGCGATGGGTGGGCCGGGTAAAAATAGGTTACGCTTCGCCTCCTCGCTTGCTGTGGCCTTGCTGGACAGCCTATTTGAACAGCCTGTGGGCTCTTTCCAAGTAATCGCCTCCCCTATTCTTCCCGTAACCCCTCTACGATCGGTTGACGTGCTGCCCAGCGGGCGGGGAAGTAGCCCGCCACCAAGGTTGCGATGATGGCAAGCACCACGGCTTGGATAAGCGCACTGATCGGAACGATCATCTGAATCGTCCATCCAAACGATTGCTTGTTGATGACTTTAATAAGCAGCAACGAGAGCAGCCCACCACCGACAAGCCCTAAGGCAATCCCTATCACACCGAGGTAGGCCGCCTCCCATAGCACGAGCTGTTGAATCTGCTCCCCGCTGCCGCCGATGGCCCGTAGAGTGGCAAACTCCCTGCGACGTTCGAGAACAGACGTGACCAGTGTATTGACGATCCCGAGCATGGCAATGACGACAGCGATGGCCTCCAGAACGTATGTCAGAAGGAATGTGCGATCGAAGATGTCGAGAATTTCTTTCCGTAACTCCGTGTTACTGATCACGAGCGGCGGAAGTCCCCCGCCGGTTTCGCCGCTCAGCTGTTCTGTGATCCTTTCTCTCACACGGTCGATACTTGATCCGGCGCTCAAGTACAGGGGAAATACCGTGACCAGATCATCGTGCCAGAGCGACCGGTAGAGTGCCCGATCCATGAGAAGCTTGCCTCCGTCCGTCGAATAATCATAGAACACGGCCACGATCGGGAATCGCGCGAGACCGCTGGGCGTCAGAATTTCAAGTGTCGATCCTTCCTCCACGCCGAGCCGATTAGCCAAGACCTCCGAGACGAGGAGGCCATGGATATCAGCCGCCCGTCTGAGCTGTTCCGAAGAGTCGCCCCTGCGTACGAGATACCGACTCCATTGGGCATGCAACCGCAGATCCCGTGATACGACAGCCACCCGTTGGCCGTTCACTTCCACCCGGACGTCGCGATAGCTGTCGACCGCCGCCACGTCAGGGATGGAGGACAGGACATTCAACCATGTGGGTGGGAGCGCCCGGCCGGCGTCCCCGATCTCCGTGCCCTGCAGCCACATCGACGGTGCCACGACCAGATCGGCCAGGACCGTATCGGTGACCCATAGTTCGACCGTATGTCGAAAACTTCGCACCATCACAAGCACGCCGATCATGATCGCCAATCCCACCATCAAGGCAGAGACGGTGACTCCATTTCGTCCGGGACTGCGGGATGCATGCTCTACCGCGATCCCCCTCATGACGCTCCGTACTCCAAATTCACGCCCCACAGATCGGCGTGGACGCTGCCATCCAGTGACGCAAATGGGGGCCAGACAGGCCAACCCTGCCAGCAGAAACAACGTCGCCAAATAACCCAAGACAGGAACCTCGCCTATCGGTCCAGGAACACTCAAGAGTCCAGCGGCAGCGAGCAAACTCACTCCCACGGCACCAAGCACGCCCGCCCGTAGCTGTCGACTCGCTTCGTAGTCACCTGGAGCCAATGCCCGTACAGTCATCGTGCGGCCGGCATCCAGGCTTGGGCCAAAGGCACCGATCATGGACACGACGCATCCGATCAAAATCCCTTCGATCACAATGCTCCAGAATTGACCGGTCCAGAACAGCCCTCCCTCGCCGGCACCTACCGGAGCATAGAGATCCGAAATAGTCCGACTGAGCAAGGTCACAAGCTCTTGCGCTAATGCCACCCCCGCCGCGCTACCGCCGATTCCTCCCAAAAATCCGAATAACCCCGCTTCCATCAAGAACAGAACGGCCACCCGAGACTGAGTCATCCCGATCGCTCGATATATCCCGATTTCCTGTCTCCTCTGAGCGACGGCAAACGCCATCGTGTTGTAAATCAGGAACACCCCGACCAACAGACCAACCCAGCTCAACACCGTCAGATTGAGGCGGAAGGCGCGCATCATTTGCTCGACCTGTCTCGTTCGGTTGGTCGGCCGCTCCACCGTCAGATGGGGCGGCAGCACAGTTCGTAGGTCCTGTGCCACGTCTTCGACGGCCGTTTTTTCGTCGGTCACGATATCGATTCGATCCACCTTCCCGAGCATCCCGAACGTAATTTGTGCAGCCGCAATGTCCATGACGGCCATGCGTTCCCAGGATGAGGTTCGGCCCGACTCATTGTGAAGAACCCCTGCCACACGACAGGTGAGACGCCTCGGCCCCATCAGAAGATCGACCTGGTCATCGACCGACAGATTCCACTCAGCGGCCAATTTGGCTCCCAGAAACACCGCCTCCGGCTGGATCATACTCACCAGCTGACTTTCCTTCTCCGGTCGGCTCAGGCGAAACCCACGTGTAGTGGATTCAGCCAAAAGATCCAGACCCACCACCTGTACTGCTTGGTAGGCTTGCTCTTCCCTCATGCGAACTGCCGTCTGTAGAATCACCGGCGATGCGGTCGTCACGCCGGCGATGGTTCGTACCCTGGTAATGACTTGTTCATCAAACCCAGTCTCACCTCCTGACACTTCCAGGGTGGTTGGACCGGCCACCGTCATGACCGCCTGCTCAAAGGACCGGAGCACCTCGACGTTGGCGCTCCGCACGGCTACGGAGGCCGACACTCCGAGAGCCACTCCGACAATCGTCAGCAACGTACGTAACGGCCATTGCCGGACATGAGAGCTGAGAAGAAGCAGTAACACCCTTACAAAGGCAGGCATGTAGCGTGAGAGAGTCTTCCTACTGGGACTGGGCTTATCAGTCCCCTCTGCGTGTTCGCACGCTCGACATATATCAGTAGTTTCGTTTACACATTTTCGGTCGTTTGCTAGACTGAATCATAGCAACTTCCGAGAGGAGAACACATGGCCAGAAAGAAAAAGACCACCGCACGTCCGCTCCACCGAATGGAACATCGCTCCAAATCTTCTGTGCCCATCACGCCCCGCCAACGCGAGGTCCTCCGATTGGTCGCGCTGGGCCACACGAATCGAGAGATCGCCGGATCGTTGGATATCAGCGTCCGGACGGTCGAAGTACATCGTTTCAACTTGATGCGTCGACTCGATGTTCGGAACGTCGCCCAACTCCTGCGTCAGGCCCTACAACACAACTTGTTGCCTCGCAACTTCGGCAATAAATAGGTTCACAATTCCGTGAGCCGTCCTCGGCATTCCGGAATCGACCGGTATCCTTTTCTTGTCAAGACAGCGGTCAATTCCGCTTCCAGTCGGCCGAACACACCCAGCCCTTCCTCCACCAACACCGTCCCGATTTGAACCGCCGAGGCTCCGCAGAGGAAATGTTCGAACACATCGATTCCCTCCACAATCCCTCCGGTTCCGATGATCGGGATCTTCCCACCAAAAAACTTGAAGAAGGCGCGGACGTTCGCCAATGCCACCGGCTTGATCAGTCGCCCGCCCAACCCGCCGAACCCTCCTTTAGGCTTAATGACGACGGTTTCCCGTTCCGGATCGACAACCAAGGCGTTGCCCACGGAATTGATCAAATTGAGAAAGTCGACTCCGCAACGCCCGAGTACCTTCCCCATGGCCTCATGATGCGCCGGATCAAAGTACGGCGGCAGCTTCACCCCCATCGGAACCGTGATGAGACGCCGAACCTTGCGGAGCACCCGCTCGGATGTTTCCAAATCGTAGCCAATTTGGGGCTTGCCTGGAATATTCGGACAGGATAGATTGACCTCGATGAGGTCCGGCTGGGCTGCATTGATCGCTTCCGCGATGGTCGGAAAGTCTTCCTCTCTGAGTCCCGCCACGCTGGCGATAACCGGCTTTCCGAACCGCTTGAGGTGAGGAATCAACTCGACGTAGGCTCTATACCCGAGGTTGGGAAGACCCATCGAATTGATCGATCCTCCGGGAAATCCGTGATACCGTGGCGTAGGGTTCCCTTGGCGTGACTCAATCGTCATCGACTTCGTGACGATCGCCCCCGCCCCGGATTTCCCGAGGGCCTCGAGTTCCTCTCGTGTGACACAGAGCGCTCCCGACGCATTCATGAAACAGCCGGGAAAGGTCACGCCGGCGATCGTTGTGGAGAGATCGATCACGGAGTTACCAGTTCGGTCCTACGTTCAGTGCGTGAAATCAGTTGTCCATCTCGCATAGTCCACACATAGTCGGCGGATTGTGAGGCCTGCAAACTGTGGGTAACCAACAATACCGTCTGCCCTCCAGATATCGCCAGCTCACGAATGAGCGCCATAATACCTGCTCCTTGATGAGAATCGATATTTCCTGTCGGTTCATCAGCCAACAGGAGACGGGGGCCATGCGCTAATGCCCGCGCGATCGCGATTCTTTGTTGCTCTCCACCGGATAATTCGGCGGGTCGATGTCGGCGACGATGACTCATCCCCACTCTCTCCAACATGTCCTCCACCCGTTTTACGATCTCCCGCCTATTCTCCCCGCGCAACATCAAGGGCAGCGCAATGTTCTCTTCAGCCGTCAAACCATGAACCAAATGGAAGGCTTGGAAAACGATCCCGATCGTTTCACGCCTGATCTTTGTCCACTCGTAGCTGGTCAGATTTTTTGTGGATCGTCCATCCAGCACGATTTCTCCCGCGGTTGGTAGGTCCAAACCGGCCACGAGGTTCAACAGGGTACTTTTCCCGCAGCCGCTGGGGCCCACGAACGCGCAGAATTCTCCGGCCTTAATCTCTAAACTCACATCGCGCAAAGCCACAACCGTGGCTTCTCCACGCAAATAGGTTTTCGAGAGTTGTCGCAATATCACCATCGACGGCCGCTCTCTCCGACAATTGATCGCCTGGGTGCCCGGTAATTCTCCTTCGTATAGCACAATAAATCGGAGGCGGACAACCTTGACACCAGCAGGCTCTTCGCCATAAAGAGGGGTGGGACAAGCAAGAATCACGGGTTCTCAATGGCCAATCATGTGACAGAATTGGTCCCACGTCTCGCGCGCCGTGCGATGAGGTTCTTTCTTCCTGTTCATTGTTCGAGTTGCAGCTCGCGTCTGAAAGATGACCCAATCCCGCATTTTTGCTCTGATTGTTGGAGCGCGATTTCGCTCATGCCTGACGCTCGATGCACCCGTTGTGACCGCCCCTTCCCCTCTTCCATCGCCTCGACCTACAGCCCGCATCATGTCTGCCAACCCTGCGCTGTACGTCCGCCTTCTTATACGAGGGCCTGGACGCTGTACCCTTATCTGCCTCCGCTCCAACACGCCATCCGCCTCTTTAAGTACCAGGGCAAAGTTTCACTCGCGGCTCCACTTGCCCGCCTCATGATGGCTCGACTTCCTCCACTCAATACTGTAGATATGATCATACCAGTACCTTTGCACATTCAGAGGCTTCGTGAGCGAGAATTCAATCAGTCTCTGCTGCTTGCCGATCACATCGGGCGTCGCCTCGATATTCCCGTGGTATATACCAATTTGATCCGAACTGTTCCTACGCCGCCCCAGACCACATTGTCCCGCAAGAGCCGTCAAAAAAACCTTCGTCGATCGTTTGCTGTTCGACGCCCCGATGCGATCGCCAAGAAGCGCATTCTTCTGATCGACGACGTCTTCACGACCGGCACCACGGTGAATGAATGTGCAAAGGCCCTGCGTAGAGCTGGATCTGCTGACGTATTCGCCATAACGTTAAGCCGAACCGTGGGTACCGATATCGTCCTCGACCGAATGCTGGCTCAGCATCCATACCCCTTTTGAACCGTTTGGAGGATAACTCCATGCCAATTTACGAGTACTCATGTCAGGAGTGCCGCAGGCGAAGTTCGTTCCTGATCATGAACCCCCGCCATCCCGGATCGATTGTCTGTCGGCACTGTGGCTGCTCGAAGTTGGAGCGTCTCCTGTCGCGATTTGCGGCTCCCAAGTCCGAAGAAGCTCGACTCGAATCGCTCTCAGATCCAGCTAACCTCGGAGGGATTGATGAGAATGATCCTCGGAGTGTCGCCCGTTTGATGAAGAGAATGGGGCAGGAAATGGGCGAGGACGTCGACGATATCGAAGCGATGATGGACCAATCCGAAGACGGTGAAGGAGTAACAGACGGCACTGACGGCCTTTGACATGTAATGTCATAGACTTTCGCTTGACATTCCTGTAGCGGTCTCTAGAATAGCGCAGTACTGGAGGCGGTATGAGTGTTCCTCGCTCTAGTAACAGGTGGAGTGATGAGCAGGGCTCCGAAGACCGAACTCATGACAGCGACAGAAACCTGTCGCTATCTCAAGATTACTCAACGGACCCTCTACCGCTATCTTCGAAGTCGGCAGATTCCTGCCTTCAAGCTGGGAAAAGAATGGCGATTTGTACGTTCGGATCTCGAACAATGGATCCGCGACCGAACCAGAACCGCCGTGAATTCCTAAACACAGGATATTGCAATGTTTGCCGGTGAATACCTTTGTAAGGTTGATGAGAAAGGACGATTCATCGTCCCCTCACCAATCCGTGAGCAGATCGAGGCCGAGGGCCAGACGGTCATGTTCCTGAAAGGTCCGGAACAATCTTTGTTGATCTACTCCACGAAAGAATGGGAGAAGGTTCTTGAACGGACCAGGACGTCTCTGGACGAAGACCAGAGCCGCCTGTTTATGCACTTTGTCGTTTCCGAGGCCGGGTCATCGGACATCGATAAAACCGGCCGGATTCTGATTCCCGGTCGCCTGCGAAAACTGGTTCCGGTCGATGAAGATCAAGAGATCATCCTCGTCGGCCTGTATCACCGAATGGAAATTTGGAATCCGAGTGACTGGCGTCGGTATATTGCCCGTACAGAAGGTCGGTATGAACAGAACATGGCAAAAATCATGAACCTCCTCTAGTTCGCCTCCATGCCATCAAACCGACGTCGCCGCACCGTATTCGCCTTGAACTTTCCCCTTCCCACAACAACCCAGTGGACTGACAAACGATCACGACTGAGATCGATGACGCCCGTGCCCGTCAATGGTTCGGCCGGATCGCTGAAGCTCCTTCCATTGAACTCCCCGGCGGTCGTTCGGAATCCATCCCACCCGCCTATTATCACATCGAACATGCTCACGGTTACGTTGCCTGTTCCTCCCAGCATCAATCATCAATACGCATCGGTGAATGGGCGTCGTTTGTTGTCCTCGGCCGGACGTGCGTATAAAACATACGTCGGCCGGCACGTATGGCTGGCATTGGCACAGTCCCCTGCCGGACCTTCCTTGCGGGATCGACTTCAATCCGGACCGCTGGCGCTGTCGATCCGGTTCTTTTTCGCTTCTCCCTTACGACGTGACCTCGACGGAGGCCTGAAGATCGCCCAAGATGCGGTCTGCGAAGGGCTCGGCTTGAACGACAATCGCATCATTGAAACCCATCTGTACAAACAGGTCGACAAAACCGATCCTCGCATTGAAGTCTCTCTCTCGTTCCTTCACCCGCCTGATCACTCGGGCTGACCACTCAACGCAACCATTACTCAGCTACAGTTATCTGCCATCGGTGCCGATACCTCACAGGAGGTGTTTCTGCAGCCTCATTACTTGTACCCGGAGTCCGATGGCGAGAACCCGCGTCTCTGTCCGTGATCTTCAGATCGGAATGTACGTCGCCCATTTGGACCTTTCGTGGTTCCGCTCCCCCTTCCTCCGCCATTCATTTCTGATCGAGCATCCTTCGCAGATTGAAAAATTAGTACGCGCAGGGGTGAAGGTGGTCGACATCGACCTCGACCGGGGAATGGCTTCTCAGCCTCATCAGATATCAGATGCGCCGCATTCGGCGACCGAGGCAGCACCGACGTGGAGTATTAAAAAACAATCCAAGTCTTTAGCTCAGCTGAACGAAGAATATGTCCAAGCGAAGCTGGCCAAGCAACAGATGGATCAAGCCGTACAATCCGTTTTTTCCACCATCAGCAAAACAGGGACGGTCAATCCTCAGCAGGCGGCCGAAGCAGTTCAAGAAATCACGATCGCTATGAGAACTCTCACCGACTCCGCTATTTTCATGGCATTGAGTCAAAATCGGGCCGGCGATTCCACTCTCAGCCGCCATGCGCTGGCCACTTGTACGCTGTCACTGGTCTTAGGACAGGTCTACCAATTCAACCCTTTGGAACTGCAGGAACTTGCGACCGCCGGGCTGTTACATGATATCGGGCTCTTGCAGATCCGGTCTGCCATTGTCAGCCAGGCTCACACCACGTCAGGCCTTTCCGAGACCGACCAACATGAACTGGAAACTCATCCTCGCCATGCGGTTCTTATGTTGGAGCGGCAAGGCAGGATTGAGAGCGCCATACTCCAGCTTATCGCAAATCATCATGTCTATCTCGATGACAGCGGCTACCCGAAAGAGTCACGGGGACGGTTTACCTCCGACCGCACCCGCATCCTGATGGTCGTGGATCGATATGATGAATTGATCACTGGATTCGGCGGGACACCTCCGCTCACTCCCCACCACACATTTCAATGTTTGTATCAAGAAGCGCGGCAAGGCAAGATCGATCAACGAATCCTGTCGGCGTTTATCGCGAGAGTCGGTATCTATCCGGTCCATAGTCATGTACGGCTGAATACACAAGAGTTGGCCGTGGTCACGGAGCTCAATCAAGAGAAACTGCATCAACCGATCGTCACCATTACTCACCAACCAGGAGGCACCGAGTATGTCACGCCATTGGTCGTCAACCTTGCACAGCAGGCCGACGAACCTCGGACACGGGCGATTGAAACAATCATCACGATGGATCCTTGAGGAGCCAACACGAATGGTGGCCAACCCTATTCGTAGCGCAACGCTTCGATGGGATTGAGTCGAGCGGCTTTGTTGGCAGGATATAAACCAAAAAATAAGCCGACGGCGACGGAAAAGACGAATGCCGTCGCAACCGTGTGGCCCGAGATAATCGTGGGCCATCCGGCAATCACCGTCGTCAAGCGGGCCGCAAACACCCCGAATAGGATGCCGATACAACCGCCGACCACACTGAGCGTCATGGCCTCGATCAAGAACTGTATCAGGATATGGGCTCGCTTGGCTCCAACTGCCATACGGACTCCGATTTCTCTTGTTCGTTCGGTCACAGAAACAAGCAGTATGTTCATAATGCCGATCCCGCCGACGAGCAGCGAGACGGACGCAATCGCCATCAACATGACCGTCAAGGTTTGACTCGTCCCCTCCTGCACCATGGCAATATCGACCTGCGTACGAATGGCGAAATCATCCGGCTGCTCGCCCTGTAGACGGTGGCGAGACCTCAAGACCTCTCGTATGAGTTCTACCGCTTCCGGCATATCCTCGGCTCGATCTGTGGCGGCGTACAGGCCGCCGACCGATCCAAGGAACGGCGTTCCAAAGACTTTTCGCTCGGCAGTCGTGAAGGGGATAAAGACGACATCGTCCTGATCCTGACCATACGTGTTCTGTCCTTTTGGAGATAAGATGCCGATCACGCGGAGCGGGACGTTTCTAATGCGAATGACGGCCCCGAGTGGTTCCTCCCCTTGATCGAAGAGTTCATCAACCACCGACTGTCCAAGAAGTGCGACGAGCCCCGCACTATCCATATCTGCCTGGGTAAAGGAACCTCCCTTACTGAACGTCCAGTCTCGGATACTGAGATAGCTGGGTGACACTCCATTGACCGGGCTGTTACAGTTGCGGTGACCGTTCACGATCTGCAGTATGTCGCGTTTCGTCCAAGCAGTATCCGATAGAACCAGAATTCTCTTCTTCAGATCCACTGCATCCGCAACGGTCAGCGTGACAGCCCCACCTTGTGCACCTCGCACACCACCGACGCTCGTCGCGGTAGGCCAGATCATGATGACATTCGTGCCCATGGTGGCAATCTGCTTCTGCACGGCCTGCTTTGCCCCCTCGCCGATACTGACCATCGCGATGACCGCTCCCACACCGATGATAATCCCCAGCATGGTCAAGCCGGCACGCAGCCTGTTTCGCCCAAGAATTCGCAATGCCGTCACGATCGTCAGCCACACAAACGCATGCATTTACATTCCCACCACATGGGATCTGCCTTCGGTCGCCCGATCGCTTAGGACTTGACCATCCTTAATCGTAATCTGCCGTGACGCATAGGCCGCAATATCGATTTCGTGCGTGACCAGGATCACCGTGATCCCTTCCCGATTCAACCCTTCAAGAATCTCCATGATTTCTTGGCTGGACTGAGTATCGAGATTTCCGGTCGGTTCATCCGCAAGGAGCAACGAGGGTGACGTCACCAGAGCCCGAGCGATCGCCACTCGCTGCTGCTGCCCTCCCGAAAGTTGTGTTGGTGAATGGTGCTCGCGCCCGCTCAACCCCACACGCTGCAACGCAGCAGACGCCAGCGATTTCTGTTCCTTGAGGGGAAGTCCTCGGTAAAACAGTGGCAACTGGGCGTTTTCCAACGCGCTGGTGCGAGGGATGAGATTGAAACTTTGAAAGACAAAGCCGATTTGCTGATTCCGGATCTCTGCCAACCGGTCTGGCTGCAAATGTCCGACATCAATACTGTTCAACCGATACTGTCCCTTGGTCGGTTGATCAAGGCACCCGAGAATGTTCATCAGTGTGGATTTGCCTGATCCGCTCGACCCCATAATCGCAACGAACTCGCCTTGCCGGATGGTGAGATTCAACCCTCTCAGCGCCTGCACTTCAACGTCGCCGACTCGATAGACCTTCCAAATATCTTCACAAATGATCAGCGCGGTCACAAACCTATCCTCTAGGAGATGCGATCTGAAGATGAATGACCGGAGGACGGTGCTAAGAGATTACGTTCGGCAAGCCAAATCGCATACACCGTATGTATCACACAATCCGACGGCTCACCGAGAACGAGGGCGCCGCTGGTTGCCGAATCCTGGCGGCAGCTCGCTGCTCTTTCTTTCCCCAAAAGACTGCTCGATACCGACAACGACCGAATCACCTTCCGTGAGACCGCCGGACAGGACTTCGGTGGTGATGCCATCCGAGATACCCGTTTGGACCGACAGAGAAACGAGGTCACCGCTTTCTACCTGTGTCCAAACAGTCCTCGACTGCCCCGCTGTTCCTCCTGTGTGGATCGGGTGTCCCCCCTCTGCTTTTGTCGCTTGTCCTTCCAATCCTCGGCGGTCTCCTTCAGTCTTCGGAGGCATGAAGCGTAGCGCCGCGTTAGGAACTTTGAGCACCTGGTCTCTTTGAGCCACCACAATCGCTACGTTCGCAGTCATTCCAGGCTTTAGACGTAAGTCCTTGTTATCTACGCCTACCACCACAGTATAGGTGACGACATTTTGGACGTTGATGGGTGCGAGGCGCACCTGTTTAATAATGCCGGCAAAGGACATTCCCGGATAGGCATCTACCGTGAAAACCGCCGCCTTCCCTTCCGTCATCCCGCCGATATCCGACTCACTCACGTTGGTATCGACTTGCATGTTGGTCAGATCGAGGGCAATGAGAAATAAGTTGGGCGTGGCAAAGCTGGCGGCGATCGTCTGACCGACCTCTACATTCCGCGCAACGACAATACCGTCTACAGGGGACCGAATGACGGTATATTTCAATTCCAGTTCGGCCGCATTCAATGCTGCTTCCGCTTGCTTGACCTGTGCCTCGGCAACCCGCAACTGTGCTTCTGCGCTTTGAAAATTTGTGAGTGCGACATCGACGTCGTTTTGTGAAACAAACTGCTGAGGCAACAGCGATTGAACACGGTCGAGTTCACGTTTTCGCTGCGCCAGGTCGGCTTTGGATCGTGCGATGTTTGACCGCGCCATTTCCAGATTGCTGGCAGCCTGTTCCCGACGAGCCTTGAACGGTTCGGGATCAATGACGGCAACCGTCTCTCCGGCCTTTACTCGTGAGTTGAAATCGGCGTGGAGGCTTTTGATCATCCCTGATACTTGCGTACCCACTTGGACGGAGACAACCGGATTGATGGTTCCCGTCGCGCTGACGACAGAAACGATCTCACCACGTTCGACTGCTGCCGCCCGATATCGAATGGGAGGTTTCCGCTCTCCGTTAAAAAACACGTAGCCACCGATGGCAATTCCGATAGCCACGATACTAATAATGAAGCCGAGACGTCGCATACGTTGGGCGCTCGACACAGCGAGCACCAATATATCCTATCAGGAACCCAATAGGTGATGCACCTTCCCTCGCGTGAAGCGGGGAGTATTTTGATGAGCTTACCATGAGACTCTACGCTTACCAAGAAATGAGATCACTTGATGGAGCAACACCGAAAAGGCTGTGCTTCCGGAGGGAGAACTTGCGGGCTTAGCTTGCCAAGAATCGTTCCAAGAACGTCGTCGATACGTGGCCCTTTTGAAAATCGGGATCGTCGAGGATTCGACGGTGAAGCGGAATGGTGGTCTTAATGCCCTCGATGATAAACTCGCCAAGCGCGCGTTTCATACGAGCTACTGACTCCTGTCGATCACGTCCATGGGTGATCAGCTTCGCAATCATCGAATCGTAGTAAGGAACGACGACCGAACCCGACTCCATGGCTGAATCGACGCGGATTCCGAAGCCTCCCGGAGAACTGTATTTGGTGATTACTCCTGGAGACGGGGTAAATTTCTCCGGATCCTCGGCATTAATGCGACACTCCAAACTGTGCCCCGTGATGGTCACATCCTGTTGCCGAATTGAGAGCGGATGACCGGCCGACAAACGGATCTGCTCCTTAATCAGATCCACGCCGGTCACCATTTCGGTGATTGGGTGCTCCACCTGGATGCGTGTATTGACTTCCATGAAATAAAACTGGCGGTCTTTGTCCAGTAAAAATTCTACCGTGCCCACATTTCGGTAATGCGCAGCCTTCACCGCCTCCACAGCTACTCGGCCGATTTCCCGACGCAATTTGTCATCGACTACGGGAGAGGGGGTTTCCTCAACCAATTTTTGATGTCGCCGTTGAATCGAACAGTCTCGTTCTCCGAGGTGGACCACCCGACCATATTGGTCGGCCAAAATCTGCACCTCGATATGCCGCGGTTCCAGGAAGTACCGCTCGAGGTACACACCGTCGTTGCCGAAGGTCGATTTCGCTTCAGCCTGAGCAGCCTGGAAGGCTCGGCCCAGGTCATCGGCCTTATTGACGACGCGCATGCCTCGCCCTCCCCCTCCGGCCGTGGCTTTAATAATGACAGGAAAACCGATCTTCTGCGCCGCCTGCAGCGCCTCCTCCTCACTGCGCAATTCGCCTGGGCTCCCCGGCGTGACCGGAAGGCCTCGCTTCGCCACGATCTCTCGCGCCTTCGCCTTATCCCCCATCATGGCGATATTTTCTGAGCTCGGTCCGATAAACCTCATGCCGATCGACTCGCAGACTTCCGCAAAATGGGCATTCTCCGACAGAAATCCGTACCCCGGATGGATGGCGTCGACTCCCGTAATCTCTGCGGCACTCAAGACATTGGGAATATTTCGGTAACTCAATGCCGATTCGGCCGGCCCGACACACATCTTTTCGTCGGCCGCTCGAACGTGCAGCGCAAGCGCATCCGCCTCAGAATGAATGGCCACGGTCTTGATGCCGAGTTCCTTGCAAGCACGGATCACTCGCAGCGCGATTTCTCCGCGATTGGCAACCAGAACTTTCTTAAACACGTCTCGGCTCCGATACGAGGGTGAGGACAGCCCTTAAAATGACCTATGAAGCGGCTTTGGGATCGATAAGAAACAGTGCCTGACCATATTCCACTGACTTTGTGCTTTCCACCAAGATCTTGACAAGGCGACCGTCCACTTCTGACTCAATTTCGTTCATGAGTTTCATCGCTTCGACGATGCACAGCACTTGCCCCTTTTTCACAGACTCCCCCTCTTCAACGTACGGATCGGCGTCGGGTGAGGGGGATCGGTAAAATGTGCCGACGATTGGGGAAGTGACGGTCACAAAACCCGTGCTTGCGTCCGACACCGGTGCCGTGACTGAAGCAGAATGCATCGGTTGTTGAGGCGGGGTTTGGACAGACTCCTGCGCTGAAGTCGCAAGAGGTCTGGCTACGAGTTCATGGCGGACACGGATACGGATGCCCTGTCGTTCAAACTCAAGCTCGGTCAAATTATTGCGCCGAAGCAAATCGATGAGTTCTTGGATTTGCTTGGTGGAACCCCCTGTGAGTGAGACCTCATCACCTGTCTCGTTCACAGTCTGCGGTAACACAATCCGACGCGTCTTGGTCTTGGAATGAATAGATCGACGACGGCTCACCGAACGCGCTCCACATAGGATCTGGTGCGAGTATCGATCCGGATGACGGTGCCGACCTCCAAATAGAGCGGAACTTTGATCGTCGCCCCCGTTTCCACGACCGCCGGTTTGGTTCCTCCAGACGCAGTGTCCCCCCGCACACCGGGCTCCGCATCGACCACCTTGAGCTCAATGAAGTTCGGCAATTCGACGGCGATCGGGCGATGCTCGTAGATGAGGATCTTGACGGTCATATTTTCTTTCAACAAATCGGCGTTCTCTCCCAACTGACTCCTCTCAAACGTCAACTGCTCGTACGTCTCGGTATCCATCAGAGTGTAAGAATTTCCGGATGCGTAGAGGAACTGCATGACGCGCTCATCCAAATCGGGCTCTTCAAACCGTTCTCCAGAGCGAAACGTTCGGTCCAACACATTTCCAGAGAGGTAGCTTTTCAACTTCGTACGTACGAAGGCACCGCCTTTGCCGGGCTTGACGTGCTGAAACTCGACGATATAAAAAGGCTCTCCCTCGACCATCAAACGCACCCCGCTGCGAAAATCCACCGTGGAAATCACTCGCAACTCCCTCCTATCATTGAAAAAGCGACCGACAGCTTGGGCATCCCCTCATCGAGCGCCTGGCTTCGCTCCGCTTCCTGAGGCACTCCCATCAGCAGAACGTTTTGATCCGGAAGCAGATATTTGTTCGCACAGTCCTCGCAAGGCCAACAGATAGCCGGCCGCACCGAACCCAGAGATCTGTGCCAAGGCGACTCCCGATACATATGAATGTCGCCTGAATTCTTCACGCCGATAGATGTTTGACAGATGGACCTCAATGGTAGGCAAATCAACGGCGGCCAGGGCATCGCGTATCGCGATACTGGTGTGAGTATAGGCCGCTGGATTGATGATAATGCCGTGATAGCCTCGTCGCGCTTCTTGAATCCAGTTCACCAATTCCCCTTCATGATTCGAGTGACGAATAACCAGTTCAGCTCCAAGATCGCCACCCAGCGTTATCAGCGACGCATCGATCGTATCAAGGGTCACCGTTCCGTAAATAGATTCCTCCCGGTGACCCAACAGGTTCAGATTCGGACCGTGAAGGACCAAGATGCGCATGTCGCGTGGGATACCTCCCCTCTATATCTCCCTCACACCGCCACGCCAAGGGCGGCATTCTAACAGCCCCCTCTTAGAGGGTCAAACCGTTGAAGTCATGAGGGGAGTTCAGGAGTCGAGTCGAGAAGAGACTTGGAGATTTCGTCGGCGTGTCTGGACCGAGTTAAGCCACTGCTCAAGCTGTGCGATCACTACGCTTCTCGTTTTCTGTGAGGTTTGGGCCGTAAAACCGGCTGTCTGGGCAAGTCTTTCTTCCGAACGGGGTGCGCTACTAGACACCCCGTTGGCTTCAGCTTTGGTTGCCGGCGTCGCATCGCCTAATGCGTATGTCAAGCCCTCGCCGCGAAGCCGGTCAGACTCAACGCTAGCGGTCTTTACCGGCGTGGCAAGCAATTGTCTTTGCGATTGTGCCTCTCCATGAACCGTCGGTACGTCGAACCCGGCGCGAAGGGACAAAGCTTCCTGGTCGTGTGGATTCATGGACAAAATAACATCGCACGACCGGACGGCCGCTTCTTTGGCCCCTTGAGCCGCGTAGAGCTTCGCCAATGTTCGATGTGCACGAAGATTGTCAGGGCTCAATTTTATGGCTTCCTCAAGAATGGCCTTAGCCTTGACTGGTTGGTTCATCTGCTCATATGCGCGACCTAACGCCACCATGGCCGTGATGAAACCTGGATAAGTCTTCAACCCATCTTCAAGAACAGCAACGGCCTCTTCCCACATGCCGGCTTTGCCGTATTCTTCTGCCAGAGGGATGAATACCTTAGACTTTGGCTCTTTAGCTAAGGTCAAGGCCAACTGATCAATTACACCGGCATTACCCGTTTTTTTTGAACCTGAGGTCATAGCTCGACTCACTCCACCAGGGACGCGCGACGAGGTGAGGTCAGGCACAGTTCGCGCACGGTCGTCAGAATTTCGTCGGCCAGACGGCGCTTGGGCATCGGGCCTAAGGCTTTCTGTTCGCCCGTGGCCGAAAGAATAACGACCGCATTGTCGTCACTGCCAAACCCACTTCCCGCTTGCGCGACATCGTTGGCAATGATGAGATCCAATCCTTTCCCTCTCAACTTGTCTGCTGCATGAGATAAGACTTGTTCGGTTTCTGCCGCGAAACCAACCACAATTTGCGATGTCCGGCGTGCGGACAACATTGCGAGAATGTCCGGAGTGGATTCAAGTTCGAGCACCAGCGCAGATTTGCCCTGTTTCTTGAGCTTCTGCCCAGCCGGAATTTTGGGGCGAAAGTCTGCGACCGCTGCAGCCATGATCAGAACCGTAGCAGACTGGAAATGCCGACTCAACGCGTCACTCATCTCGCTCGCGGTGTTGACTGAAACAGTGGTAACCCCTGGAGGAGGCGTTAGAGAGGAAGGCCCTGTAACCAAGACAACTTCCGCCCCTCGATCCCTTGCGGCTTCTGCAATGGCATACCCCATCTTCCCGGAGGAACGGTTGGAAATAAACCGAACCGGATCAATGGGTTCATGAGTCGGGCCCGCGGATACCAGCACCCGTTGTCCTCGCCAATCCAGCTGAGGGATCAGTGCCTTATGGACGGCATCCAAGATTCTTGACTCTGCTGGAAGCCTCCCTTGTGCGACTTGACCTGATGCCAGCGGACCCACTTCAGGATCAAGCACAACGATCCCACGGGCGCGGAGCAGCTGAACATGTTGAACAACCGTGGGATGTGCCCACATGTCCCCGTCCATGGCAGGAGCGACAATCACGGGACACCGAGCATTCAACAGCATCGTGCTCAACAGATCATCCGCCAGACCAAGCGCCGCCTTTGCCAGAAAATTTGCCGTAGCTGGCGCCACAACAATTGCGTGGGCCTGTCCTGGGACGATGAGATGAGCCATCTCTTCATGATATTCAAAAAGATCCGTCGCGACCCGCATTCCAGAGAGCACTTCAAACGTAAGGGGAGTCACAAATTTCGTGGCGGCCTCAGTCATCACCACCGAGACAGTGGCACCTTCACGCGCAAAAGCTCGAAGCAAGCCGACCGCTTTATACGCGGCGATGCTGCCGGTTACTCCAAGGGCAAGCCGCTTGCCCCACAGGTGTGTCGGCGATTGTGTTTCGTCCAATCCTTACCCCTCAGCCGGAGCCGTCGTCGGCTGCACCGTATCATCGACGTACACACTGAGCTCCTTCTTGATTTCGCGGGCGTCCTCTCCGGTCATCATCGCTATCCGCTCAGTTTCACCCTCTTTTCCTCGTTTAGCTTCCTTCATCGCATCGCGAGCCTCCTTGCCGGTCAAATACTTGGCATAACCTCTCAGCACCTCGTCAAGTGCGATGGTTGTTTCTTTTGTGAAGCGAGAGGACCCGGCTTGCTTAGCACCTTGAGTCAAGTGTTTCGCCCGCTGTGAGGCGACGATTACCAGTCGATGACGCGAATCAAATTCATTGGACGTATATTGCGGCAACAAACTCAGCATGTCGATCATAATAGGTCTTGCTCCCTTGGCTATAAAATGGATGACGGTTCCCTTTGTGCATCTTTCTCAAGAATAAAGCTTTGCTCAAGCCAATGCATGTCTATCCGTTTGGTCTTCAGACGTTCCGCCACGAAAATGCTTTTCAGCTCATGAAGAGATTGCGTCAGATCATCGTTGCGGACAATGTAATGGTATTCTCTGAAACTCCAGACTTCTTCCCTTACTTTTTGCAATCGGCGAACAATCTCCTCTTGAGAGTCTGACCCCCGACCTTGGAGTCGAGCACGCAGGATGTCCATCGATGGAGGGAGGATGAAGATATAGACGGCATCGCCAAATTTCTTTTTAATCTGAAGCGCACCTTGGACATCGATCTCCAGCAAGACATCGATGCCCTGCTCCATTCTTTCAGTTAAAGGCTTCCGCGGTGTTCCGTACCAGCTGGAATACACGTGTGCGTATTCTAGAAACTCATTTCTCGCAACCATATCGTGAAATACTTTCTCTTCAATAAAGAAGTACTCACGTCCGTGTTCTTCTCCTGGGCGCGCCTTTCTCGTCGTACACGACACCGAATGCCACAGCCCGGAGACCGATGCCACGACCTGTTTACACAAGGTCGTTTTTCCCGCTCCTGAAGGGGCTGAAATGATATACAAGATTCCCCGCCGTTCAGGAACTTGTCGATTCCCCGTAACACCAGGAGGGTGATTACTTGTGGTAATAGAGGTGCTCATTCGACATTCTGTATCTGTTCACGCATACGCTCAAGCTCGGCCTTCATTCGCACCACGTTGGCCCTGATCGCCGCGTCATTGGCTTTTGATCCAATGGTATTGACTTCCCGGCCCATCTCCTGAAGAAGAAAGTCCAACGTCTTTCCCACTGGTTCGGTACCTTGGAGCGCACGCTCAAACTGTACCATATGCGTGTCCAGCCTGACCAACTCTTCCGTAATGTCGCACCGATCGGCATAGAGGGCCAACTCCTGATTGAGCCGAGGGAGGTCGGGGATAGAGTCTGCCAACAACTTCTCCACTCGCTGCTTCATACGGTCGAAGGTTTCCTGCGCAATAAGGGGAGCACGGGACGATACTGCACTCCTGCATTCCCGCACTTGATTAAGTCGAGCGAGGATATCCTGTGCAAGCAAGAAGCCCTCTTTCTCCCGCATCTTCGCCAGATCCGACACCGCGCCTAGCCCCAGTTTCTCCACCACTCTTACGAGCTTAGGATCGTCGGCCGGCTGCTCCGAAAGCGCGATAATATCGCGGAACCCCGCCATCAGTCCGATGTCAATGGAGCCTTTAAGTTTCAGCCTGCGTTGGAGTGTACGAAGGGTCTGATGGTACTGTTTCGCTAGCTCAACGTCAAGTTGCACTGCACGAGCGCTTCCTCGACTGCCTTGTAGCAACACTGTAAGATCAACTCTTCCACGTGCACAATGTTGTTGGATCACCTTCTTGAAGCGTTCTTCGAGCCCGCTCATCGACTTCGGCATACGAATGGATGTTTCAAGGAACCGATGGTTGACTGATCTCACTTCAACACTCACGGCCCCCTCGGACCATGATTCTTGTCGCTGGCCAAATCCTGTCATGCTCTTAATCATTTCTGGAGTTTTCCTTCCCACTCACAAACATCGTAAATCGGGCAAACACAACAGCGAGGCTTCCGCGCGAGGCACACATACCGGCCATGAAGGAGCAACCGTTGGGACACATCCGTCCACTGGGTTTGCGGATACATTGATTGCAGATCGCGCTCAATTTGATCGGGATCCCTTGAATGGGTCAGGGCCAATCGGTTGGCCACCCGCCTTACATGTGTATCAACCACAATGCCCGGTTTTCTAAATACGGCCCCAAGGAGTACATTGGCTGTTTTTCGCCCGACACCAGGTAGCGATGTGAGTTCTTCCATTGTGTCGGGAACGTGGCTCTTGAACTGCGCGCTAATGACCTGGGCACAGCCGATCAAGTTTTTCGCCTTATTCTTATAAAAGCCCGTCGATCTGATCAATGCCTCCAGCTCAGTCGATGTCGCCTTTGCCATGGCTTGAGGCGTTGGATATTGCGTGAACAGGCTCGGCGTCACCTGATTCACACGCTGGTCCGTGCACTGTGCCGATAGAATTGTGGCGACCAGTAGCTCCCATGGAGAACGATACGTTAATTCCACTTGTGCCACCGGCATGGCGTGACGGAGACTCCTGGCAATCTGCGCCGGGCGGTCGAGAACGGACTGTACGCCCACGTGTTGGGGTTGCTTCATGGCGGCCCGATTGTGCAGAGGTTACCGACGAGATGCAAGCACCAGTGCGTCGCCCTGCGGCGGTAGATCAACAGTCCGATGTTCACCGGTTGGCAACGCTCTCACGTGCGCTTCCAGTTGAGCGAGGAGCGGACGAAGTGTGGCGGGCTGGAGCGCCGAAATGCCGATGGCTCCGTAACGTCGGCAGAGTAACTCGATGTGCGATGGAGATATCTGGTCACACTTATTAAACACGAGCAATCTCGGTATCCCATTCAACTGCAACTCCTCAAGGATGGCGATGACGGCCGTAATTTGGATATCAATGTCTGCTGCGCTGCCATCGACAACATGCAGTAGGAGATCAGCCTCTCGGAGCTCTTCGAGCGTTGTCCGAAAGGCGCCGACCAGTTCTTGCGGAAGATCCCGAATAAACCCTACCGTGTCGGTAATGATGACTTCGCGATCCTCGGGAAACCGCAGACGGCGGCTCGTCGTGTCCAGGGTTTCAAATAATCTGTTTTGAGCGGATACCTGACTGTTCGTCAACACGTTGAGCAATGTCGACTTACCGGCGTTCGTATAGCCCACGAGTGAAACGATGGGAAGTCCGTGCCGACTTCGCCTTGACCGCCGTTGGTCTTGTTGGCGTCCAAACTGTGTCAGTTCCCGTTCTAAATGGGTGATGCGGTCACGCACGCGGCGACGATCAGTTTCCAATTTGGTTTCGCCCGGTCCTCGAGTGCCGATCCCACCACCCAGGCGCGAGAGTTGAGCACCTTTCCCAGACAATCGTGGAAGCAGATACCGTAGCTGCGCTAGTTCCACTTGTACTTTGCCTTCACGACTGTGGGCTCGGCGAGCAAAGATGTCCAGGATCAGTTGAGTCCGATCGATCACCTTAATATCGGTCATCTCTGAAATGGCTCGCAGTTGAGCCGGCGACAAGGTTTGATCAAAGATCACCATGTCGGCGCCTCGATGGAGCGTCTGAATCAAAACATCCTTCATCTTGCCGCTTCCCAAGAGATAGCGCTGATGCCCATCCGACGTTCGTTGTACGACTTGATCGACCACTGTGACGTCGACGGAGGTGGCCAACTCCGCCAATTCGGCCAAACGCTCTTCCTGCTCGGACCGACTTTTAATAGAAGCGCTGACGAGTATCGCCGCTTCCTTACCGCTCTCCACCGCATAGTGAGCTCGCGCCTGCTGAAGGTCTGCATCGAGCTCTTCGATAAACTGGTCGAATATCATTGTCAGGTTGTGGAACGGAACAGCCTCGAGCACTTTGAACAATTGACCGGTCGAATTGGGCGCCAGCAGATGAGCTACATACAGGTTGCCAAGTTGGCCATCCTCGGTAATGGAGAGGAGGCCGATAAGATCAAGTCGCAAGAAGGCGAGGTCGGTGAGCACCTCTTGATTGAGTGGCTGATCGTGCAGTTGTGTACGAATGAACCTCAAACCACGGAGCGATCGCGCACCCGCACGGAACAAGGTCAACGTTGTTGAAGACAACGTCAAATCCGTTCCCACAATCACTTCCTGAACTTGTCCTCGTCTGGTCAAGAGCACGCCGAGCGGACGACGGAGTTCAACGGTCAGCTGGGCCATTGCCTTTGCGAGCTCCGCGGTAATGACTTTATCGGATGAGACACGACGTCGGTAGAGTCGTTCAACCGACGCGACTTGGCTGGTACGTAATCCTGTGATCTGACCCCGGATATCAGGAATTGGCTTTCTCCTTATCCCTTGGAAAAACCGATGCTTGATCGGGTTTTTCATGAACCATCACAAACCTCTCGGCCGGAGTGATATCGAGATCTGCATGTGGTCGTTCTCCGTTCATCAGCAACTGACGACCCGCTGAGGCAATCATGGCAGCATTGTCAGTGCAAAACTCGATAGGCGGCAGCGATAGGCGAATACCTTCACGTGCCGCGCGCTCGTTCAGCACAGTTCTTAATCGCGAATTAGCTGAAACCCCTCCCACGACAGCAAGCGCAGCCAGGTTCGACTGCTTGAGAGCGGCGAAGGCCTTCGTGGCCAAAACCTGCACAATAGCTTCTTGGTAGCCGGCCGCCAAATCGGCAGTCTGTTGAGATCGCAGAGGACCACCCATTTCTCGCAACTTATACAACAAAGCCGTCTTGAGACCACTGAAGCTGAACTCAAGACTGTTCTTTGCCCGGTGAAATCGGGGGAATCGAAAGACCTGTACATCACCGGAACGTGCGATTCGATCAATAGCTGGTCCGCCCGGATACCCCAAACCAAGCATCTGGGCCCCCTTGTCGAACGCCTCACCAGCGGCGTCGTCGCGAGTGCGTCCCAGTAGTATACACAGGCCGCCGACTTCATGGCGATAGAGGTGGGTATGGCCACCCGATACAACCAGCACAATGCAGGACAGTGGGAACATGGGGTCGGCGAGCCATGCGGAAGCGATGTGCCCCTGTAGGTGATTGACCCCGATGATCGGAATACCCAAACCGTAGCTCAAGGCTTTTGCATAATTAACTCCTACCAAAAGCGCCCCAGCCAATCCCGGTCCCTGGGTGACTGCGATGGCACCGAGAGTATGTTTCGAGACTTGAGCCGTCGCCAAGGCTTCCCTGACCACCATGTCGATCTTCCCAAGGTGAGCTCGCGCGGCTAACTCCGGGACGACGCCACCGAATTTTTCATGGACGGCCACTTGTGAAGACACGACGTTGGAAAGCACTTCTCCTTCACAACTGAGTAGGGCTGCAGCCGTTTCGTCGCATGAAGACTCGATTCCAAGAACCGAGCCCGGACGCCATCGAGCCTCATATTGAAACTCGGACCGATTGGAGTTGGAACACATCTCGTTACGAAGGAGCCAGATGACATTGGATAACAAAACGGCCTCTGCAGCAATCAGCCACAGAGGCCGCCAACACTTGTATGAGGATTTTAACGATCACAAAGAGCACTATACTTCGGCCATTGCCTCCTGTTCGATGAAGGTCGGAGCTCCGTCCCGCAGAACCACTTTCACCTTGCGGCTTTCTTTGAACCGCCCCCTGATCAGTTCATCGGACAGCGGGTCTCCGATGGCACGTTGAATAGCCCGCCGCATTGGCCTTGCTCCGTACAACGGCTCATAGCCCTCTTTGATGAGCCACTGCTTGACTTCGTCATCGACATCAATCTCAATCCCTTTATCCAGGAGGCGGAGGTTCAACTCACGGAGTAGGATATCCAAGATGCTATAGAGCTGTTCTTTTTCCAATTGATGGAAAATCACGATCTCATCGATCCGGTTCAGGAATTCCGGACTGAACGATTTCCGAAGCTCTCCGAGCACTTCTTCCTTCTTCCGACGGGCGGCTTCGCTTTCTGTGCTCTGGAAACCAAGGGAAACACCCTTCTGAATCAATTTCGTCCCGATGTTGGACGTCATAATGACGACCGTGTTCTTGAAATCAACCTTTCGTCCGAGGCTATCAGTCAGTACGCCGTCGTCTAATACTTGGAGCAGGACATTGAACACATCCGGATGTGCCTTCTCGATTTCATCGAATAACACGACGGAATAAGGCCGACGACGGACCTTCTCGGTCAACTGCCCCCCCTCTTCATAGCCCACATAGCCGGGAGGAGCACCGAAGAGTCGAGAACTCGTAAACTTCTCCTGATATTCGGACATATCGACACGAATCAGCGCATCTTCACTATTGAACAGAAACTCGGCCAATGTCCTGGCCAGTTCCGTCTTGCCCACGCCCGTCGGTCCCAAGAAAATGAACGAGCCGATCGGTTTCCGAGCTTCCTTCAAGCCGGCACGAGATCGACGGATGGCGCGGGCGACCGCCGAAATCGCCTCATTTTGACCGACGACTCGTTTATGGAGAAATTCTTCCATGCGCAAGAGCTTGTTGGACTCTTCTTCCTCCAGCTTAAAGAGCGGAATACCGGTCATTTTTGAGACAACGTAAGCGACATCCTCCTTGCCGATCACAGGCTTGCTCTTCTCCTGATTCTTTTTCCATTCTCGCTTGGATTCGTCGAGCAGCTTACGCAACCTCTCTTCTTCCTCACGATGCCGTACGGCTTCCTCGAAATTCTGCATAGAGATCGAGAGTTCCTTCTCCCGCGACACCTTTTTCAGCTCTTGCTCCATCGCTTTCAATTCAGAAGGGAGCGCATAGGTCTGAAGCTTCGCCCGTGACCCGGTTTCGTCGATCAAATCGATCGCCTTGTCCGGGAGAAACCGGTCGGTGATGTACCGATCGGACAACTTGACAGCCTCAATAATGGCGTCCTCCGTGATTTCCACTCCGTGATGTTCTTCGTATCGGTCTCGAAGCCCTTGAATAATGCGGACAGTTTCATCGAGATTGGGGGGCTGAACGTGTATCGGCTGAAATCGCCGTTTCAACGCGCCATCTTTTTCAATATGTTTTCGGTACTCATCCAACGTCGTGGCCCCAATGCATTGGATCTCGCCGCGCGACAAGGCCGGCTTCAACATATTGGAGGCATCGATGGATCCCTCTGCAGCTCCTGCTCCAACCAGCGTATGCAGCTCATCGATGAAAATGATAATATTGCCAGCTTGGACAATCTCCTTCATCACGACCTTGAGACGTTCTTCGAACTGCCCGCGGTATTTGGTACCGGCGACTAAAGAACCTAGATCCAAGGCGATGACCCGACGAGAGAGCAGATTGTCGGGAACTTCAGATTGAACGATCCGCTGAGCAAGCCCTTCCACGATGGCGGTTTTTCCAACGCCAGATTCACCGATCAGTACAGGGTTATTCTTGCTCCTTCGACTGAGGATCTGCAGGACACGCTCAATTTCGTCAGCCCTGCCGATCACAGGATCCAGTTGACCTTCTTGAGCCAGTTGGGTCAGATCACGTCCGAATTCATCGAGAGCTGGAGTATTGCTTTTCCTATCCCGCTCTCGCGGAGCCGATTTGCGCAGAAACGTCACAGTTAACTGCCGTGCGGTCAACAGATTTGCGCCCAAACTACGAAGAATCTTTCCACCTATCCCTTCTTCTTCACGAAGAAGGCCGAGAAGAAGATGCTCGCTGCCGATGTGATTGTGGCCCAGCAGGCGGGCTTCTTCGACGCCGTATTCAATGACCTTCTTGACGCGTGGACTAAAGGGAATCTCCCCGAACGTCATGGTGGTCCCTCCTCCAGGCAGATTTCGCTCGATTTCTAACCTGATCTGCTCCGTAGAAAGCCCCATCTTTTTCAAAATCATGAGAGCAATGCCGTCGGACTCGCGAAGTATGGCCAAGACAAGATGTTCAGTCCCTAGATAGTCGTTCTGGTGTCGCTCGGCTTCCTCGCGCGCGAGAATGATGATCTTTCGACCTTTGTCCGTGAATCGTTCGAACATCCTGCCTCCTTACTCGTGACGACGAATCCTGGCCGCGTTCGAGCAAAACCGTTGAAAAACCTTGGCCTAATTCTAACCACAGTACTGTTGAGAGTCAAGGTTGAGCGGATAACAAAACGGCGTGATACGTACGGTAAACATCGCTCGCTGTTTCTTTGCTTTCTGCATGACACACCCATGAATGCGATCAGCCGTGCGTTGACATAAAAAGAAGCGTCCCGATACAATCACGCTCCTTTTTGCCCCGTTCACGCACACGCGATCCATGAAAAGTAAAAGTATCGGGATTCTCACCAAACCCAAGTTCCCCGAAGTCAAAGCCACGTTGCTCGGGGTCGTTGCGTGGCTCCGAGACCGCAGTATCAATGTCTTTCTCGATACAACGTCTGCCACGTTACTGAACGAACCGGGCGGAATTCAGAAAACTCAGCTCGCCGAAAAAGCCGATGTGCTGTTGGTGCTGGGCGGCGACGGAACCATTCTGAGTGCAGCACGACTAGCAGCAGAACGGAGTATTCCAATCCTAGGGGTCAACATGGGCGGGCTCGGATTCTTAACCGAGGTGCGGCTGGACAACCTCTATCCTTCGCTGGAACGTGTGTTCACCAACGACTACACTCTCGATGAACGACTCATGTTAGCGACGCATGTGCATCGTCACGGAGAAACAGTTGCGCGAGGAATCGTACTCAATGATGTCGTCATCAGTAAAGGCACCCTCGCTCGTATGATCGAGCTACAGATCGCCATAGGGGGCCAATTCGTGACAAATCTACGAGGTGACGGCCTGATCATCGGAACACCGACAGGCTCTACCGCCTACTCCCTCTCTGCTGGAGGTCCCATCATGAACCCCGCCCTCCAGGCGCTCATCTTGACCCCTATCTGTCCGCACACCTTGACGCATCGCCCGTTGATCGTACAAGGCGATGTCGTCATTGAAGTGACGTTGACAAGTAAGGATGAGGGATCGATGGCCACACTTGATGGGCAAGTCGGCGTTGCCATGACACAGAGCGATACGGCAGTGATCCGGGCTTCAGACTATCGGACGAGATTGATCAGATTCCCAGAAAGCCACTATTATGAAGTGTTGCGGGAAAAACTGAAATGGGGTCATGGCTGAAGACGTTGCCCTTCAACTAGTGTATGCTCTCGCTTGCTCAATGTATTTGAGCATGTCCTGATTTGCTGAAAATTTGAACTCTCCGATGCAGTCGGCTTTCCCAGCGAACGAGCGTTCCGCCACATCGAGTGCCCGTAAGCCATTCACATCGACCGGACGACTTTGCCGCTTTCCGAGAAGCGAGTGCAAGTGAGCAAGGACAATCTTGGCGTCTTTGCCGCTCTTGGTCATCAGATAGCGCTCGACGACTTCGGCACACCAATCACCGTCACGCTTCGCGACGCCGACAAGGCCCTCACTGGCTTTCCGAGCCCAACCGGCCAAAAACACGCCCTCCATCACCTGGCCTGTAGATTCATCGTAAGCCTGAAAGAGCGCATCATCGGGATCATTACCGGTCTTATTCGGGTTCGTGGAGAACATACCGTTCTTATAGGGTAACCCGACCGTCTCATCCACCTTGTCGCCGACGGCAAAAACAACCGCATCACAGGGAAATTCATAGTGCTGCTTCAAGCCCACGGCAACGGTATCTTGACCTTTAGGGTCGAGCCGGTTGTCCTCCATTTCAAGTCCGCGAACCCGATTATCGCCGTCGACCAGAATACGCTTCGGCGACGCGAGGAACCGAAACCCCATCTTCGTCTCGGTCACCTTCGGCTCACATTTGGTAAATTCGTCGGTGAATGCCTTCAAGACTTCATCGGGATTCTGGCCGACCTTGGCGAGACGGTCCTTGATGCGCTCAAACTCCGCTTTGATTCCCTCGACGTCCATATTGGCACAGATACTGCGAATCTCCTTTGGATTGTACTTACGTTCCACTGGTCCCCGCCTGACAATTGCCGTGACCCTCTCAACCTTCTTGTAGCGGATCAACCAGTGGGCAATATCCACCATCACATCTCCCGCCCCGATCACTGCGGCATGTTTCCCCATTTCAAATGGGCGGTCGCCAAACCCCGGTAAACGATTGAAGTGATAGACCACATCTTTTGCGTGAAAGACGCCTTGCGCCGAGTCCCCCTCGACGCCAATGGCCTTGGTTCCCTGCGCACCGATCGTAAAGACAATCGCGCTTGCACCCAGCCCGCGCACATCTTCGACCGTGAGGTCCTTTCCGTTCCCGATGGAGACATTCCCAAAATAATGAACGTTTTTCTGCTGAAGAAGTTCCCAGTACTGTTTCTTGAGCCCACCACGAAGTTTCAGTTTAGAAGGGAATATCCCGTATTCAGCCAACCCGCCGAATTTGATATCGCGATTGAGAATAATGATTTCGTGACCGACCTTCGAAAGCGCACTGGCAACAGCCAGTCCGGCCGGTCCCGCTCCCGCCACGATTACCACGTGCGCCTGTGTCCCACCCATAACAGTGTTCCTTAAGAAAATAAGGAGAGAACGACCTGGAATATCACCAGTTCGCGGACTGTAGCATAGCCGTTCCCGCGCTGTCAAAAAGCACGTAAGTGGGCACGGACAGCCGGGTAGACTTCGGCTTGCACGGGTATCCATCGTCGTTTACAATGCCGCCCGTCTCCGGATCTGGTTCCATGAGGACTCCCATGCCCACCTGGCGAATCACTCTCGCTGCCATTATCGGGAGAGAAGACTTCAGCACCTGCCGTACGCTACTGTCCCGTCAGCGAGAACAACTGTGTCCTTCCTCTCAAAGAGCTAAGCCCAGATGAAGCATACGCCGTCTCGGACTTCGAGCTTGCCGAGGAATTGATCGCCCGAGGCGCCGACAGTGCGCGCATTGCTATCAGCCGATATGATACGGGAAACCTGCATCTTGAGCATTCCCAATCGGCGGCAGGTAAACAGCCCGTCCCCGCCTCACCGTTCGATTTCAAACAATCGGTTGTGATTATCCTCCCAACTTACAATGAACGCGCCAATGGTGATTGGGAGTCGCTATGTGGCCGGCGGAGGGACCGAAAACTGGAACGCAAGTCGTCGCTTCGTCTCTCGCTGCGGGAATGCCTACGTCAGCCTCTTCCTGGGTTCAACCATCCACGACTGGACGGGAGGATTCCGCTGCTATCGCCGTGAGCTCTTGGCGCGAATGAACCTTGCAACCGTCCGGGCGAAAGGGTACATCTTTCAAGTAGAGTTGGCCTGGCGGGCACTGCAGCTGGGTGCGGATGTGAGAGAATTACCCATCCGTTTTTCCGATCGGATTGAAGGCCAAAGCAAGCTCGGATGGAAGTCCATCGTCGAAGCGTTGATGGAAGTACCCAAAATGTATCTTTGGGGTCCAATTGGTCGATAAGGCTTTTCTCTACCGCTTTTCTTCCAGCGACCTCTCCTCGTATCAACTCGAACGCCGTGTCGCTCGCGGTCGTACACACATCGACTCAGGATTCAGACAACACCTTATGAATGAGAGAAACCTCCGGATCGGGCGGATCGAGCTTGGTCAAATCGATGATGAGTTCGTCCTTCGCATTGGCCAAAATTCCGTCCAGCAGGCTGCTCTTCACCGGAATCACGGCTTCGGAAGGCTGAAAGAGCAGATCGAATCCCTTCGCCGCAGTCGGTCGCATAGGGTAACGCCGATCATAGATCATCCCATAAGCCGGAATGCCGTAAAGGATCCGCCAGTTTCCCAGAAGGATATGCAGTTCCGTTCCATGAACGTAGAGGCCGCCCGTCGTGATGATTCGCCTCGTCAATGTTTGCGGTTGACTCAAGTAGAAGGTGACACGTTCGTTATACTTCGCCTCCGCTAGCGCCTCCGATATCCGTACAGACAAAATCGCCAGTTCCTCATCGGTGAAGGCTGCAACTAGCTCTGCCTCGCCCTTGAACCACCGTTGCAATGCAATCCGATGTTCTCGCACCTTCAGGCCTGACAGAATCTCGCGTACCTGTCCCGGCTCTATCGTGATGGGATGGGCATGATGACTTGGAGGCCATTCAGCTAGAACACCGGCGTCTTCTTCCAGTCGCACGTAATTGACCGGGTCCTCATAGACAATCCGTGACGGGACTTGAGGAATGGCACAACCGACCAGCAGGAAGGCTGATGTCAAAGCTAAGATCAGACAACGGAAGTTCAACGGCATTTTTGACCTTCTGCCTTAGCTTCAAGCTTTGCTTATCGTCACGGTCATCTCCGCACGCTCCAGGGGGTTGTCTCGCCCGTCGCGCTTCAAATTGACGATCTTGTCGGCAACCTCCATTCCGGTGACCACCTCCCCGAAGACCGTATATTGCCAGTCGAGGAAATTGGCGTCTGCAACGCAAATAAAGAACTGTGACCCCGCGCTATCCGGATCGTTCGCGCGAGCCATGGAAACAATGCCTCGCTTGTGCGGCGTACTGTTGAACTCCGCCTTCACCTTATAACCAGGTCCGCCCATTCCGTGGGATGAACGATCGGAATTCTTACTGTTGGGATCTCCTCCCTGAATCATGAAACCGGGGATGACGCGATGAAACGTCGTCCCATTGTAAAATCCCTCTTGGCAAAGCTTGACGAAGTTGTTGACGTGATCGGGCGCCACGTCCGGGAAAAATTTCAGCACGATTTCTCCCATCGCTTGCCCCTTACTCGTCACGGCTATTGTTGCCCGTGTCTGCCCGCCTACATCAGCCATTACATGTATCCTTTCTGCGGTTATCGAAAGAGAAACGGCGGTGGCGCCATCTCCGCTTCCAATCCTTGATTAACGGCCACCCACGACAAACCGTCATCGCTGCGAAAGACCCCTGAGCTGGTCCCCGCATAGAGTCCTTTCTCACCAGATCCGATCAACACCTGAATTGCAAGGTTGGTCAGCCCCTTATTAAGGGGAATCCATCGCGTTCCCTTATCCACGGTCTTAAAAATCCCGTTCCCGGTCGCGACAACCAACCCTTGGTCGCTGAGCACAATGCCTCGGATAGAATCGTTAGGCAGTGCCCGGCTGATCGAGCGCCACGTCAGTCCGCCGTCGGCACTACGAAAGACCCCGCCGTCGAACGTGCCCGCAAAAATACTCTGGTCCCGATCAATCACCAAAACACGAACGAAGTTTTCGATCATCCCCTCGTGATCCTTCAACCCATGCTGCATACGCACCCAACCGGTTGAGCGAGGGCTGAACCGAAAGATGCCCTTCCCGGACGTCCCTGCGAATAATGTTCCGTCCGCAGCGCGAACCACCGCATGGACCAGAATATCGTCCAGCCCTGTCGTCACAGGCGTCCAGTGATCTTCGGAGGCGTTCAAACGATACACGCCGTCTCCGGTTCCGGCGAATAGTTCACGGTCCACCACTAGTAGGGCCTTGATCTCCAGTCGTTTGAGTCCGGCATTGACCGGCTGCCAGGTAGTCCCTTCATCACGCGAACGAAACACTCCGCCACGAAATGTACCGGCATAGATTGCACCATTTTTCGAGGCGGCCAAACTCAAAATAAACGGATCAGTGACGCCCTCTCCCACCCGAATCCATGTTGTTCCTCGGTCCAGGGTTCGGAAAATTCCGTGCCCGAATGATCCGGCATAGATAACCCCGTTTCCGCCGATCACTAAGGCCTGTACGCTGGCTGCGGATTGTTCCGGTCGTTCTGAGATCGTCAACGGCGACGGCATCCGCGCTTGATCGAAGGATTGGAGAGTTTCCCCACCGGCTGAACCGAGCACACCACCCCACAACAGTAGACCCGACATGATGGCTCGTAGCTGCTGAGTCCTTACGGCCTCGTGTCTCATCGTACCCTCGTTCCGGCTGTGTTGATCGGCAAATCCGGATCAAGCGGCAAATCGACCCCCTTGAGATCCTGGCTTCGCCCGAACAGCCGGGCACCCACAATCCCGATCTCATACAGCCCCATCAAGGGAACCGCCATCAAAAGCATGGTAAAGAGCGTTGCGTCAGGAGTCACGATAGCGGAGATAATGAGACACAACAAAACGGCATGTTTACGGTACCGCGCGAACGTGTCTGCCGATGCCACTCCAATCACAGCCACGAGACTCATGACCAAGGGCAGCTCAAAGGCACAGCCGAAAATGAACAGGAATTTCACGTTAAAATCAATGTAGGTGCCGACGCTCAACTGCGGGGTAATATCACGATCAAGTCCGAAACTGACGAACAGGTCGATTACCAGCGGCAAAATCACCAGATTGCAGAAAACCAGCCCTAAGGCGAACAGCCCTCCCGCCACCATAAATAGCGGGATCGCCCAACGCTGTTCTTTCGGCAACAGGGCGGGCTCGATGAACTTCCAACACTGATAAAAAATGACCGGCAAGCTGAGAATGAGGGCTGCCAACAATGACACCTTGATCGAAGCGAACAGCGCCTCAGTGGGGCCATAAAACGCAAGTTGATTGGGAAAGGGGCGGTTGAGCCACGCGACCATTTCGGCGGAAAAAGAAAAGGTCAGCACCAACGAACCCAAGACCGTCACGCCAATGATGATCAGTCGTCGCTTGACAGCTTGGATGTGTGAGGCAAGCGGATGGATGGCCTGTTCCATATCGACAGATTCAGCCGCCTGCAGAGTCGATGGCGGATCAGCCTGCTACCGCGCCGGCTCGAGCCTTTGCTCGCGGTAGAGGCGAATCAGTTCTGCAAGCTTGTCTTTCTTCGCCAATTTTTCCTTTTGTATCCGTTTTTTCTCGATCTCCTCAGTCGGGGTCAGGACATGGCGCTTCTGCAGTTCGTTGAGTTCAAGGTCCAGACGATGGTGAGACGCTTCGAGTTCCCGGAATTCGGTGTTGGAGTGGCGAAGCTGTTCGGCAATCGCATTTTCTGTCAACATAACGACACCTCCTAGTTAAAGTGGGTTGGTCGAAGCTGGTTCACCTCCTGAGGCAAAGCTCTTATCCCGCTGCGGGCCGCGCAATATCACGAGCGGGTTCATTTCCATCAGCACGGCGTCTTCGGTGGGATTCGTATAATAATGAGGGCGACTGCTGATCTGCACAAAACCTATACGTGTATAGAGGGCACGCGCGGGCTCGTTGGAGGCTCTTACTTCGAGGACCGCCCGAGTCGCCGCTTGTTCTAATCCCCGACGGAGGGCTTCGGTGACGAGCGCTCTTCCAACCCCCCTCTTCCGCATCGACTCTCGCACCGCCAAATTCATCAATCGCAGCTCTTCAAAGACGATCCAGAAGCAATGATACCCAATAATCGTGGGTTCTGCCTTTGTTGCCGACTCTTGTTGGTGCCTCGCGACGAGAAAGTGCGCGAATTGGTTGTTCGTTAACTCAGCTTCCAGCATTTTGCGCGTCCAAGGGGACGAGAAGCAAGCCTCTTCCAAAGCAAGGATGTCCGGTAACATCTCCGTAGTTGCTGGGACGATCCTGAATGCGGACAGAGCCTCGCTGCTCATATTTCTTTCATGTTCTACCGGCGACGAGATCGACCCATTCGCTCACCGATTTTTGTTTCAACCCGCTTCTGGCGTCGCGCAACCGGCGATACGCCTCCCGACCGGTCGTACTGGATTTCCGCTTCGGCCCGCTGAACATACAGCGGTGCAATCACTTCGCCGGCGATCTCGCCTCGACGAAGCCGCTCCATCCCGATACGAGCGACCTGGCTAGCGGAAGGTCTGAAGGCTCGATCGGGCCCTGCCGTGACGGTGACGGACGGCGGCAATGCCGCTTGGATATCATGCCCCATCGACGACCATCCGGGCCCAAATACCATCGTGTGTTCGGTGAGGCTCTGTGCCAACGCGCTTGGTGTTCCCACTTGTTCGCTCAGGGTGCGATTCAATCGCTGACCCCCCACCCAACGAAAAATCGCCCAGTACAGTTCTCCACGACGACTGACCAACATCGGACAGACAGGAACGGCTGCTGCTTCCAGACTCCTCGCCATTGCTTCAAGTGTCGGTACCAGCGCAAGCGGAAGACCGGTGGCTTCCCGAAGTCCTAGGCACGTTGCAATACCCACTCTGATACCGGTAAACGAACCCGGCCCAATCGAACAGGCAAGACCACTGAGATCACTGAGCTGCAATCCGGATTGAGACAACAGTCGATCGATAGTGGGCAAGAGGAGAGACCCTTGAGCGCCACCGGCCTCCTGCTCATGCATCGCCAGAATGAGGTCGTCTTCGAGAATTGCGACACTCTGCCACGTCGTGGCCGTTTCAACCGCAAGGAGTTTCATCGACGATTATGAGGCCTGACCCAAGTCTTCTGCTCGTATGGCTTGATTATGATGCATCTCGTGGAAGGTGACTCGCACTGAGCCTTGTCCGCGCCCATCTTCCAGAGAAATCTTGAAGGGGCGGAATAGCCGAACATCCTGATCCCCTATGGTCTCTGCCGAAATACTTCCCACCTCGTCGAGCGGCCTAAAATCGTCATACTGAATCGTCGCCTCGACCTCCCCACTCGACCCAAACCAATCTTCTTGTACCACCAGCAATCGGCGGTCAAACCATAGGCGCCGGATCGGAGGACGCGATGGGCTCGTTCCCTCGGTTGTCGACGCATAGACGTCGAGACGATATCGACCTTGCTCTTCCACGACCTTCACCATTTCATCCCTGGCAATGGAGTTTGTCCCCAACAGGCCACCCACCGCCCATACACTCAACTGAGAGAATCGAGCCAGCTTCCCACCGTCCTTCATGTCGGACTGGTGACCGGCATAGGTTTTTCCCTCGAGAGGCAAGCGGAGCTTATACAGGTCATCAGTTTGAACAAAGTCGAACAGCTCATTCCCAAGAGGAGTAAACCCTCTTAGCCGCAACGCGTTCGGCCGACGGTAGTAGACCGCGCCTTCGACGCGAGAGGCAATCGGCAAGAACCCGCCACGCACTTTTGCGCTGAACAGCCCCTTCAAAGAATGGATTGCTGCATCTCGCTGGCGCAACAGATCGGTCAGTTCTTCGGCGGTGACTCGTTTGAGCGGCTGTTCGGGCGTCGGCGGAAAAAATGCACAGCCAACCAGCATGGAGATGGCAACACACAGGCCAACGAAGTGCAGCAATCCAGTTTTCCCACTACCCTCCCCTTTACAGGGAAGCAGAGGCGGATAAGGCTCTCCTGCGCGCATGCAACGAGCACCGCCCATTGTGATCATCATTCGATGAATTTTGTGTGCGCGTTGCGCGAGCACCGAGCCTTGGCTGCCTCTCGCTTCCCGATTTCTACGCCAACACCACATCCAATGCCTCCCGCAGTTCCTGAATACCGATCAGCTCCATACCCTCGATGGGATCGAGCTTCGTCAGATTTCGTTCAGGCAGAATGCATCGCTTGAACCCCATCTTGGCGGACTCACGAATACGCAATTCAGCCTGACTGACGGCACGTACCTCGCCTCCCAGGCCTACTTCTCCCAACAATAACGTCCCTGGCTCGACAGGCACCTCCCGTAAACTCGATGTGACAGCCGCGACGATCCCCAAGTCAATCGCCGGTTCGTCGATATGCATGCCTCCAACGACATTCACATACACGTCCTGCCCGGAAAGATGCACCCCAAGCCGTTTCTCCATCACGGCGAGCAGAAGCGAGACTCGATTGACCTCCACCCCGTTCGCCATTCGTTTAGGCATCGCGTAGGTGGTTGAGGACACCAACGCTTGCAGTTCAACCAGTATCGGTCTCGTACCTTCGAGACTCGACACAACCACAGATCCGGTACTCCGTTCAGGACGTTCCGCCAGAAACAACTCTGATGGGTTATTCACCTCTTCGAGCCCCACCTCCTTCATTTCGAAGACCCCGATTTCGTTCGTCGATCCAAAACGATTCTTCACGGCACGGAGAATCCGATAGCTGTGCCCTTTATCGCCTTCAAAGTATAAGACCGTATCGACGATATGTTCCAGCAGCCGCGGCCCGGCAATGGCCCCTTCTTTGGTCACATGCCCGATGATAAAGACCGGGACACCGGCTCGTTTCGCAAACCACATCAGCTGTCCGGCGACTTCCTGAACTTGACTGATGCTACCGGGAGCGGAGGTAATTTGTTCTGTATACACTGTCTGAATCGAATCGATCACCACCGCAGCTGGCCCAGTTTCCTGGACGGCTTTCAGAATTTGTTCGAGAGAAGTTTCGGCGAGAATCAACAGATGCGGATGCTCGATGCCGAGCCGCTGCCCACGCATCTTGATCTGCCGAGGAGACTCTTCCCCGGAAACGTAGAGAACAGGCGCCTCCTTGGTCGCCAACCGTGGCAAGGCTTGCAAGAGTAGCGTTGTCTTCCCGATTCCAGGATCGCCCCCGATGAGAATGACCGCGCCGGGAATCACCCCACCGCCCAAGACACGATCGAATTCACCGATACGGGTGAGCCGACGATCCTCTCCCACCACTTCAATTTCACCGATAGGCGTGGCCTTGGGCTGAGCGGTCTTTATGGCAGCAGGTCGCCCTTTTCCGGTCGCCGCTTGCCGCTCCTCTTTCATCGTATTCCAGCCGCCGCAGTCAGGACAGCGGCCGAGCCACCGTGGCGCCTGATGTCCACAGGTTTGGCAAGAAAAGACGATCTTGGATTTCAACAATGACCTCGTGGAGGAGAACGATACGAGGTACCTATCTTAATGAATCCCCAAAGGGAATAAAAGCTGGGAGGAAGAGTGGACTATGAAGTGATCGACCTAGCCGAGACGTCTCCTATGTCGGCCACCGACTGAATACTCGTCCCACAAACTTTGACCTTGACGAACCGTCGAGGTTTACCCTATTCTCAACGATTGTTGACAAACTAACTCTACTTTCGTGAAACTCTCGAAGAAAAGTGAATATGGTCTCCGGGCGTTGCTTGAACTCACGCTGGTTCACGGAAACCGAACTCTGCAGCGTCACGATATTGCCGCTCGCCAGCACATCCCTGTTGAATTCTTGGAACAGATTCTTCTCACACTCAAGCGAGCTGGGGTCATCTCCAGCCGACGAGGCGTGAACGGAGGATATGTCCTTATTAAACAGCCGGACGAGATCACACTCGGCCAAGTCATACGTATACTCGATGGTCCCCTGGCGCCGATCGGCTGCGTCAGTAAGACGGCGTACCAGAAATGCAACGATTGTCCCTATGCGAATAAGACACGGTGTCCTGTACAACAAGTGATGGGCACAGTGCGTGATGCGATTGCTGGAATCCTCGATCACTATTCCCTAGCCGACTTTGCCGCAGGCCATCCCAAGGGCTAATTATCCAATGGATTCAGTCGTTCTTGTCCTCATTACGTTTGTCGCCGCCACGGTCAACGGTGCACTCGGCTACGGCTTTTCGTCGATCACTGTTCCCGTGGCCTTGCTGTTCTACACCAATCGCATCTTAAACCCTGCCCTCGTGCTGATCGAACTCGTCATCAATGGGTATGTACTGTTCATGAATCGGAAGAGTATCCCGAATATCTGGTGGCGTGTAGCCCCTATTCTGATTGGGCTGGCCGTTGGAATCGGGATCGGCAGTTACATTCTCTTTCTGGTTCAGCCGGCATGGATCAAATTCGTCACCTATTTCTGTTTATTACCGTTGATCCTCCTTCAAGCTGCCGGCATCCGAAAACCCATTCAAGCTGAAAAGGCTATTGCCGTCCCGTTTGGAATTGGAATCGGGACACTCTATTCGGTCACAACCATTTCCGGGCCCCCTCTTGCCTTGCTCTTCAACAATCAGGGGTATGCCAAACAAGATTTCCGGGCAGCCTTGGGAGTCATCCGTGTCGCTGAGTCCTCTCTCACGGCGATTGCTTATGGATTCATCGGCTTCTACAGTGTCGGCAGTATGGATATTATCCCCTACATCGTTCCGAGCGTCATCGTTGGTATTCCACTCGGAACCTACCTCATCCGATTGATGGATCCTGAAACGTTCAGACGCATTTGTATGGCATTCGATGGATTAGTAGTCGGATTCGGCTTGTCTCGCGTGCTGGTAGAACTCGATCTGGCCACACCCATCACAACCTACAGTATTTTATCCATCGTGGTTCTTATAAACGGCTATCTGCTGTTTCGATTTTTTAGAGATCGAGAAGATCCTCAACGAATCACTTCGTAATCCCTTCCGTTGATCAATCATCACAATGGTCGTGACTTGGCCAATCCTACGGTGCGGCCTCATCACAACCTCGCTGGCTATCGGCAGTACTTGAAGGCTGATCCCTTCACACTCAGCATCTTGGTCCGTCCGACAAATTTACAACATACTGAATCGTAATACCTTTTTTTATTGGCACCTGGGCATAACCCTTGCTTTGGCACTGGAACTGTCGTTGCTTCATACACAATATTCACCTAATTCTGAGGGAGTTTCTTATGCTGAGAAACGCGATTTCGCTTGGCCTCGCCCATCGAAATTTCACGATTGCGATCGCCCAGGTCATAGTTTTAGGCCTCATCGCCCTACCACTAGCTGGATGTGGTGCAGACGGACAAGGGGGACCGACTATTTCGTCTCTCTCCACACCATCCGACGCCCATTCGGGTGAAGGGACGCAGTCGGACTCTAACCCTGCTACAACGGGATCTCCTGCAGAGGACGACCCGGCAGCAACATCAACAGAACACGCGACCGCACATGCGGACGCAGAACATGCGGACGCAGAACACACGGCCGAAGAACAGGCGACCGCAGAACACGAGACCGCACATGCGGCCGCGAATGCGGCCGAAGATTCTGCCCCTGAAGCCGAAGTGGAACCTGCCGAGGGAGAGGAAGACCCGACCATCTCGCTGACCGCCACTCGGACCGGCGCGACCGCACGATTGACCTGGGAAGCTTACCCTGATTCCAATGTGGCTGGTTACTCTGTTCATTACGGAAAACAATCATCCGGAGAACCGGGCTCATGTTCCTATGAGGAAAGCCAATCGGTCGAGGCCCCGCCGGCCATCATTACCGGGCTCGAGCCGAACACACCCTATTTCTTTGCAATCAGTGCCTATGGGGGCGAAGTGGGCGAATCGGAAAGTTCTAGTTCCTGTTCGAATGAGGTACTGGTAGTCACGCCCGCCGCTCAAAGCTAAGCAACCCGCCGGTCGATCATCACTATAGCTTCAGGGCTCCCCTGGTTCTCTCCAGGGGAGCTCATCTCTTCATTGACCTCTACCCGGCCGATTTGTTAGCCTCAACTTCGATCAGCCTACTGCCGAGAGTATACAATCAGAACTACACGCCTTTTATCTCAATCGATCCCTACTCCCGAAAGGATATCCTATGGCTAGTTTAGCGACCTCGTCTGAGTTACTCAGCACCTTACACAACAAGGCCACCCAACTCCGTATCAACAGTGTGCGGGCGACCAGCGAGGCAGGGAGCGGCCATCCATCGAGCTGCGCCTCCGCCGCCGACATCGTCGCCGCATTATTTTTTTCCGTCATGCGTTACGATCCCCATAATCCAAAGACGCCTAACAGCGACCGTTTTATCCTGTCAAAAGGACATGCGGCTCCGCTGCTCTACGCAGCGTGGGCGGAAGCGGGCCTCTTTCCTCAAAGTGACCTCTTAAAATTGCGCACCTTGACGTCCGACCTTGAAGGACATCCAACTCCTCGCTTGCCCTTCGTCGATATGGCGACTGGTTCACTGGGACAAGGGCTTCCCGTCGGGATCGGCATCGCATTGAATGCAAAGTTCGTGGACAGGCTCGATTACCGAACCTACGTGTTGATGGGGGATGGCGAATCGGTCGAAGGATCGGTCTGGGAAGCTGCTGAAATCGGCCGCCAATATGGTTTGGATAATTTGTGCGCTATTGTTGATGTGAACCGACTGGGGCAGAGTGATCCGACCATGCTGCAACATGACATGGATGCGTACCGTTCCCGGTGGGCTGGATTCGGTTGGCATGCAATCGTCATCGACGGTCATGATTTCACAGCAATCCTCAGGGCTTTCGATGAGGCTGCCCGCACCAAAGGACAACCGACCGTGTTGCTGGCCCGCACATACAAAGGCAAAGGTATTTCGTTCATCGAGAACAAGGCAGACTGGCACGGCAAACCACTTAAAAAAGGTGAGGAGACAGAGAAGGTCCTTGACGAGCTCACGAAGCAATTGAGCCCGAACGGCGTCGTGATTCAGATCCCAAAACCATCGGCTCCCAGCACCGCTCCCGCAGCCATCGGCCCGATGCCTTCCGCGCCTTATAAAATCGGTGACTCTGTCGCGACGCGTGAAGCCTTCGGTGTGGCATTGGAAGCCTTGGGGACCGTGAACCCTTCCATCGTCGCGCTAGACGCAGACGTAAAGAATTCCACGTATACCGACAAATTCGGCAAGAAGTTTGCCCATCGGTTCTTTGAGAGTTTCATCGCCGAGCAAAATATGGTGGGTGCCGCCGCAGGTCTGGCTGCCTGCGGCAAAATCCCGTTCGCAGCGACCTTCGCCTGTTTCTTCAGTCGCGCCTACGACTTCATCCGTATGGCCGCGGTCAGCGGGTCGAATATCAAGCTCGTCGGGACCCATGTCGGTGTGAGCATCGGCGAGGATGGGCCGTCGCAAATGGGATTGGAAGACATCGCAATGATGGCGGCACAACCGAACGTGACGGTGCTCTATCCTTCAGACGGCAACTCAACCTATCGATTAATCGAGGAAGCTGCGAAGCATAAGGGAATGGTCTATATACGTGCTGGAAGACCAAAGACTCCGGTCCTCTACGGACCAGAAGAACGGTTCCGCATCGGCGGCAGCAAAATCCTTCGGCAGAGTGCATCGGATGTGCTCACAATCGTGGCCGCGGGAGTGACGCTGTGTGAAGCCTTGAAAGCCCATGACCAACTGAAGTCATCGGGCATTGCCGTTCGCGTGATCGATCTCTACAGCATCGTCCCCATCGATAGAAATAGCTTGGTAGAGAGTGGTCGGGCGACTCAGCGTCGAATCCTCACGGTTGAAGATCACTACGCCCACGGAGGTCTTGGCGATGCCGTGCTCAGCGCTGTTGCAACGGAAGGCATGAAAGTCTACAAACTCGCTGTTCGTGAAATTCCGCATAGTGGAAAACCAGAAGAACTCGTCGACCACTATGGAATTGGGGTGCGCTCCATTGTTGAGGCAACCAAACAAGTCATCCGTGAACAATAAGAGCAATCGTCGAACCGTCTGAACGAAAACCGTCCGCCTCAGATCATCCGACGGGCCAAGACAGGGTCACTGTACGAAATATTCCTTGGGGTCGGGCGTCGATGCCATGCGGTCATGTGATCTGATTTCATGATGCACCTGGTTGTTGTCGTTTTTTCCGAGCGAAAATATGGTATAGTGCAACCCCATTGAGAATACGCTGCATACTGTGACCGAGCGACCGACTCAAGCAAACAAGACAGGTGCCCTACCCATTTACAATTCAATTAGGAGGTGCGAATGACGAAAAGGAATGTGTGCCTCTCAGTGCTGATGGTGGGCTGTGCCCTTGTACTTTCAGGAGGCATGGCCTCCGCCGAAGACCTGCCTCCATTGCCCTCACCTCCACCCGAGTATGCCGACAAAAAAATGCCGGCCGGTGGATGGACTGATCCAAAAGCCATTGAGGAGGGAGGGAAGATTTATCGAGGCGAGTTCAAGACCGAGGTCAACTGCAGCAGTTGTCACGGGACAGACGGCACACCAAAGAAAAAGGGCGCACGGGATTTTCGTGACCCGAATATCGTCTGCCGCTTCTCAGACGCGTTCTGGTTCTGGCGTATCTCGGAAGGTGTCCCAAAGACGAAGATGAAGGCCAATAAAGGCCTGATATCCGAAGAGCAGATCTGGCAAGTGATGGCATATGAAAACCAGTTCTCGCACGGAGGCAAGCCGGCCGACCGTTCCTGTTACAAACCCTAAGATGAGGTTCAGAGAGTGACTGAAGCCTCATAAAGACTGACCGAGCCTGTCTACTAAGAGAAGCGCAACACGGCGAGGGGGGAGAGAGCATGATGCTCTCTCCCCCCTCGTTTATTAGCACTGCTGCTCTGGTTGGACTCTAGGCTGGATTGGGTGCGACAAAGACCAACACTATGAGCCGGTTGCTCGCATGGTTCTTTACACCATGCTCCTCACCGGCTGGGGCCACAGTCCCTTGCCCTGCTTCAAGCATTCGTTGGTCGGTACCGACCTGAAATGTTCCTTGTCCCTCTAGGACGATATATACCTTATCCTGGTCGCCATGGACATGGCCCTTTTGTTCTTGGCCCGGCTCAAAACAATAGATGTCGCAGAAGAAACGCTCTGTTTGAAACAGATTGTTCTTTTTCATCTTGTCGCAGGTGAACTGTTTGAACTCGGCAAGTGTCACAACCTTCATCATGGATACTCCCCTGTCTCGTCACGTAGGAACTGGTTGAGTGGTATATTCCTTGGTGCTCTCGATCGTTTTCAGAGCCTCCTTCGCGACTTTTTCGGCGCTCGCCGTAGACTCACCCGCCATACCTGACCAAGGAACAAGGCTCGCAAACACCACTGATACGGCCCCTTCCGCCGGTCAACCTCGCTTCACGGTTCTCTCATAATGGAGGCCAGAGTATATTCTGTCACGATTTTAAAGTCACGATCACTCAACCTTTATGGGGAACCAGCCGAAAAGGAATGTCGTGACCCATAGACTCGAATTCGAGGAGCACTTCCATATGGCTTCTGACATAGGATCGGTAACCACCTCAGTTGAACGGTTGGAACAAGCCTTGATTCAGAAAATTGAGGCGGAAGAGGTTGAGCTTCCCCTGCTCCCACAAGCAGCCAGCCAGGTTCTGGCACTGGCGGCGGATCCTGCCTCCGATGCGGCGAAGCTCTCATCTTTGATTCACCAGGATCAAGCACTCGCTGCGCATGTCATGCGGATCGCCAATTCACCGGCCTACATGCCTCGCAGCCCTGTGGTCTCTCTCCAGCACGCGGTGGCCATGCTGGGCATTACCTTGTTGTCTGAGATTGCCTTTACGGCTTCATTGAAGTCCGGCGCGTTCAAAGTGCCGGGACATGAGGACGATGTGAAACGACTGTGGCGTCACTCTCTGGCGAGCGGAGCCTTCGCGAAGGAAGTCGCCCGCATGAGGCGTGTCAACGTCGAGAGCGCATACCTTTGCGGTCTGCTGCACGAAATCGGAAAACCCGTCGTATTGCAAACGGTGACGACCCTGGCACAAGCGCAACGAGTTGCGCTTGAGAAATCGGTATTACATAGGTGGGTCGATGGATATCATTCGCGCGTCGGTGCCCTCATCGCAGATAAATGGAGTTTGCCTAAGCAAGTAGCGGCAGCCATCCAATATTACGCAGATTACGACCATGCCGATTCATTCCGTCAAGAGTGCCTGCTCACCTGTGCCGCCGATACACTGGCGAGTCACCTCCTCGCGCCCGAGGACATGCCGGAAGCGACGCTCCGCGCACATCCGGCCTTCGGAGAACTCAATCTATACCCGAATGACATTGGTCAGCTGCTGACCAGGAAAGACCACGTGCTGACTGTGGTGAATGCGTTAAATCTATGAACACATCTGTCGCGTTCGATATCATCGTCATCGGAGCCGGCCCAGCCGGCCAGAAGGCCGCGGTCCAGGGTACCAAAGGCGGGAAGCGTGTCGCCCTGATTGAGCGAGAGCGCGGCATCGGTGGCAGCTGTGTCTATCGCGGAACAATCCCGAGCAAGACATTGCGGGAAAGCGCCCTCCATCTGGATCGGCTCAAACGAGCAGGAGAAGCGTTCCAATTCAGCCTGAAGCCGGACACTCAAATTGCGACACTCTTGAGCCGGCTTGAAGACGTCGTCCAAGCGCACGACTCCTTTATGAGCCGTCAGATTCGGCGCAACGGTATCTCGCTGTTTCACGGACGAGCGCGTTTCCTCAGTGAGCACACGGTCGAGATGCAAACCGTGGACGGAGCACAACAACAATTCACAGCCGATACCATCGTGGTCGCCACAGGCTCGCGCCCGAGAAATCCCGAGGAGATCCCCGTCGACCATGAGCACATCCTCGATAGCGACTCGCTTCTTTCCATGATCTACTTGCCACGGTCACTGGCTGTCATCGGAGGTGGTGTGATCGGCTGCGAGTATGCTTCTATCTTTGCGCTGCTGGGTGTAGAAGTCACGTTGATCGATCGGGCTCCCTATCCGCTTCAATTTATGGATCGAGAACTGGTCGAACAGTTCATCAAAGGCTTTGAACAGCAGGGAGGTCATTATCTCGGCGGACAGCATATCGAGCAGGTGCGATGGAACGAGGTGGCGCACGTCGCCACGAAACTGAGCGATGGAACGACGGTCAATACTGAGAAGATGCTGGTCGCGCTGGGTCGGCAGGCCAACGTCGAAGACCTGAATCTCTCCGCTGCGGGGATCATGGTTTCTGATAAAGGCGTGATTCCTGTGAATCAATACTGCCAGACAAATGTTCCCCACATCTATGCCGTCGGTGACATGGTCGGTGCGCCGGCATTGGCGTCTAAAGCCATGGAGCACGGCCGACGCGCCGTCCGCCACGCCCTCAACCTCCCGATCGGTGATGCAGCCTCAACCATCCCCTTAGGCATCTATACGATCCCGGAAATGGCCAGTATCGGCCTTGACGAGGTGGGCGCCCGGGAGCGTTATCGAGATCCGTTGATCGGACGAGCGAAGTTTGAGGAGATCGCCCGCGCCCAGATATCAGGTGCCGGCCACGGTCTCCTTAAAATGGTGGCTGATCCAGCAGGTGAACGGCTACTCGGGGTACAAGTCGTCGGAGATTCCGCCACGGAACTGGTACACCTGGGGCAATTAGCCCTTCAGAGCGGCGCAACGATCGAATCGTTTATCGACAATGTCTTCAACTTTCCGACCTATGCCGAAGCCTACCGTATCGCTGCACTCGATATTCTTGGACAGGCAGCGAAGATTCGAACTGCCAAAGCTGCCTAGGTTGTCGGTCTGGCCCTCCTCGCAAATGTTTATGTCCGATACAGGCGGAAGAGTCTCTTGAGCCGAATGAGCTCCGAATCGAGCAGGAAATAGGCTACCTTCGGTTGGCCCACAAGCACAAACCACGAGCCCCGGGTCGCTAGCCTTTAAAACTGGCATCCACCTGTCGGAAGCTATCCACCGGTACCTTCGGTCTTGAGGGACGTCCGAAAGGGATCGGGGTCATTTTTAGGCATCAAGACCGCGAGTCAACCGACGCTGACAAGAGCGTTAAGTTGAGTAGCGCGGGAGAATTTCACTCCCCGCCCTCCCAGAACCGGACGTGAACCTCTCGATTCATCCGGCTCCTATCGTCCAACCGGTCACCCCAACCGATTTAGCATTATCCATGCCGGTCCTCCTCTTGCGAGTTGCCCGCCTGATAACCTCAGCCAACGCCGCCCCTTCGGTCCGGTTCCGTTACAGAACGTTCGGCCCTACCATGAGCGGCTCCGCCCCTGTGCCCCGCCTCGGTAGCCTGGCGCTTGCGGGGGCTGCCGGCTTGCGCGGCTCCCTTTGCATCGGGACGACAGGTTTCTACGTTCCTCACCCACGCCTGCATCACGATCACGCCGCCTTCATGCCGAACACCAGTGGAGCGGTAGACAGGTCGTCCTCCGCCTGCTTCGCGGGTAGAGTTTTTGTCCCGGTTTCGACGTCGCGTGGGGTCTTTCGACACGTCATCAGCGGTTCACGTGCGTTCGTCTTCTTGAATCGTATCTGACGGAGTTGCCACCGCTTTTTCGACAACGTTCACGACGGTGACTCTTGATCCCCGCCGCTTACGGTGGTGTAAAGTCTGCGCCTGTACGCCGACCTCGAGAGACCTACCCTCATCATGAGTGAAGCATCGCTTCCATCTTTACACAGATGGTTGCGTTCGTAGCACACAGACTCCCAGCACCTTTTTTATTCCAGGGCGGTTTCAAGTTCCAAGTGCAACGGATGAATGATGACGCAGCTGTGTGAACACCTCCAGCGGCGTGGCGAAGTTGAGGCACTGTCTTGGGCGCGTGTTCAGCCGATGCGCGATGACGTTCAGCTGGCGCTGCGTATAGCCCGAGAGGTCTGTGCCCGTGGGCAGATACTGCCGCAGCAGGCCATTGGTGTTCTCGTTGGTCCCGCGTTGCCAGGGGCTGTGCGGATCGGCAAAGAACACGTGACTGGCGAGCCGCTGGGCCCGGCGCTCGTGTTCCGCCATCTCTTTGCCCCGATCGTAGGGCAGCGTCTTGCGCAGCGGGGCCGGCACGTGCCGGAGTTTCCTGGTGAATCCCTCGCGGGCACTGTCCGCATCGGTGCCCGCCATGCGGGCCCAAATAACCAGGCGCGTCGTTCGTTCCACGAGGCTGCCCACGGCCGAGGCGTGTCGGGCCCCCTTGATGAGGTCGCCTTCCCAGTGGCCGGGGACGGTGCGGCTCGCCACTTCCGCAGGGCGGACGGCAATCGGCGTCATGTGCGGGATGTGGCCGCGTCGATCAGTTCCCCGCGACCGAGGCCGACGGGCCTTGTGCGCCTGCCGCAGGGCCGCCCGCCGTTCGCTGCGCAGGGTGCCGCGCGGCAATCCGTACAGGCCCGCATCGATCGTCTCCGTCGAGAGTCGCTTCCGCCTATCGTCAGGATACGTGTATCGGAGGCGCCCGGCAATCTGTGCAGGCGAACCGCCTCGGCTCAGGTGGGTCCGGACATACTGCCAGAGCCACGGGTCTAGGAGGTTACGTGGTCGCCGGGGATGGGGAACTCGGGTATCCGCGTGGCTCTGCGCCGTACAGGCACGAGAGGGACGGCCTCGTGTCGCATTCCGGGCCACCTCGCGACTCACGGCGCTGGGGGCACGGCCCAAGATCCGCGCCATCGTTCGGCGCGAATGCCCCTGGGCCAACCCCAGGCTCAAGGTCTCACGTTCTTCGGCACTCAGGTGTCGGTACGATCTCGTGTGCATGGCAACACCAGAGCCCATCTGGGCTGGCAGTGTTGCACTTGGAGTTAGAACTCAAGCAGATAAATTTCTGAATCTATTCCGATACACATGTGTATCGGAATAGATTCACGAGCGATGTTCCACATTTTCTTCAAGCAGCAGATATTCATCTACTTCTGAAGCCTTTGTCAGCAATTCCCCATTGTTATACACGGCGACATAAATAACGCCGCATAATAGGCTTTGAAACACAGTATTCACGCGGTTATTTGGTTGTAAATGCGGCAACACTTAGCACGTCGTGTTTAGAAAGAAGCAGAACTATCTCTTAACCTGCTCGGCTAACCTGCTCGGCGTGATCCATGCATGCTGCACATAATATGAATCGCGTCCTCACTATGAAGATGAGTCGCTGATTTGCCGCTTACCCCATGCATGCAACTCTCTGCCTATAGCAAGGAGGTTAATTAATGTTTTCTCACAGAATATTCATCCTAGGCATATTCATATCCACATCAACCTTGGCTTACGCGGGAGACACCCTCAAGCAGTATGCGCAGCAGTGCGATGCGGCAATTGGCATTACTGTTCCTGACTTCAATTGTGAAAGTGGCACACTCGTGCCGAGCACACACCTCACAGGAAGTTACCCAGATGCAGTGTGTGACCGGCCTAACCAACTAAATCAAGAATGTGATCCAGGGAGCCGTTTTCAAGTGCTGCCCGGCTCTAATGACCATGCCTATGCGGTCGCCCATTGCCGGAAAAGAGGCCACCCTGCCAATAACGGAAAGTACAGGGATATTGCGGTTATTCAACACAACAAAGACAATGGCGCCACCTGCTTCTATCAGGCGCTTGACAATAACCTGGATGGGAACGTCACGGCCCCTTCCAAAGAAACGTGGCCGTGGATATCGCCTTTGGGAACTGCACAAATTCAATGTGCGCGTTGTCACGACAGCGGACCGATTGTGCGCTCACCATATCTGTCACAGCTCACTGGACCGAACAAACTTCCTGGTGCCGGGGACAGCTCCTTCAACCGCATCGGTCAACCCTACTATTTTGTCGGATCAGACTTTGCCGCGTGGAAAGCCTACCAGGTTGAAGTGAAAGGCAATACGTGCAATGGCTGTCACCGGATGGGCGTGAGTAACGTCGGAGTCGGCGGTACGGCACGGGATTTCGGCATTCGAGCGACACAACTGCAGCAAATACATAAGAACCCCCACTCAGTCGACTCACCGATATGGATGACACCAGGCCAGATCACGTTTAACCAGGCAAATTTAGATGCCGCGACAGCGATTAGAGATTGTGCAAATCAATTCAAGGAAAACCTGCCGTTGCCTAACACGCCGAGCTGTAAAATTACGCAGTTCACCGGCCTGACGGCGCAGCCACGGGACAACGGAAGCATTTGGGAATCCACCGGCGCGGCATGTTCAGGCGATTCGTGTCCGGGATGGAAACGGCTGGACAACAACTCCAAGACGATTGGGCTCGCAGCTGGAGGAAACGCGCTCTATCAGTTACACAACGACGGTTGGATCTGGCGTTACACCGGCACGCCCTGCAACGGCAATTCCTGTCCGGGTTGGCAGCGGCTCGACAACAACCAGAAAACCGTCGCCATCGCCGCCGCGGGCAACAGCCTGTATCAACTGCATAACGACGGGTGGATCTGGCGCTACACCGGCACCCCCTGTAATGGCGAGAGCTGTCCGGGCTGGCAACGCCTCGACAACAATCCCAAGACCGTTGCGATTGTCGCGGCTGGCAACCAACTGTTCCAGTTGCATAACGACGGGTGGATTTGGCGCTATACCGGCACGCCCTGTAATGACGACAGCTGTCCGAGCTGGCAACGGCTCGATAATAATCCCAAGACGAAGATGATAGCGGCAGCTGGTACCCGGCTCACGCAATTGCACAATGATGGATGGATATGGAAGTCATTCGGCACGCATTGCAATGGGGATTCATGTCCAGGCTGGCAACGGTTGGACAATAATCCGAAGACCGGCAGTATTACCGTGGGGGGCTTCGGCAACTGAAGATTGTGGAATAAACGATACGGTATCTTTCTGACCTGGATTAGGGGAAGGGGGTGGTACTCCATAGGTGAAGGCCTTGTCGTGGCTAGGTCTGATCGTTTCCAAAGGAATAGGACAACGAATGTGGGAGTTCCGAATATATTTATGGGGTCACCCCTTAGTTCACGTCAGGGGTCAACCACTGAATGAACTCGGAAATTGAACGGTAACCCGAGCATCTTTCATTTGTTCCATGGGCAAATCCCAAGACCGTGCGTCGCTAGCCCTTGATATTGCCGATCGGCCGGAGTTCCGCTACTGTTCTTGTGATTCCCGCACGATCGACCGCCTCGACCACCTCGGATATGTTTTTGTACGCAAACCCCGCTTCTTCCGCCAAACCCGACATTGAGACCGCCTTCACGAGGATGCCGCGTTGTTTCATTTGTTTCTGTATCTGTTCACCACGAACAGCCTTCTTCGCCTGGGCCCTCGACATCGTCCGCCCCGATCCGTGCATCGTCGAAGCAAAGGTATCCCGCACCGCTCCCTCCGTGCCCACCAATAGATACGATCCGGTTTCCATCGAACCACCGCAAATGACCGGTTGACCCGTCGCACGATACCGTGATGGGAGATCGGGACTGCCAGGACCCAATGCTCTCGTTGAACCTTTCCGATGGACCACCAATTCTCCTTCCGGATACCGCTCGACTTTGGCGATATTGTGCGCCACGTCGTAGACCAGCTCCATACCCAACTCTTCTGCTGGCCGGCCGAACACGGTGGCAAACGTTTCTCTAATCTGATGAGTGATGACCTGACGGTTGGCGAAGGCCGTGTTGGCCGCGCAGTTCATAGCCGCAAAATAATCCTGTCCTTCGACGGAAGCGAACGGGGCACAGGCCAGTTGCTGATCCTTGACGGAAATCCCGTGTCGCCGCATTGCTCGTTCGAATATCTTGAGATAGTCGCTCGCGACCTGGTGGCCGAAGCCACGTGACCCGCAGTGAACCATCACCACTATCTGGTCGTGGCCGGTGATCCCCCAAGCTGAAGCAGTCTCTTTGTCAAATACCTGATCACTGGATACCACCTGTACTTCGAGATAGTGGTTACCTGACCCCAAGGTCCCCAACTGATTGATTCCTCGTTTGACTGCCTGGTCGCTGACTTTTGAAGGGTCGGCTCCGGTTATGCATCCTCCTTCTTCAATTGCCTCCAGATCGCGATGCCAACCGAATCCCTGTTCAATACACCATCGAGCCCCATGGACCATAACGTCCTCGAACGACGAGCGGTCCAACCGTACAAACCCGCTTGCGCCTACCCCTGCCGGTACTCGACGAAACAATTCCGTCATCAATCGATCAAGATGGGGCTGCACACCTTGTTGGGTGAGATCCGTTCTGATGAGACGCATCCCACAATTGACGTCATAGCCGATACCACCAGGCGAAATGATCCCCGTACGGACATCAAAGGCGGCAACGCCTCCGATGGGAAAACCGTAACCCCAATGGCCATCCGGCATGCAGAGCGCATATCGCCTAATTCCAGGGAGACAAGCGACGTTCGTAACCTGGTCGAACACTCCGGCATCCATCGCTTGAAGAATCGACGGTGTGGCATAGATTCGTGCAGGAACAAGCATGCCGGATTTTTCGGTAACGGGAATTTCCCATACCTCGTCACGAATCCGATTGACCCGCATGTCAGTATTCAGCTTCATACGTCCAACACCACCCTCACGGCCCATTGTCCTCCCTCTTGGCCCAATCGATAGAGATGTTTGGTGACTCCCTTCACATCGGCCCTCAGTGTCTGAGCTGAGCCGTTGACCGGCTCTCCGTACAGTAACCCCGTCAGTTTCCAGCAGTCGTGGTCCTGGCGAGCCAACGTGAGTTCCGACCGACTGAATACTACCCCGGCTGCATCCTTCCAGTACACGAGCTCCGAGAGCCAATCGAACAACAATTCGGCAGGATCCTCATCGGTGCGTTCAATCATTTGCCGCCAAGTAGATCCGACTGTTGTAGGATCAGCCAGAGCTTCGATGACCGCACATGTCGCCCCTTGGAAGAGTTCCTGGAGCGAATTGCCGGAGGCCTCGAACGCCAGATCAGCTGTGGCGACGTCGTCCAGAAAGTGAAATGCGTGGGACATCCCTGTACCAAAACGGAGTGCTTACCCGATGAGGAAAGGCGGAAATGAGGGGCCTGGTCCGGACCGTCCTCTATCCGAGCTCGAAGGCTTTGGGAAAATTGGTGAGATTGCGGCAACCGTCCTTCGTCACGAGCACCATGTCCTCGATTCGGACGGCTCCCAATCCTGGATAATACAGTCCTGGTTCGACCGTGACGACGTGGCCCTCTTGGAGGAGCGCCCCAGTTCGACTGATCCGTGGCGCCTCGTGGATATCCAGCCCCACACCATGTCCGGTTCCGTGAAAATACCCCTGCATGCGGCCGTTCACCAAGCCGGTCTTGTATCCGGCCTTCTCAAAACGCGCACAGATACCCTGATGGATCTTCATACCATCAGCGCCGTCTTTGATCTGATCGATGGCATCTTCTTGGGCATCCTTGACAGCGCCATACAGCCGCTTGAGTTCCGGACTCGCCGTCCCGCGTATCACTGTACGGGACATGTCGGCAAAATAACGGTTTGTCGCCGAGCGAGGGAACACATCGAAGATGATACTACGATGAGCCGGCAGCGGTCCGCTGCCTTCATTGTGAGGATCACAAGCCTGTTCCCCACCTGCCACAATCGTATGCTGGGCCACACAGTTCAGCTCCATGAGTTTGACATTGATCAACTGCTTGACCCGCTCAGATGTCAACAGCGCTCCGTCAAACCACAGCTCCCCGTCCTGAATGGTCGCCCGTCGCAGCAGATCATGCGCCGAGGCCACCGCATCTTCAGTGGCTCGCTGGGATAGCTCGATAAATCGAACTTCCTCCGCGCTTTTCACGACACGTTGTTCGTAGAAAGGATCACGTTTCGGCTTGAGGCTGTATCCCAGTTCCTGTAACCGCGTGGCGTAGATGAACGGAAAATTAGCAGGAACCAGCAGCCGTCTGACCTTGAACTCTTTCAAGACGACGTGCACGATATCGACGGTTGTCGGGCTCTTGATCCCCTGTTTCTTCGCCTTCTGTTCAATTCCAGAATAGGACAGCACCCGATCTACTGAAGCTTGGGTTCTGGCACGATCTATTTCCAGATCGCTCATGACCATCAACCGCTCACCTTTGATTTCGAGATAGATGAACGGGTCCGGCGCCATGAAGCGCGTGGCATAGTACAGATTCGAGTCCTGCTCGCTGGCGGCGATGAACAGTGTGGCCAGCTCTGGTTGTGATATCGTGGGGCGTTTCATGGATATATCAGTGGGGTCGCAGGACCGAATGGAATCCTTAGAGGTGTCCAGAGTCGCGCTTCAACCGATGCTAGCATGGGGGCGTAGGTCGGTCAAGAAATGGAAGTCGCTCAAGAAATTAAGGACCGTCACGGCACGGCAGGAGCCGGCGACGAAGTCATATCCTTTGGTCGTACTCCGGATTCTTCATCCGGCGTCACCAAATCTATCGGCAGCGTCAGGGTGTTTGTTAAGACATCGACCGCGAGTTGGGCCAACCCCGACAGGCCGGACGCAAAGGACTTCACCGGCAGATAGGTCACTTCTGGATCTTCCATCGCTCCCTTCACAGTGAACATCGCCGTGGCGATACCCTTGCGATCGCCCGCAACGATTCGCCCAAAGAGTGGAATCGTCTTGAGGAATTGTGAGTATGACCCAAACGGACTCACGGCAACGACTAGATCCAGCTGATCGGTCGGCAGGTCGTAATTCCCGGCAGCCGTAATTTTCAGAATCGGGCTGTCGATGATCAGACTTTCCGTCTGAAACATCCCATCTTGAATGGCAACGGTCGCGGAAATCCTGTTGTAGGGCAGCCCCTCCTTTTCAAGATCCACCTTTCCCTGCAACACAGCCGGGAGGTTCAGCAAACTAATAATCTTCCATACTGCCCGCTCGTTCGATTTCAGGATACGACCATTTTCCAACAACAACTCGACTTTTCCGTTTAACGAGGGATAGACCCCATGGGGATTGCGCCCATGACCGCGAAGCACGCCGCTGAAGCGAACCTCTCCTGATACGCCATGGACCTGAGCATTGGTCAGGCTCACCAGGTCTTCAAATTCTACGCCGGTAGCCCGGAATGAAAGATCAAAGTCCGCCGGTGCCTTTCGGGGAAGGTGCACCACCAGCCGTCCAGCCACTTGCCCATGGGTTGACTCAGCGGAAAGACGATCGATGTCAAGCACCCCGTCCAGAATATTGATTCGCGCGGTAAGCCCGCCGACTTTCATATGCCGATAATGCCCCCGTGCGATGGATGCGGACATCGTAAGGTGACTGGTGGCCGCCAGAGTTTCAAGGAATTCACGGATCGGAGTCCGTTCACCCTTCGGAATGACCAAGCTCAAATCTAATTGGTTTGATTCGATCTTGCCGGTGACGATCGGTTTCGTCATCCAATTTTGAATCGCGGCTTCTATGGCAACGTCGCTACCGTGAACCTTAAACGACAGCCGCTTCAGTTCGACCTCGTTGCGGGCAAACTTGACACGAGCATAGAGATCCTGTAAGTGCCCATCGATCCCTTTTGCCTGCATCAACCCATTCGTTAACCCCATCCATCCGGCAATTCTCCACGTCCGCCAATCCATCTCTCTTCCTTTGACATCGAGCGAAACTTCGAGGTTGCCAGCCTCAAGCCCACCTTTGGATATCCATTCAGGCAGACTGGCAACCGACACTGTGCCGGTTGCCACCGCCATATCGATCATGACGCCATTCCCAAACTGCATCGTTCCTTTCGCGGGAATGGTCAAAGATGGCAGAACCAGCTCCACGCGATGCAGCTTTATGGTGGTAGCCTGGGGCATGACGCCCTCGAACTCCACCGTGGCGTGAGGGCCGACGGGTTTTTCCATTGCTCCAACCGCCACCTTTGCATCATCCAACACAACGGACCCGCGGAGATGAGGTCTCGCCGTGGAACCGGAGAACGCCACCATCGAGCTGATCGTACCCTCGAACGCACGCTGTCCGAGCGCCGTGACGTGGAACAGCCGCATCACCTGCGCCGCATCACCGCGTGTGCGAATCACAAAGTCTTGGAACCGACTTGTCCCTCCTCCGGTGATCGTCCCTTGGACTTGGACATCGCTCCCGCCGAAACGGCCGGTGATTTGATCCAACTGTGTGGACCCATCGGCGAAGACAACCCTTCCCTGCATCCCGGTCAAACGCTCCGGCCAATTCACATGGGTGAGACTGACTTGGCCAACCGTAATCTCTCCACCGGCAAATGTGATCCCGCCGGAATGTCCCAACGGTCCTACAAGGCGAACCGTCGCCTGCGCCGTACCCTCAGCGTCACGGATACCGGCCAAAAACTGCGTGACTAGCTCCGCTTTCACGGTTCTCATCAGAAACTCGAAGAGATGCGTGGCCGTCGCCGTTCCCGTGAGCTCCAGTTCCGCCCAGGGACCTGCGTCACTAAACGACACCTCCCCTTTTCCACCGGTGATATGCATCACCCCATACATTCCGCTTACTTTGGTGATACGAACACGTCCTGTCTCGACCACCACCACCGCAGCAAGGTCTTTCGCGGCTATCCGATCACGGCCGATCAAACCTTGCCCGTCGCTGACATGAAACTCCCCGATCACCGAAAGTTGGGGACCGGCCGTTGCGGCCCCGGTAAGCGTCGCATTCATCACTTGCACCTTGCCGTCGATCTGTCGATCAACCAGCAAGGCTGGAAGCTGCGGATGGATCCAGTCTGGAGGAATGGTTTTCAGGAGCTGAGGAAGAGCAACAGGAGAACTGCTGAACGTGACGGCAAACGTCGGCTGAGGAGTCAGAAGGCCGGCCAGATTGGCCTTTCCTTTCAGCCCAATGTTGTTCAAATGCGCGGTCATGTCGGACAAGACCATGTCATATCCGGCAACCCCCGGCATGACGCGGACGGTACCCTTGAGGTTCAATGCTCCTTGAAGATTCTTCGAAACCGGCCTGGGACCGAGAAAGTCGGCTGCGTCCCGTATCCTGAGATCGGCGGCGTCGATCTGTCCTTCAAGCTGAAATCCTGTGGCCGATTCCGTCGTCTCCTCGCCGGACAACGACAGCGCTGGTTCTGCTCGTTTGACGACACCATCCAGCGACAGAGCGGATAGGCCTGATTCTCCTTGTCCTTGATGATCCGCCGACAGGTGCAATTCGGCGAGGTTGCGATCAGCACGGACCAGCAACTTAAACTCGACATGCTCTAACTTGATGGACCGAATGCCGTCAGGTCTGGCAGCATCAACAACGGTGATCGTTCCGTTGACGAGCGTCGCCTCTCTGATCATGAACGTCCGCGCCATCAGCTCCATCGTTTGCTGGTCGGTATCCGCTTGCCCGTTTAACCCGTCCAGGAGATTCCAATGACCGCGTTCGTTCCGCCGGAGGGTCAGCGTCGGTTCCTCAATCAACAGTCGCTTTCCGACGACTTGTTTCTTGAGGAGCGGCAAGAGACGCAGAACAAGATCGACTCGCTTAGCCGTCAGTACGACTTGATCTGATTGAGGATCATGAATCGTGATTTCGGAGAGTTCTACACGAATACGAGGGAAGATGACGAACTTGACGTGATGAACGTCGATTTTCCGGCCCAGACTCTCCTCGAGTTGATCGAGAACAAAGTCCTTGAGATAGTTTTGACCAGTCAGCTCCCTCGAAAAGGAGAGGAACGCTCCGGCCAATACGACGAGGACCAATATGAGGACGACAAGCCGAAGACGGGACACAACAACCCCTTCAGATGACCCACAGGTTCTGTCGGCATCTTACCGGATCAATCACTCGAAATCCATGAACTCAGCGTTCTATAAGGAGTTTTGTCTCCTCCGATTTCATAGTTCAAAGACCAATCCTTCCGAGCATCGCCATCATCACGGAAGACTTACAGGAGCCTCCGAGGCAACCACTATTACTGATACCTGACAAGACCGCTGTCTTCTTTCCTGTTACGTTGACATTCCACAGTTGACAGCGGTCGGACTGTCGAATTACACCTTTACCTATGGCTATTCATCCTTTCGCCGGCCAACCAGCACCTCCCTCCATCCTCGTGGACGTGGAAAAACTCTTGTCCGCCTACTGGACTGAGAAACCGGATGCCTCGCTCCAAGAACAACGCGTGTCGTTCGGTACCTCAGGGCACCGTGGCTCTTCCTTCAGGCGAAGCTTCAATGAGAACCATATCGTGGCAATCACTCAGGCAATTTGCGAATACCGGGCGGCACAGCACACGACCGGGCCACTCTATTTGGGAAAAGATACGCACGCACTGTCTGAGCCGGCCGTTACGACTGCGATCGAGGTCCTCGCGGCGAACGGTGTCGATGTCATGATCGACCAGAATGATGGCTACACGCCGACACCTGTGATCTCTCATGCAATCCTCGTCTACAACCGTGGCCGAACCTCCGGTCTGGCTGACGGGATTGTCATCACGCCATCGCACAATCCCCCGGAAGACGGCGGCATTAAGTACAACCCGCCGAACGGTGGACCTGCTGATACACAGATCACTAAATGGATCGAGGATCGAGCCAATGCCCTTCTGGCCGCCAACCTCCAAGGAGTGAAACGCCTTCGGATTGAACAGGCTCGACAGGCATCGACCACACATTGGCACGACTACATTGGGGCCTACGTGAGCGATCTGAACAACGTGGTCGACATGGATGCCATCAAGTCCGCGAGGCTGAAGCTTGGGATCGATCCGCTCGGTGGGTCCGGGGTGGCCTACTGGCAGCCGATTGCCGAACGCTACGGGTTGAATATCGAGAATGTGAATCCAACAATCGATCCGACTTTTCGCTTCATGCCATTGGATTGGGATGGCAAGATCCGTATGGACTGTTCATCGCCCTATGCCATGGCCAATCTCATCGCGCTAAAAGATCGGTTCGACGTCGCCTTCGGTAATGATGCAGACAATGACCGACATGGGATCGTCACTCGTTCCGGCTTGATGAATCCGAACCATTACCTGGCTGTCTCGATTGCCTACCTCTTTGCCAACCGTCCAGGCTGGAAATCCGACGCTGGGATCGGCAAGACCTTAGTCAGCAGCAGCCTCATTGACCGAGTGGCTGCAAAACTCAAACGGAAACTGGTAGAAGTACCAGTTGGCTTCAAGTGGTTCGTGAACGGCCTGCTCGACGGGTCCCTCGGCTTTGGTGGTGAGGAAAGCGCCGGCGCGTCATTCTTACGGAAAGATGGGACAGTATGGTCGACTGATAAAGACGGCATCATCATGGATTTACTGGCTGCCGAAATGATGGCCAAGACCGGTCATGATCCATCCGAGTTGTATCGAGACCTCACAAATGAACTGGGCGAGCCGGTCTATGAACGGATAGACGCTCCGGCCACACCGGAGCAGAAAACGATTCTGTCGAAGCTGTCACCCGATCAAGTCAGAGCAACGCAGCTAGCCGGTGACAAGATCACGGCCATGCTCACCAAGGCTCCCGGCAATGGCGCAGCCATCGGTGGTTTGAAAGTTGTGACAGACAACGGATGGTTCGCCGCAAGGCCATCAGGCACGGAAGACGTGTACAAGCTGTATGCCGAGAGTTTCAGAGGAAAGAAACACCTTAAGCGGATTCAAGAGGAAGCACAAGCCCTCATCGCCGGCGCATTGGCCTCTCCCACATGATTCTCATTGCGCTATGAACCGGCATGTTACGCGCTGGCCCTTGCCGCAGCACGACTATTGGTCCACGCCGTTCGCCGAATCGTTGCTGCAGCACCTCGACCTTCGACCAGGACTGCGGATCCTGGATGTCGCATCCGGCCACGGCATTCCTGCCTTCTACCTCGCCGAACAGGTTGGCCCCACTGGTGAAGTGCTGGCCACGGATGTGAATGTCGGTCAGGTCGCTCGTGCCAGGGCGATTCAAGGATCACAGCTACCATGGCTCCGCTTCGAATGTATGGACATTCGATCTCTGCCTCCTGATCTACCGACCTTCGATCGCGTGACAGGGAATCTCTCCGTCATGTTCTTTCGCCCTAATCGGTTCGAGGCCGTCCGTGGACTCGTCGAACGGCTCAACCCAGGGGGTCAGCTCGTCCTGACCTTTCCTTCTTATGGAACATTCGATTCACTGTGGCAGCGAGTGGATCAAGCAATGATCCACCTTGGTTTAACCGAAGAGCGCGCGCGATTTCAGACCTATTTGAACGAACGGCCTTCGGTGCAGGAAGGGCGAGATTGGTTCGAATCTCTCAATCTTGAACGAATCGAGGTCATTGAGTATCCGCTCGAAGTCGCGACTGGTCCAGGCCATGAGTTTCTCCATCACCCGCTACTTCGTGGAGGCTTTCTCGACGACGTGTACGAATGTTTTGAAGATCCATCTCTCGCCGACCAGTTCATGTTAGAAATCTCACAAGACATTACCCAATTCACCCCGCTGATCGCGCAACGATGTGTCCTCTCAGGGTGGAAACGGAATCCGAATGCTGATTGCGAGGGTTAGGGTCGCGTGTCCGGCGGCACTCGAGCGAGCCGACCAATCTTTCATAGAGCAGTTTGTCTTCGCCCAGTACGGTGGAGATGAAGGCGTTCGGCACGGCCTTCCACTCCTCAACCTCTTCGGGCGACCAGACGACAATATCCTTAGCGGGAAACACCCCACAGAGTACCGCGGCAATAAAGGTATCCGGCCCCTTACTTCTATTCTCAAGCGTCTCCTTGAGAGCGATCAAACCAGGGAGCTACGGGCCGACCTGGTGAACCGGATACGGAATATCCTGACGGCCTTGATTGTCGCCGAGGATATGCGAATGTTGTCGGGAAAGTGCGCCTCCAGGCTGGCGGGTGCATCAGCTCTCGGGCGACCGTAAAGGGACATGGAGCATTTCGACCTCGGGCAACTGGCGGATCACGTTTGCGGACGAGAATGGGTATGTGGATGCCTTGGATTTGGAGGACTATCACTAATGGCACGAAAAGGCATGAAAATCGGCATGACGCCTTCCCATCCGGGCGGCTTCATCAAAACAGAAATTCTGGACGAGCTGAGGCTCAGCATAACTAAGGCCGCTGCAATCTTGGGCGTGCGCCGGGCTACGTTTTCCGACTTGGTGCATGAAAAGGCGGCGCTCTCCCCTGAAATGGCGTTGCGGCTGGAAAAAGCCTTTCATCTGAAGATGGAGATGCTGCTCCAGATGCAGGCCTGGTATGACAGCAACGAGATGCGCAAGCAGGCCCGGAAAATCAAGATCGAGCCCTTTGTCCCCGCATAAGGGAACTGACTGTACGCGAACAAGGGAAGTCCAGACTTCTTACATTTATCTAGCAGCCCCCCACTGTTCGAGAGCGAACCGCGGAACATCAGAACCCCAAACCGAACCGTATGATTGCAAGACGCGACCCCACTCCCAGAAACCGCTGAAGCTCCTCCAAGTCGTGCGTGCGGGGAATCTCCAGGCTCCTCCAGGCTAGTACACCTTTCAAATACTTCTCGACGGCTTGCTGGGCATGGAAGCACGAGGTGTCGTAGGGACCTTCACTGGCGGCAGTGCGCCGGGCATCTGCAAGGTCGCTGTCGGCCTTGCGAAACCACCCTCGGGCCAGAGCCGACCTATCTTTCATAGAGCAGCTTGCCTTCGGCCAGTACGGTGGAGATGAAGGCATTGGGGATGGCCTTCCATTCTTCGACCTCTTGGGGAGTCCAGACAACGATATCCTTGGCGGGAAACAATCCACAGCGCACCGCCGCAATAAAGGTATCCGACCCTTTATTTCAGACCCGACCCTTTATTTCAGACCGGCCTTGTTTGGGGCTGCCAAGGGGTTGATGCTCACCCCCAATTTGGCAGCGATGCGTGGCGGCGCTTCTGCCGGGCCCATCACCTAGAACCCAGCATGAGTCGACGGGGTAACTGCTGGGACACCGCGGTGGCCGAATCCTTTTTCAGCAGCTTGAAGAAGGAGCGGATCAAGAAGCGCATCTACATCACTCAAGCGATGGCTATGGCCGAGATCGACGAGTACATCGAGACCTTCTAGAATCGCCTCCGGCGACACAGCCATCTCAGCGGGGTCAGTCCGGAGGCCTTTGAAGCCGTGTCGAAAAATGCTTAAAGATGTGTCCACAAAACCCTGGGAAGTCCATACCAGCCCAGATGGGCTAGAGTGTTGCCATGTACACGCCTTTGGAAGGCTTATGCTATGCCATTGAGTCTAAAACTGAGTGTAAATCCTGGGTGCTAAAGGGATCCATTTTTGCCCCGAACATTTCCATCAGCGTATACCCTGCCTTAGCGAATCCTCTAGGATCAGTCCACAAAATGGTCCGCTCAGTGACGTTTATATAGGCAGGCCTCAATATGGTCCGTCTCCAGTAGGAATATTTCCATCCAGCCGGGAATAACATTGGGACCTTCTCCACGTATTTCGCTTTGTCGAAATAAACCAGAAGTGGCTGAACAATAGCTTCAGGAGCTTGGCCACGCACATGAAGGCCAAGTGGTTGCAGAGGTTTAGCTAGCTCAAACAATTCATCAAATCGCTGCGAAGTTTCACCTTGGCTTAACTCATCAGCCAACAAAACTAAGAGCAGGCTGTTATCGTTCCAGCCTAAGTGGTATCCAATCAAATCCGATATTGAAGTGAAAGGTTTCAAGGCATTCGTTATCTCCTCTACAGACGCTCCACTCCAAGTTAATGCTTCATTCCAATCTAAGGACGGGGTTCCATTAGTAAGGGTCCTAACAAGCTTGAACCCAAGCTTAATGGCTTTGGCAACCTTATTCGTTGTCAAATTGACATCCGAGGGAACGCAACCTATTTGATATTTATTCTGTTGCAACCATAAAGTCATGGCATCACAAAAACGCCTATGCATACCTGATGAAATTTTCATGATCACCTCCTCATCAATCGATAAAGGATTCACCTGAGTCAGTTCAGGTCACCCTTTTGCGTTATGCAGTAACGGGCAAACACTGGACCCATAATTGCGATCAACGTCCTGATGCTATCCCATTAAAAGTCCTTCTTCCTTGCAAATTACATGCTCTGCGTAATCAGACCTACCGCTAAGTAGAAGCACCATATTTTCGGCATTTCCTATTCGACACGTGCCGAGCATGTATCCTTTCGTCTCGGGAGCTGAATCATTTCAGATACTATCCACGCTACCGTATGAATACCTAGCAGGCGCCTGACAGCTACCCCGAATCCTTCTTTCATCAGTACATCCTTATTGAAACAATGACCTACACGCTCCGCCAATGGCTGGATTACAACTGGCATCGATTTGGCAGTTGAGTGCGCGTCGGGAGTCCTTTGGCTCCAGTTTTCTTCATGATCCCACCCCTGGAGGACACGTATGGAATTTCTGCTGGTGCATTTCCCGCGATCTCGGCGTGTGCTCATTGATGACGAATTCAACGGGCGAACAGAAGATGTCATTGAGCTGGAAGTAGGCCGGCATGTCGTGTCGCTCGGTCCTCCTTATGATAACTACACACCGGATCAGTACACTATTGTGCTTAAGGACACTTCGGAATTGGATCCCCGTGAGGTGAATTTTGAGCTTAAGGCATACCGCCTGTACTGCCCTAACCTGTGCTCTCGTTCTTGCGCTTCAGGCCTGTGCACACTATCCGGTAAACGCTCCGAAAGAGGGTGACAAGTCCACCACAGCCTATGGATTCAACTATCAAGCAAGCGGCAACAATACGGACTCGTTATTTGTCTGTCTGGCCTTTTCGGGTGGAGGTACCCGAGCGGCAGCCCTCTCGTATGGAGTGCTGGAGAAATTAAGAGCCACGCGCATTACATGGAAGGGAGTAGAGAAAAGCCTCCTCGAAGAAGTGGACTGCATCTCATCGATTTCCGGCGGTTCGTTTACCGCCGCCTATTACGGCCTGTTTGGAGATCGGATCTTTCAGGAGTTTCGAGATAAGTTCCTGAACGTCAATATTCAACGTGCCCTCCTCTGGCGACTGTTCAATCCGATGAATTGTGTGAGACTGGCCTCGCCCTATTTTGACAGAATCGATCTGGCCGCCGAATATTACGATCAGCACGTTTTTGACGAAAAAACCTTCGCGTCGCTTTCCGAGCCTTCCCGTCGGCCATTTATCATCCTCAATGCTACTAATATGGTGAATGGAGAACGATTCGAGTTCACGCAAGAGCAGTTCGACTTCTTAATGTCTGACTTGAATAGTGTTCCGGTCGCACGGGCAGTCGCCGCGTCTTCGGCCTTTCCGTTCTTACTGAGCCCCATCACGCTCAAGAACTATCCGCACACAGGATTCGAACTACCGAAAGACTACAAAGGAGGACTTGAGGATTACGACACCAATCGGCGTCGCTACTATTGGGCCAAGAACCGTATGATCTATATGGATGACCGGAAGTTGCCTTATCTGCATTTGATGGATGGCGGGCTCGGCGATAATATCGGCCTTCGCCCCATCGAAGCCGCCTATCAACACACCAGTGGCTTTATCAGGAAGTTGGTGAACGAGGGCAAGATCGAGAAGTTCGTCGTGATCGTCGTCAATGCCCGTACCATTGAAAAGGATGAGATCAGCCAAGACGAGAGTGCACCAGGATTGTTCACTGTGGCATCGAAGACTGCCACGATTGCCATGGACAATTATAGCGTCGAGATGATCGAGATGATCAAGGACCTGAGGGCAGAGCGCGTGAGGTCACAGAAGAGTATCGCCGCGTGCCAAAAACGATTAGACCAATGCCCCAATGCACTACCACTCCCAAAACTCGCGACCGAGATCGATCCCTATGTTATCGAGGTCAACTTCGAAGCGCTGAAGGATCCCGAACGCCGCGCCTACTTCCTCTCTCTCCAAACGAGCTTTTGGTTAACAGATGAACATGTGGAGAAGCTGATCGAAGTAGGACCTGATGTACCGCTCCTGATTTCTTGGACACTGGGTTGATAAGAATCACGCTGCGACCTCTGTCGTCAACAGCTCACGGCGCACCTGGGCCGGGGACCGAAATCCATGCCGCTCGACGAGCCACGGCTCATTGTAGAGACCCAGCCAGTCGAGGAGTGCGCGGCGAAGCTCCTCCACGGTGTGGAACGTGCGCACCCACAGGAGCTGCTCCGTGAGCGTCCGAATGAACCGCTCCGCGACGCCGTTGCCTTCAGGAGCACGCACGAACGCCGGACTCGATGTGATCCCCAGGAATCGGAGTTCGGCCTGGAAATCGTCACTCCTATACGGACTGCCGTGATCATGCCGCACCTGGAGGCCCGTCGCCCTGCCAGCGGAGACGGCTCCGAACTGCTGGCGCCCCCCTTGGCGAATCGGCTCCAAGGCCTCGAAGCGGGTGGCCCGCCTTGCCGCATGGATGCCGATCCCTTCGAGGGTACAATGATCCACCCCGACGAAGACCGTGACGGCCCCATCCTGCACCGTCACCGTGCTGGTGGCATCGGTGCCCCACATCTGATTCGGATACTCTGTGATGATTGTGCCGTCATGGACGCGCGGGCCCACAACGCGCGGTGTGCTAGGCTCGAAAAAGTGGACGCCTTCAACCTATGATCTGAGGTCTGGAGGTGTGAGATGGAACGAGTTCCGCGACAGCAGTATACGAAGGAGTTCCGTGAGCAAGCGGTGCAGCTGGTCCTGGAACAGAAGTTGACGATTCCAGAGGTAGCAAGACGCCTGGCCATGTCGGGCAAGACGCTCGAGAACTGGGTGTGTCGAGCCCGGCGCGGTCAGCTCGCGACGCTGGGGGAGAGCCGACGGCCCGTGACAGAGCTGGAGGCCGAGGTCTCTCGGCTGAAGCGCGACCTGGCCGAGGCGCGGATGGAGCGCGACATCTTAAAAAAAGCCACCGCGTACTTTGCCAAGGCGCAGCTGCCCGGTACGCGCTCATGAGGACGCTGCGGCCCCAGTATCCCCTGAGTGTGTTGTGTCGGGTGCTGGAGGTGTCCCGAAGTGGGTACTATGCCTGGCGCACGCGCCGTCCCTCGAAGCGCGCTCAGGAGAACGCGCGCCTAGAAGTGGCGATCCAGGCCGCGCATGTGCGCACCCGGCAGACCTATGGGCCGGAACGTCTCCAAGCGGAATTGCGTGAGGATGGGTTCCCCGCTGGGGTCGGACGCATCAAACGGCTACGCAAGAAACTGAGACTACGTTGCAAACAGGTGCGCTGGTTCACGACCACGACGGATTCAAAGCACTCGCTGCCGGTGGCGGAGAATGTCTTGGCCCAAACGTTTGTCGCCACGCGCCCGAACGAGACCTGGGTCACCGACATCACGTATATCCCCACCGCAGAAGGGTGGTTGTATCTGGCGGGGATCAAAGATCTGTATACATGTGAGGTGGTTGGGCATGCGAGGGGGCGCGGATGACGACGGACTTGGTGCAGGGGGCGCTCAGGAACGCTCTCGACACCAAGCGCCCGGCCCCGGGGCTCATTCATCATTCTGATCGCGGCTCTCAATATTGTGCCCAGGACTATCAAGCGCAATTGCGGCAGTTCGGCCTGACCCCGTCTATGAGTCGGAAGGGCAACTGCTATGATAACGCGCCGATGGAGAGTTTCTGGGGAACGCTCAAGAATGAGCTGGTGCACCACCGGCGGTATGAAACACGGGAGCAGGCTCGGCGAGAGATCACGGAGTACATCGAGCTCTTCTATAACCGTCAGCGTCGGCATTCCAGGCTGGGAAATTGCTCGCCCGCGGTGTTTGCCCAGCAGTGGGCTCGTCAACAGCTGGCGGCGTGAGGCGGCAACTCATGGCGTCCACTATTGACAACCGGGGTCATTCCTGACAGACCCGGACCACACCATACGGGCGATGAACGGAAGGCGACGTGGTGTGGCTCATCGCGTCGACCTCCCGGTGGCTAACGGGGCGCCACCTCGTACCCGCTGGACGGCCTCCCGCGACAACTCCAGCCGCATCGTCAAATCTCCGACCAAGGCCTTCAGCCGCGCGAGTTCGTCATCGCGGCCATCGGCGGCCCGGCTCCTCAACCCGGCCTGGCCACTGGCCACGAACTGCTCCCGCCACTCCGACAACTTCGCGGCGGTGATCCCGGCGTCCCGGGAGACCAGATCGAGATCTTCGCCACGCAGCACGCGCAGCACCACGTCCCGCTTCTTCCGCGAAGAAAACCGGCCTCGCTCCACCGTCGATTTCGCCATGGACACCTCCATTCATGAGGGGGCAGTCTGCCCCAATTGTGTGTCCAAGAAAATTGTGGGGCGGAGGAGTGAATCCAACCACGTACCGCCAATGGGCCTCGGAACCATTATTTAGACCCTGAAACTGAAAAGGCTTTGAATCAAATGAAGAAAAACCCAGGCCAGCCCGCGTCCGCAACCCTCACGCGAGGAAAATTGGCATCACAAGACGAGATGGACCGTCGCAATCAGCAGTCCGCGTTTGAAATCTACCGGCGTCTTGATCTCGGGCCAGGCGGATATGCGATCGCTCCTTCGACCGACACCCGACGCGACATGCAACTCGCCCTGAAGCCGAAATCACGCCGATGATGTATCGATCCTGTGCATTTCGGCTCATTCCATTCGAAAGCAAGCTTGTTGGCAATCACCTGATTCTGGCGTAGAATTTGTCCATCGTTCGTCACTCCTGTCTATCGTACATGGTTACTGATGGCACCGCCTGACCCCGCTTCACTGACGCCCTTTGCGCGCAAGTACATCTGGTGGATGACGCCGGAGGAAGCCGTGACCATGCCCGATCGCGTCGTAGCCCAGGTCATGAACATCGGCGATTACGACGACGTTCAGGCACTGGCCACGCTCGCCGGCGATGATTATCTCCGCGCCGTGCTGCGTCAGGCCGAAATCGGTCAGTTTACGCCCCGCTCCTGGGCCTATTGGCACTACCGGCTCGGGCTTGCCGTGCTGGACCACGTTCCGCCCATGCCAGCGCGAACTCTCGCATGATCCAACCCCGCCTCGACGTCTTACCAGAGGCACAGCGACAAGTGTGAAGCGTACTTTTTTTGCCGCCTATGGTTCTCAGAAAAGAACATTCTTTTTTTGGTCGTGAAGACAGTTCCACTGACGTTTGTTGAGGCAGGCCTGCTTGAAGTCCTAAGGTCGTGACAAGCACACGAATATGGTTGGCTTAAGACCAGGCGTGGAGAATGTGTTCTCAGCTTGGCTTATCAAGAATGGAGCCGATCTTCCCAATACCCAGGCCGACGTCGAAGATGCATGACCGCGACTATGACGACTTCATCAGCGGCAACCGCGTACAGAATCCCAAATGGAAAACGTTTCAGCAGCCGTCGTCTGATATCCTTCTTCACTTTTGGCGCGGCTTCCGGATGGACCAGGATAGCGGCCACCGTCCTTTCGACCTCACTGAGAAATTCTGATCCCAGCCCGGCTGATTGGCACTGATAATACTGGGCGGCGGCAATCATTTCCTCCTCGGCGGGAGGAAGAAAGATAGCCACAGTCATCTGAGCTTGGATTTGGCTTCGCGAAAAACTTGTCCGGCGGGTTTACCTGCCAACTTCCCTTGTCGGTATGCCTGATAACGACGTTCGGCCTCCTCTAGCCAAGCCGCTTCTGCATCGACATCTTCTCCCGGATCGATGCTTGCGATGAGATGATGCGCCAAGACCGCACGATCCTTCTTCGGTAGACGATTTGCCTCTTGTTCTAATTCAGCGACAGATTTTGGCATGACCATTACTCCGTGAAGTGGCACCACCACTCTACGGCGATTCCAGGCCATTTGCAACGGCTTCAACAGAAGAAGACAGTACCAACTAGCTGCTCGAAACCTGCTGCTCCGCGTGATAAGAGCTGCGGACGAGCGGACCTGATTCCACATGAGTGAAACCCATGGCAAGGCCCTTTTCTTTCAGCAAGGCAAACTCAGAGGGATCGTAGAACCGGGCGACGGGCAGATGGTCTCTCGTCGGTTGGAGATATTGGCCGATGGTCATGATATCGCACTCGACCGCTCGGAGATCGCGCATGACTTCGCGCGCTTCGTCGAGTGTCTCTCCCATCCCTAAGATCAAACCGGATTTCGTTCTCATCCCATGCTCCTTCGCCCTCGCAAGGAGTTCAATTGATCGTTGATACTTCCCTTGGGGTCTGATTGAAGGGAAGAGTCGCCGGACGGTTTCAATATTGTGATTCAAAATTTCAGGCTTCTCGGCACAGACAGTCGCGAGCGCCGCTTCATTGCCTTCGAAATCCGGAATCAATACTTCAATCGTACAGTCTGGATTCAGCCGCCTGGTCTGCCTGATTGTTTCCGCAAAGACCCAGGCTCCACCATCAGGCAATTCGTCACGATTCACCGAGGTGATCACGGCATGGCGCAGGCCGAGGGCTCGCACTGCTTCCGCAACACGACCTGGTTCCCTCTCATCCACTGGATTCGGCCTTCCGGTCTCGACGGAACAATAGTGGCAACGTCTGGTACAGATATCGCCCAGAATAAGGAAGGTGGCAGTACGGGCATTCCAACATTCCCACCGGTTCGGACAGCCGGCCTCCTCGCAGATCGTATGGAGCGTGAGCCGCTCCATGGTCTGCTTGATATCGAGGTAATTCGGACCAGTCTTGGCCTGGACCTTAAACCAGGAAGGAAGGCGGGGTCGGCTGACGGGTGAGGGGTGAGAGCCCGTAACTGAAGCGGACCGAAGACGATCAAGAGGAATAAAGCTCAAAGCACTATCCCTTCACGGAGCGCGACGTAAACCACTTCATAATTTTATCAAAGAAACCAGATGGGCCAAGCACAGTTTCTGGTGGATCCGGATATTCCACCCAAAGTTCCTGCGATCCGAGATAGACACCGTCGCGAAAACTCATTTGAGTTTTCAGCTGCCGGTAGCCCCTGGCATGTAAGGTCTGGATCAAACTGCTGAGCGCGTGGTCCTGGGTCGGATGTATCTCCGTCGTGACGCGGACGGTCTCATACCGCAAGATGGCTCGATAGCCTTCCCCTGAGCGTTCAAACTCGACCGGTCTGCTAAATCCCCGCTCCCGGTTGTCCAACCCAGCGAGCTGGTGTTTGTCGAGCCCGCCCTGACTCATCGGTCATTCTAACGCTCGGAAGACGGCGACCAAGTCGCTGAGTGCGATGGTCTTGTTCTTGAGTACTGCCCGCTCAGCTTGAATCGCCTCGCGGGTCTTGGCATCAATCGCACCGGCTTTTAGGCAAGAGGCACCGAGCGTCAGGATTCGGTCACACTCATCGGCGAGCTTCCCCTTCACGACCGGATTGACTGACAGGATCTCCATGAGCTTCCGTCGCGTTTCGTCAAGATGCCCTTGGAGTTCGGAGTCCGGGTAGCTCTTCCGAGCCGCTTCATCGAAACACCGATCAAGATACTGGGCCAGAAAGACATAGAGACGCACGAGCGCGGCCGCAATATCGGTTTGATCGTTGGCAGAAACAGACATGTGTCACCTCAAGTAAGAGTGAATGGCCGATGGTTTATAGCAAAAACCGCGAATCCTTCTCGGCTGAACCCTAGTATGCTGTTCGCTCTTTGGCACGAGCAAGGCTCATTGTTCAAGTAATACTTTCACATCATCACCTTCAATCTTTACTTGATACGTCGCAACCTTTGCAGAAGGGTTATTCACGCAAGCCCCAGTGGTCACATTGTATCGCCATCCGTGCCAAGGGCAGGTGACGATGTTGCCTTCCAGCTCTCCCTCTCCCAATGGGCCCTCTCGATGACAACAGGTATTGTTGATCGCGTGGATCGTCCCATCCACATTAAATACGGCCAGTGTCGTCCCATTCGCTTCTGCCACAATACCATGCCCAGGTTTTACATCTGCTGTAGCTGCCACTCGCACGAACTCCGCCATTCTTTCCCTCCAAATATAAGACCTGTCAATTGCTGCTGAACGGCTGCTTGATCTTCTTGAGCAAACTATCGATGGACGGGCCGGCCTTCCCGGCGCCACCTAGCTCTCCCATGATTTTCTTTGCAATACCCCGAAACGCCTCGGCCTGAGGAGACGCTGGATCGGCCACGACGATTGGATGACCCGTATCCCCACCATCCCTAATAGCGGGATCGATTGGGATCCGTCCCAGGAACGGCACACCAAGCTTGGCCGCAGCCCGCTCCCCTCCTCCATGCGAAAAGATCTCGGTCCGCTCACCGCAGTGACCACAGACAAAGTAGCTCATGTTTTCCACGATCCCTAGGAGCGGGACATTTACTTTTTGAAACATCGCCATGCCCTTACGAACGTCGTAGAGCGCCACTTCTTGCGGCGTGGTCACCGTAATCGCTCCGGCCAACGGAACCATCTGTGACAAAGAAAGCTGCACGTCACCGGTACCAGGCGGCAAGTCAATGAGTAAATAATCCAGGTCCCCCCAGAGCACGTCGCGGAAGAACGCTTGCAGATACTGATGGACCATTGGACCACGCCAAACCAGCGGGGCTTCCTCCGGCACCAGAAACGCCATGGAAATCAGCTTCACCCCGTAATTCTCGACAGGAAGGATCTTACCGTCTTTCTGTTCCGGTCCGGCTGTGCTCCCCATCATCATGGGAATATTGGGGCCGTAAAGGTCGGCATCCAAGAGTCCGACCTTGGCACCAGCCACGGCTAACGCACAGGCCAGGTTCGCCGCCACGGTTGATTTCCCAACCCCGCCTTTTCCACTGCTCACCGCGATGACCTGTTTCACTCCAGGGATCAAATTATCTTTTGCCTGAGGCTGCTGCACCCCATGACTATGTTCGTCAGCCATATCGATTCTCCCATCCAATTGTGCTCGACCGTCACCTTACTCTCGAATAACCACGGTCGAGTCGCCGTCACGTGTGATTCATCATCATAAGCGATGCCAGGCGCGAAATGATATGGGTCGCTCGGGCTATCGTCCATGTGCCGACAGGGGAAGGCTTGGACGATGACCATCTGCCGTCGGAGAGGTATACTGAATTCATACGGAGCGCATTACTCACAGGACTAACGATGACACCATCTCCCTCGTTGGAACCTGCCATTCGCTCGATCGGCGAACGACTCGCGCGGCTCTCCGGCTGTCTTTCACCGTCAATTTTTGACAGCCGGTGGTGGTCTCATTCGGCGATCAATCTGGCGATGAAGGATGCGTCGTTTAAGACAAGGTTGTTCCACTTCATCGATGTCCTTCCGGTCATTCAGGATGATGAACGAGTCGTCTCGCTGGCCGAAGAATATTTCGGCCGCGAGAGCAGCGCGTTGTTCGGGCTTCAGTGGGGATTGAAGGCACTGGCTTCAACAAGCATGGGAGCCCGTCTCACCGGTAAGTCGATCAGGAAACAGATCGAACAGATGGCGAAAACCTTCATCGCCGGAGCCTCGATCGAAGAGGCATTGCCGGTCTTGTCGCAGTTATGGAAAGACGGACGAGCCTGGTCTGTCGATCTGCTGGGAGAAGCGACGATCAGCGAGCGGGAGGCAGACCATTATCGTGATCAGTGCCTGAATGCTTTGAACGAACTCGGTCAGGCCACCAAAACTTGGGCTTCCACGCCTCTGCTCCAACAAGACCACTTGGGACCGATCCCACCCGTGCAGTTCTCGCTCAAAATTTCGGCTCTCTCATCTCGTTTGGACCCGATCGATCCCGATGGAAGTTACGAATCGGTCGCCGCGCGTCTCCGTCCGCTGGTGGATCTGGCACAGTCGCTGCCGGCCGGATTGATTTTCGATATGGAACAAGCGGAGACGAAAGACCTGATCCTGTACATTTTCAAGCAACTCTTCGCAGAGTCGGCCTATCGATCCTATCCCTATGCAGGACTCGCGCTCCAGGCCTATCATCGAGAGACCGAACGGGATGTCCAGGATCTGGTGGCCTGGGTGCGGACACGTTGTATACCGATCACGATTCGACTGGTCAAAGGTGCGTACTGGGATTCAGACACTGTCCGATATCGGCAAGCAGGCTGGCCACTTCCGCTTTTTGAGCACAAGGCGGAAACCGACATGCACTACGAGCGGTTGATTCCGGTGCTGTTTGAACATTCCGATCTCATCCGCCCCGCGTTCGGCACGCACAATCTTCGCACGTTAGCTGCCATCGAAGCCCATGCGGAATCGCGTGGTCTGACGCCTGACGCGCGCGAGTACCAAATGATCTTCGGCATGGCGGAGCCTTTCCAACAGGCCATGGTGAAGCTCGGTCGCCGTGTCCGGTTGTATACGCCGGTGGGCCGGTTGCTGCCGGGCATGGCGTATCTGGTACGCCGGCTGTTGGAAAATACGTCGAACGAATCGTTCCTCCAAAAAGAGTACGTGGAGTCCCAACCATTGGCCAGGCTCCTCGCTCCACCGACAGAGCCGACCCAGCTCCAACACACAACAACGAGCGGCGGGAAGAGTTTCAGCAACGAACCACACAGCGACTTTTCACAGGCAGAGGTTCGGGAGGCCATGCGGGCGAGTATTGGATCGGTTCAATCTCAGCTGGGCCGACAATGGCACGGTGTGGCATCAGGTAGCAGGCTGACCGGCCCATGGTTGGAATCCCGTAATCCTTGTAGGCCGAATGAGGTCCTGGCCAAGGTGCAGAGCGCAGCAGTGTCCGACCTGGACCACATCATCGAACAGGCGGTCAAACAATGGGACAGTTGGCGGCAGAAAGCTCCGGAAGCGCGATCTGAAATCCTGCGCAATGCAGCGTCGGAAATGTCTCGTCGCCGGTACGAGCTGGCAGCGTGGGAGATCTTTGAGGTCGGCAAACCCTGGCGTGAGGCCGATGCCGACGTGACGGAAGCGATCGACTTTCTCCGCTACTATGCCGATGAGATGGATCGTCTGGCTCGGCCGATGCGATTAGGCAACCGTCCGGGGGAACTCAACCAGCGTTTCTATGAACCGCGCGGCGTGACGGCAGTCATCGCACCATGGAATTTTCCGCTCGCCATCCCCACCGGAATGGTGTCAGCGGCTCTCGTGACCGGGAATCCTGTCCTGTTCAAACCGTCGGAACGCTCGCCCATCTTAGGGACTCTGCTCACTGACATCTTGATCCAAGCCGGTGTACCGACCGGTTGTTTGACTTGTCTCCCAGGCGGACCGGAGGTCGGCCAAGCGCTCGTCGCGCATCCCCATGTCGTGACGATCGCGTTTACCGGATCGAAGACCGTGGGGCTCCGCATTTTGGCCGAAGCATCGCACGAGCGCCCCGGACAGCCTATGGTCAAGCGGGTGATTGCCGAGATGGGTGGGAAGAATGCCATTATCATCGATGAGACGGCCGATCTGGACGAAGCGATCACCGGCGTCGTCGCATCATTCGCCGGCTACGCAGGACAGAAGTGCTCGGCTTGCTCCCGAGTCATCGTCCATCGCACCGTCTACGATACCTTCGTTTCCCGCCTACGTGAGGCAGTGCTGAGCTTGGAGGTCGGCAATCCCATGCACCCGTCCACCAAAGTGGGACCAGTGATCGATGCCCGAGCCCAGGCGAGCATACAACGCTATCTTTCACTCGGTCTCGAGGAAGGCCGGCTCCTCGTGCAGTACCCCCTGGATCAAACCGGATATTTCGTCGGACCGACGGTGTTTGTCGACATCCGACCTCATCACCGTCTGGCACAGGAGGAAATCTTTGGGCCGGTCTTAGCCGTGATGAAAGCGGAGAGTATTGCCGACGCAATCCGCATGGCGAACGGGACCGACTATGCCTTGACCGGAGGGGTCTATGCCAGAAGCCCGGTCACTCTTGCCAAGGCACGGGAGGAATTCGACGTGGGCAATCTCTACTTGAACCGACCAATCACCGGCGCCCTCGTCTCTCGTCAACCTTTCGGTGGGCACCGTTTCTCAGGGGTGGGTGCGAAAGCGGGGGGAGAAGATTACCTGGCCCAGTTCATGATCGCCAAAGTCATTAGTGAGAACACCCTTCGCCGTGGGTTCGAATCGACTCAGTGAGGCCTTCGCGGGTTTGATGGTGTAGTCTTCAAGTTCTTCTGTAACTTCCGTGACCACGCCGCGGTCTTCCTTGATGGCTGATAATTCCTGCCGCTCGGAATATTTCACGAGACCGACCCCCTTGGCGAACCAGGCCGTCATCACGTCGATTCCTGAGACGATGCGACGACTTCCTGACAAGTGGATCTTCATGTTCATCCGTGATTCCACTTTGATGGTATCTTGAAACGTACCGGCCGGGACGGTGATGGTTTCTCGACCGATCACCTTACTCCACCCCTGGGTATCGACCGTTTCATCCGTTTGATCACGATCCATATCGCTGCCGAAATCAACTCCCATTCGGTCAAACTGCTGGAAGGAGGATGGAATTCTCAACGGAAATCTAAAAATCTGATAGGGGGTAAGATGTTTTTCGAACGGTGTTCCCGGCTCCGACCCATAATACACAATGCCGACCGCATCGCGTCGATAAAAACTATCCGACGGTCCATGATCTCCCGGGTTCGTATCGTGAAAGACGGTTACCGTGACACCGTTCATGGTCTTGGTTCCCTCGACCGTCGACACATTTGTGAAAAACTTCAGTTCCACAGACTGGAGCGGTCCCTCGTTGATCTGGCCGCGATAGGTCCAGCGGCTCCCGGCCGTATCGGGAAAATACTCCTCGGACTTTGAAATCGTGACCGGCTCCTCGGCACCGAGCACCATAGGGCAGGGGTGTAGTCCTAAGAGCAGGCACGCTCCCACCGTCAACACCAGTCGCATATCACATTTAAGTTTCACCATCATTCCAACTCCAGATAAGAGGATTCGACGGTATCATAGGAGTCCCGACGGCGGCAAGCCGATCGGGGTTGTATCGAGTCTTCCCTAATGCTTGCCTTGACCGGGTTCCCATCACATGACTCCTCACGATGCCATTTCCGTCGAGCGGATTGTGATTCGAGGCCGTGTCAGGCCTGCAGCGGCCATCATGCTGACATGCGGTGGTGCGCCACGGGAAGGCCAGCGTTGGCGCGGGTTCGACGCAAGTTGCAGAACTGACCCGCTGTGAAACAGTGCCGGAATGTCTTGCCGATGGTGCGGCGTTACGGCTTCGGCCCGCTGTTGTACCGCTCCAGCATCGCGGCTGATATTTCGGGTGAGGTCGGCCAGATGCCGCCCGGAGTTCCGGCATGACGCTGGTAGGTTTCAAGCGCCTCCAAATCGGGCTGGACGGGCTTTCCATTTTTCAGAAAGAGCACGCCCACGGCGTCACTGGGAACGCGGCTGATAAATCGCTCCGCGTCTTCGATCATGTTGCGGATATGCCGGTGCAGGGCGTGCGGGTCAAGAGGCCGCTCGGTCGCGAGCGCCTGAAACTCTTCCGCAGTAAAGCGGCTGTGGCGCGTGATCTCAGCCAGCATTTCTTCCGGCGATTGTCCCGGAAAACGCCCAACCGCAGCAGCAATGACGGCTCCGAGCGGGAGGATCGTGTCGTGAACGGTGATGAGGTCAACGAGGTCGCGCGGTTCGCGACGGTCAGCTGCCGCCGCCGCTTTGTTGGTCGCAAGGTCAACGGGGTGCAGGACGTAACCAAACAGTTCGTCACGTTGCGGCGGAAAAAAACGGAAAGGTGCATCATGTACCCATTCCAGTCTCATCGTGTCGCCGAGCCCCTCAAGCTCCACCGCGCGCTTGCCGGTCACAATCTTTGTCCATGAGAGTGTAAGCCCGGCCGCCGTTAACGTTCTCGCATCGGCAACGGCGGCGGCGTGAAGACGTTGCTCCGTATCCTGGAAGATATCGATGTCGCTGGAATAACGTGGCCCTCCACGGTTAAGAGCGATACCACCCGCTATGTAACTATCTGGGCTGCGCTCTGCCGCGATCAGGCGTAACACATGGGATTGTAGTTTAGTGAGGGGCACGGCAGACCTGTTCAATCTGTTCCGCCAACCGCCGCCCTTCCATCCCGCCATGCGTCCGCAATGCCTTCGTGATCGCCAAGGCATCGGCAACCGTAGGGTCTTCACGAGGCCGCATGTTCCACAGAGCCTGCGCCCCATATTCCGCGAACGCGCGACGATACAGCGTAGTCACGGTTTCCGTTCCGGTGGGCTTGTCGTGCATAGCGACCTTCTTAGCATAAGGGCAGGGCCGCCACAAATGGTTACGCAAATTCCGTGGTCCTTCCAGCACTGATCCTTTGGGGAGCCCCACGGCTTGACAGCCGTGGTCCCTTTTGTGTCTTCGGCTGAACCCGCCAAAGTTTGTCCTCCTTCGCCAAGGCTTCGGAGGGCACCCACTGCGCATTCCACCACTGCATGACAGCTGTGGCTTCCTGCGTAGGTGGGTGAATCTGGTCGGCTAAAGAAGGGAATCTACACAGACGTATCAGCGATGACCGTGTCGGCGACATGTTAGCGAGACTTACCGGCAGACCTCGACCTATTGACGCGACTCAACTCACACGCCACGTCTCAAGACGAGAAGCCAATGCCACGGTTCGGAGAAAAGGAAACAGGGTCAAAGGGTAAAGGTTAGTTCGGAATGTCCTGGGCGCAACGGAACCCGAGAGGGACGAGCCGAGGCGTCGGTATACCTGCTCACCCACGCGGTCGCGAGCCCTCCGATGGAGTTGGTGCTGCACCTGCTCTCTTTACCAAGAAGGATTACCCCTTCAATACAGACAAATACAGCCACCACAGCAAGCCAACTACAACCATCACCACGGAAATTGCCAACGCTATGTTATCTATCGTGGACTTTGAGGAGAATTGTTCCCTGAACTCTTCCATGAACCCTTCCCTGAACGATTCCGGGAAAGATTGCGTAGGCTCTTGAGGTGGTACGAAAGGAGGTGGTTGAACCACGGTGCTCGATGATGTCCCGATGAATCCATCCAGATCTTCGAGAAATTGATCGAAGCCGGCGTGAGCTTTCCCTGATCGCCAATCCATCAAGTGTGCCGCTTGCAGATGCTCGAACTCCAGCGGGATCTTGACCTCTTCCAGCAACAACACGGGAAACAACACTCCTCGGCGCATCCCCTTCCGCGCTTCATTTTTGACCCATGTGCTATTCACCGAGGCCTTGGTCCAGACAACCACCACTGCTTTCGCGGCATCTAGTGCCTCCTCAATCACTTCATCAAACGAGCGACCCGTGGGAATACGTCGATCCCACCAGACAGACCAACCCTTCCGCTCCAAGGCATGGGCCATGGACTTGACTCGTTCTCTATCTTCGCTGGCGTAACTGATGAAGATGTCACTCATGGTGCGGGCCTTGCTTCCAACACAGCCGCCGGTTCACCGAAACGATCCGTTGCTTCCGAACAAGAAGGGCCCAAGTGTAGCTTGTATAGGTAGGACTGTCTAGAAGCTGTTTCGAGCCGCGGGGCTGTGCTTCGATGAGCTCAGCACGAACGGCACATGTCAATACTTTTCACGCATCCCCATTCACCCTTCGACGCGCTCAGGGCGAACGGACTATCTCAGGAATGTAAGAGTCAAGTGGGGGTCGGACCTTGGCTTATGCATTGTGAGGGTCGAGTCGAGTCTCGATAGGCCTGTCTCAAAAGCGAACTGGTAAATTGCCCCGTGGTGCGGAGCGGCTGGCGTATTTATGCAGGATTCCGTAGTAGGCAATGCCGGCCACAAACCACTTCCAGAAAACCGTGATCACCAATTTCTGCTTATACAGGAGTCTCTGAAATCAGGGGAAGATCAGACTCACACTATGGCTTGCAGCGAAAGCCTGCCTGCGCAAAGTGGTGATCGAAGGTCAGTGCGGTGGTGAGTTCAAGATGGTGCATCACAGCAAACGAAAGGCAATCAGTGAGTGAAACCGCTTATCCGAGTATCGTTGAAACAACTCCCACCCGACTTGAAACAGCTCATCGTTGATGGTGACGAACTCGACAGACGGACTCGTTTGGAGGTAGGTGCCGATTTCAACGGCTTTGGTGTAGAGGTTTCACGGGGTGTCGTAGAGGTAGGCATCATGGTCGGCCGCGCCGTTCCGCACGCCGCACCGCACCGGGTGACGGCCGAGCTTGCGAAGAGGATCGTGGCTAGGCTGGAGTGGGAGGATGACAACCCGCCCACGTTCGCAGCGGATCTCAACGGTCTTTGCGCCGTTCAAAAGACGCTTGGGAACCAGGACGCCGGATTTCTGTACAGCCGCTTTCATGGTACACCTCGCTCATTTCGTAGGGACAGGCGGAGTATAGCACGGCAGCCTGACCTCGTACGCGCACCGACAATACGTTCAATAGCTCACAGCCCGGTGAATAGGCCAAGAGGCATCATGCACAGAACTCATTTGGGATCGGATCTTGTATTGTGCACGATGCCTTCCGGCTTGAATAGATCGTCCCTTTTTTATGGAGGAGGCTGACAATCAGGCTTTGATAGGGAAATCCCGACGTCACCCTCCGCTTACCTTCGTGCATCGCTCCTCGCATAATTCGTCGCATGCCGTCGCCAATTGGATCGAGACCAGCCGTCCTCATCACCGAGGCTTCTGGTGGGATCGGTCGCGCCATCTGTGAGGGATTCGGAAAGGCCGGGTCAACCGGGGGTCGGACCTTGAATCGTGCATGGTGCAGGAAGTACGACTCCCCCTTCTCCAGCCGACACCGCAGTAACCACCTACCTTCCGAACATCTTCCTTGATCATCAACAGGGCATCCCACATTCAACCTCTATGTTCTTCCCTACGGCAAGACTATGAAATTGAGTCAAGGACGGTGGCATCCCTGCCGAGGATTGTTCCGCCGATCTTGCGTAAACCTGTTCCCGGCAATAGGTATGAATGAGCCGCAAGCGAGTGTCGGTAGGGCATGCTTGTGTTATACTTCCAACTCGAAAGGGCAAAAGCGATGACCTACTATACCTTCGAGATTGTCGTCGAAAAAGAAACCGACGATGTTGGGTACCTGGCGTACAGCCCGACATTGCCGGGGTGTTTCAGCAACGGGAAAACGATCGAAGAAGCCAAGCGCAATATTCGCGAAGCCATTCAACAGCATCTTCAATCCCTCCTGACTCATCAGCAACCGATTCCGCAAAACGAGAAACTGGTGCATGTCGAAGAATTGACTGTCGCGGTGCCTTAATGTCGCGGATGCCGCAAGTCACGGCTCACGAACTGATTCGTTTCCTCAAGGCACAAGGGTTCGTTGAAGATCGGCAAGCCGGAAGCCATTTAACCCTCTGGCATGCTGGTCGCTCCATATCCATCACCGTTCCTGTACACACCGGATGCGATATAGGGAGAGGCCTCGTCGTCAGGATTCTTAAAGACGCAGGATTTTCCGTCGATGAGTACCTTCGCCTGCGCTGAAACCTGCTTACGCGTCTTGTATCATCACGCTTTGAAATACGCGAGGTCCGGTCCGCATTCGCACATCACCCTTGGGCACACTCTCACGACGCTCGGCCGACCACACCATCCTCCCCATCCATAGACTCCGTCCTCAGACCACCCTCCACCTCACGAATGCCCACGACTTCTCTATCGCTTGCCTTCATACAGCTCTCCTCGCATAATTCGTCGCATGCCGTCCCCGATTGGATCGAGACCAGCCGTCCTCATCACCGGGGCTTCCGGAGGCATCGGTCGCGCCATCTGTGAGGGATTCGGAAAGGCCGGGTGGTATGTGGGCGTGCACTACTATTGCAACAAACCATCGGCAGAAGAGACATTGCGACAGGTGCTGCACGCAGGCGGAGCCGGTGATCTCTATCCCGCCGACATTCGAGAAGCAGAATCCGTTCGACACATGATCGACAGATTCTCCAGCTGCGCATCCGGCCCGTTGGTACTGGTCTGCAACGCCGGAATCGGACAGAGCGATTTGCTCGTGCGCCATTCACAGGAGATCTGGGAGAACGTTCTCGCCACAAATCTCACAGGAACATTTCACTGTCTGCGGGCCATGGCACCTGCCCTGCTCACTCGCGGCGGAGGCTCCATCATTGTGATCGGTTCCCACACAGGATTCCACGGTGTGGCGGGCCAGAGTGCCTATGCGACCTCGAAGGCCGGGCTGATCGGGCTCGTCAGAACGGCCGCGCTCGAGTGGGGGCCACAGAATATTCGCGTGAATCTCGTGCTGCCGGGTTGGCAGAAGACCGACTTGACCGAGGGAATATTCCCGGAAAGCAGCGGATGGCCGGATCATGCATTGCACCGTCCACCGGCGATAGAGGAAGTTGCCGGTACCATCGTACATTTGGCGCAACTCAACGACGTATCGGGACAAGTATGGAACTGCGACAGCAGACATCTCTGAACCAGGAGTAGCGCCTCCCACCTCAACCGTTGGAGCTTATTCATGACGCACGGAGTTTTCATCACCGGCACCGATACGGGGGTCGGAAAAACTTTGGTCAGCGCTGCGCTCGCGCTGCATCTGAAGAAACGTGGTCTGACGGTCGGTGTGATGAAACCGATTGAGACAGGAGTCTCGGCAGGAAGCGAAGCTCGGTCGGATGCAGCCCGGTTACGGGCTATCATAGAAAGCGAAGAGACATTGGGAGCTATCTGTCCCTATTCGTTTGGGTTGCCGGTCGCTCCACTTGCTGCTGCTCAGTCGGAAGGACAAACCATCGATCCGAACACCATCAAAAAAGTCTACCGCCTCCTGTCCGGTCGGTATGATTGCATGGTGGTCGAAGGAGTCGGCGGCGTGCATGTGCCGGTCACAACCAGGTCCAATGTCATGGATCTAATCAAGCAGTTACGTCTTGCGGTCGTAGTCATTGGGCGATCTGGACTGGGAGGGATCAATCATGCATTGCTGACAGTCGAAGCCCTTCGGCGAAAGAAGATCCGGATGGTCGCGCTCGTTCTGAATCGCACACATCCCGTCCGATCGGCCCTCGCGCGCGTTCAAGAGCGATCGACGATTGAGATCCTTCGCAAACAATCCGGCATCGCTGTGATCGGCCCACTCCCTTACGAACCAGGCCTGCCAAGCCGCTTCCGCCCAGCCATCACCCATCTTGCTCGATCAACCACCATTAAGAAGCTGGTGAAGCTCGTACGAGGAAGCGCGAGACGAAGTCGGTAACTACTTGTCGAACATCGGAGGCCTTCAAAACCGCGGAGATGACCGCCACTCCGTCGGCTCCTGCTCGAATGACTTCTTCAGTACGATCAGCCGTCATCCCACCGATGGCAAAGATCGGGAGCGCTGTCACCGGGCGGATTGTTCGTAGCCCCTCCAGACCAACGACCGGATCATGGTCCAACTTTGAGCCGGGCGCGAAAATCGGACCAAACCCGAGATAGTCCGGCCCGCCGGCTGTCGCCGCCACCACTTGCTCTCGGCTGTGCGTCGAAATACCGATCAGTTTGTCAGGCCCCATGACCTTTCGTGCGAGATTGAGCGGTAAGTCTCCCTGTCCGAGATGCACACCATCCGCATCCACTGCCAGGGCCAAATCGCATCGATCGTTGACAATGAACAGCACCCCGAGTTCTTGCGCTACCTTCCTCAGTGGCAACGCCTCCGCATAGGCGGTCTTCATCGAAGCCGTCTTGTTCCGGTACTGAAACATTGTGGCGCCGGCTCCCGCGGAAATCTTCAGGACATCGCGCAGCGGACGATCCGGAATGACCAATGGATCGAGAATGACGTAGAGGCCGGCGAGTACCGATGCGCCAGGATTCTTCCCTCTGGAACCGTGAACCATATCAGTTACCGCTTGGAGTGCTCCAAGGCCTTCTGTTTAACGATACGAAAGTGCGTTTCCAGTTCCTGTCGCATGGCGATTGCCACGAGCCAATCCGGCACCATAGATGCGATTTCAACCACCAACTCGAAATCAGCACGCGTCTGGCTCCCCTCTCCGACCGGCTGTAGTTTCCATACTCGATGATAGCGCTTGAAGTCGCCTCCCGTAAGGTCGGTCACAAGCCCACCGCTCGATAAAATCTTTGAGTCTGTGACTAACTTGCGCTCTCCCGGCATCAAGGGGTGATCGATACGCAGATCGACCGTGGCGATCCCATCATGGATCTGTAAGTCGGCTACCCGTAGACGAACTTCAAAGAGCTCGGGCCAATGCGGATAGTCGGTCAACAACGATTGGACGATCGCCGGTTCGGCTGGAAAGAAGACCTGCGCTGTCACGCGGACTCCACCGCCGGATTCTACTCTCACCTCCAGCCTATCCGTCTCAGCCGTCGGCAGAGGCGCCGCCTCCGATCCGGCAACGGACAGAAGCACGGCGAGTGAGAGCCGTAAGACGACGCCCGGCAAGAATGCTGGCCGTTTATCCAACAATCGCATCCAGCAGCCGCTGGTGAATCTTTCGTACCCGTTCAACTTGCCCTTTAGCTGGAAAGCGTTCGTAGAAGCCGTCAGCGCGGAACTCCTTCGTCAGAGGAGCCCAGGGCTTGACGATCTCCGCAAACGGCCTGTGCGAGCGTTGTTCGTCCCAGTCATTGATGAGCTTGCGATCCACGATCAGATCGTCCAGGACGCGGATCAACGCCTTGAGCGTCACATCGCGCGTAAACATATACCGGTCGTTCTGCCCCCAGACCTCGCCCATGACCTCCTTGACCCCCTTCAGGTAGTCGCGCACCAGCGCGTAGCAGCGATCGGCCTTCATCCCAAGATGAGTCTCTATCCAGCGCTTATGGACGGTCACGACTTTCAGCAGCTCGTTGAACACCTCGGACTGCAGAATCCATTTTTCCTGCTTGCTCCGTCCTCCCAGTCGGTTGATCTTGTACTGCAGCGGTGAGTCCGATTCGCCGTATAAGAGGTTCACGACCTTGGCGGCGAATTTCTTTTCAGGACTTTCCCATGAGACTTTCTCGTAGAGATCCACCAAATGCGACCGGTTGATCCGCGTGTGGGTGGAGTTGATGATCACGAACATCTCCGTGGCGAAGTCCGCGCTCCGCCCATCGAACAAGAGGCAGGGCACCTCGACCTGCGCACTTTGATCCGGATGTTTTTCGTGGAAAAAGTGAAGCCCTGCGAGCCGATGTTGCCCGTCGATCACCAGATACTTTCCCTTCGGCTCGCTCAGGTGGCCGATCGACTCCGAGCCTTCTGCCTTTTGGAAGCGAAGCGTTTCGTCGGTAAAGAGCAGCACGGTACCGGGAATCATCGGTTGAGCCACGACGGTCTCATAAAAATTGACGATCTGCTTGATCTTCTGCCGATTCAAGACCCGTTGGAATCCCTTCTCGCTCCGCTCGATTCCCGCGATGAATTGCGCGACCTCGTCGTGTTCGGAAATCTTGGCCTGTGCGATCTCTTCCCCCTCGAAATAGTATCGGCTGGTAAACCGAACCTTGCTCAAGAGCTCACCGGCCTTGTACGCGAGGAAATAGAATGCGCCCTCTTTTTGCGTAATCCGCGTCGCGAGCATAAAGCCTCCATTGGTGTGAATAGAAGCCGGCAGGAAGATTCTACGCGGCCCACTCCATGGCCGCAAGACAAAGGACTGTGCTACCATCGGCCACTATGCTGATTCGATGCAGGGCGTTTGGCCTGTTCGTTTTGCTGCTCTTGATACTTCTCATTCCTTCCCTCGACACCAGGGCACAGGAGGTAGAGGATTCGGGAGCCACGACGGAGTTGTCGTGCAGCTTTTCAATGGAGAAAGGTGAAACCGGACGCCCCTGCCACGTTCCATTCCCACAAGAATGCCGAGTGGCCTCCATTCCCGGGACCAAGCAGCCCTGGACTACGATCTCGAAGGGCGGCCAACTGCACTGTCGGTTTGATAAAACGAAGACTGATTGGAAAACGAACATTGTCGGCACGTGCGACCGGTGCAAATCGGTCCGATGTTCGGCACACTTCAGTGTGCGCTTTGATTGCTCCGCCCAGCATTGAGCTCACGTGTATCCCATGTCCATCACGGCAGCCATCAAACAAGAAGCCCGCGCGCTGGGATTCGATGCGGTTGGGATTACGCCCGTCTGCAGCGAAGACACAAGGTCAGCTGCCGAGGACCAAGAAAACAACCAGCTTTCGCATCCCGAAACCGCAATACTCCGAGGTCTCTTTGATCGTCTCACCGAATGGCTCGGGCGAGGCTACCACGGCACCATGGTCTGGATGGAACGGGCCCCGAACAAACGCGCCGATCCTGGCCAGGTGCTTCCCGGCTGCCGCTCCATCATCTCGTTGGGGGTCAACTATCTCACCGAGCACCGCGCCAACGAACAGCCCGGCTACGGCCGCATTGCGCGATATGCTTGGGGAAGGGATTATCACAAGCTTTTTGATTCCAGGCTCAAGCAACTGGAACAGTTGATTCACAAGATAGCACCGGACGCCAGAACCCGTTCATACAGCGACACCGGTCCCATCATGGAGAAAGCCTGGGCGGAACGAGCAGGCTTGGGCTGGATCGGGAAACATTCCAACCTTGTTTCAGCCGAGTATGGTTCTTGGCTCCTGCTGGGAGAAATTCTGACCACGGTGGTGCTGGATCCCGACGAACCGGCGACCGATCTCTGTGGCAGCTGCACGCTCTGCATTCAGGCTTGCCCGACGGGAGCCATCACAGAGCCCTACGTTGTCGACGCCACTCGTTGTGTTTCATACCTCACGATTGAATTGCGTGACGATGACACCGCCATCCCTCACGAGCTGAAAACAGGCATGGGAAACAAGATTTTCGGATGTGACGATTGTCTCGATGTGTGTCCGTTCAATCTCCGAGCGGAACCGACGCAGGAAGGCGCCTTTCAACCGTCACATCTGACACTCTCTCCTGACTTGAACGAACTCTCCAAACTGGATGAGACGACCTTCTCTATGGTATTTCGACAAAGCCCGATCAAGCGCGCAAAACACCAGGGCCTTCTCCGAAACGTGGCCATCGCCCAGCGTAATCTCAAGCCTGCGTAACCATGTCGTGCCTTCAGCAACTGCCTAATAGGGCATTAACTTTGCCCACAAATCATTGTTACCTGTCTATCAACACTAGTGGTATGTATTCTGCCACGCCGCTATTCCAATGGCGTCAGTCCTTGCGAGACAGGGCCCTTGTGTACTCGGCAGAACACGCTATAAAAATTTTCTTTGTATTTTCTCCTCAGAATTTGGTAGATAGTTGGCCCGGCGCCTGCTTGACGAGTGAGGGAGGGACCTTATTCGCCGCGCTCATCAGTGCAGCGCCTCTTTTCCATAAAAAACTAAAGGGAGGCTACTATGCAGAGGTTTCGCATGCTCACATCCACCCTGGGACTTGCCGTCCTCTTTGGAGCCAGCGGCTGTATCACGATGCCCGGGTCCGCAGCGGCGAAGGTCCATGATGTCACGTTCACGGCGACCGAAACGGAGATCGTCATTGATGGTGCCGGTACGAAGTACAAGGCCTGGACCTTTAACGGTCAGATGCCCGGGCCGGTCGTCCGGGTGACGGAAGGGGATACCGTCAACTTCACCCTTGTCAACCCCGAGACGAACGCCAATGGACATTCGATGGACTTTCACGCGGCTGAGATCGATTTCTTGAAGAACTACCGCGAAATCAGGCCCGGCGAGACGATCAAATATACGTTCGTAGCCAAGAAACCCGGCGTGTTCTTCTATCACTGCGGCGCACCGCCCATGATCCAGCACGTGGGTCGCGGCATGTTCGGGGCGATCATCGTTGACCCAAAGAACGCGAATGCCTGGCCCAAAGCCGATCGGGAATTTGTCCTGGTGCAATCCGAGCTGTGGAAGAACCCGGATAACGTGCAGGCCATGTTCGATCGGAAATTCGATCACACCATCTTCAACGGCGGCGTCTTCAAGTACCATCCCTTCTTCCCGGGATCGGAGCCATTGGAAGTCAAGGTCGGTGAGCGGGTACGAATTTACTTTGTGAATGCCGGCCCGAATGAATTCTCTTCTCTCCATACAATCGCCGAAATCTGGGACAATGTCTACGAAAGCGGCAATCCAGCCAACAAATTTACGGGGGTTCAGACCTATGTGGTCGGTCCAGGCAGCGCAGCCACATTCGATATGATCGTTGATGAACCGGGAGCCTATCCTATCGTGACACACTCCTTAACGGGAGCCTTGCGAGGTGCGATTGCCGTGGTGGTAGCCAACCAGAACCCCAAGAAGTATGACAGCTTGATGCCACTCACCCCTTGGAACCCTTAATCAATAAGCGGGGTACGGCCGTCATACAATTATTCTATTCTTACAAAAAGGAGCAGACGACATGAGATTCTCGAAGCAGATAGCGACGGTTGCCATTGCCGTGGCAGCCACCTGGACATTGAGCAGCGCGACATCCTTTGCCGCTGAGCGGTCGCTCTATGAGCGGCTGGGCGGACAGGGCGCCATTCAAGCCGTTGTCACCAAATTCATCGGCAATGTGGGAGCAGACAAGCGCATTAATGGCTATTTCGCGACCACCGATCTCAAGAACCTCAATAAACTCTTAGTCGAACAGGTGTGTGCGGCGAGCGGCGGGCCTTGCACCTACACAGGTCGAGATATGAAGACGACGCACAAGGGTATGAAGGTCACAACGGCCGCCTTCAACGCCCTCGTGGAGGACCTGGTCAGTGCGTTGGATACTTTCAACGTCCCGAAGAAAGAAAAGGACGAGTTGCTCGGCGTCCTCGGGCCGATGAAGAAGGACATCGTCGAAGTTCCCTGATGACACAGTCAGGACTCGCAGTGATGATCACTGTGGTAGTCCTAAGTTAGTCTCTCGCCAAGCTCGGGCCGGTAGGTTCGGGCTTGGCGAGGTCCTCAGTTGGAATCCCAAACCTGCCTCTAACTCGACTTCGACCTGATCATTCTTCACAGGACATGGGCACTGCCACTGAGGACCATATCGTGTTATCATATTTTTCAATATTTGCGTCTCCGGGCGCGCCACCTGAGCAGCCATCTGGCGGTAACATCACTGGTAATCACCAAGGAGGAATCATGAGAGGTACGCGTATAGTCATGACAGTATGCAACATAGTCGCCGTTGCCTTGTTGAGTACGGCAGGATGGGCCGCTCCCGAGGCCGACCCATTGAAGCCGCGTGTCCCGGAGGCTGAACGGGCCGAAGTACGGAAGGCAAAGAGCCCTTTGACCGTGACACCCGACATCATCGCCAAAGGCAAGGAACTCTACGAAGGCAAGGGGACCTGCGTCAACTGTCATGGCCTGACTGGAGCAGGCGATGGCCCCGGCGGAATGTTGTTGTCGCCGGGCCCTCGAAACTTCACGAACTGCAAGTTCCACAAGAAGCGGAACGACGGAGAACTGCACTGGATCGTCAAGAACGGAAGTCCCGGTACCGGTATGCCGGCCTTGATAAAGGGAGGCGTCATCACCGAGGAAGAGGCCTGGATGACCATCGCCTACGAACGAACCTTCTGTAAGGAGACCGAGTAGCTGCTGAAAAAATCTGGATTCACCCATTTACGGAGAGCTGTCAGTCGAGACCATCGACTGACAGCTCGCTGTAAATTACCTCAATCCCAGTCCCACTGTTCTCCAACATTCCTTCTCAAATACTTCCGGAATTAGTTCTGTTACTGCCGCCCCACGGAAAAATCAGGTTGCCATAGCTTCTTCTGTTAGACCTGTTAAATTCCCTCGCTTTTCCCCTTTCCTTCCGTACGCAAAGAAGTGTAAGGTATTCGTGATTACGATGGTTCGGATGGAGGCTATAACCGGGAGCACTCCGATGAACCTTCAGACGTTTCTCCTTATTTCCAAAGACTCCGGACTCCGGCAGCTAGTCCAGGTTGCCGCTCCTCAAACAAAAATCTACTCTACCGAGAACGTTTCAAAAGGACTCTCACTCTGGCCTGAGATTTCTCCAGCTCTGGTTCTGGGTGAAGGTAATCCCCATACTCTGTCTCCGCTGCTGGAGTATGCTCGCCAAACGCCGGAATCCTCGCCGTTGCTTGTGATCGGGGAACGCCATTCCATCAAAGACGCGGTCGAGATCATGCGGGCCGGCGCCGCAGATTACCTGACGAAGCCCGTTCTTCTCGAAGACGTACAAACTGCCATCACTCGAGCGCTCAGGCATCCTAGCTCGGCTTCGCCCTCTTCCGCACAGGATCCATTCTCCTCCATCATCAGCCTTTCCCCGCAAATGAATCTGATGAAGCAACTGGCAAAAGAAGTGGCCCTGACTGACGCAACCGTCCTCATCACCGGTGAAAGCGGAACCGGCAAAGAACTGTTCGCGAAAGCCATCCACCACTACAGCCTCAGAACCAACGGTCCCCTGGTTGCCTTGAATTGCGCCGGCATCCCGGAGAATCTCATCGAGGCGGAGTTATTCGGTTATGAACCAGGTGCCTTTACCGATGCCAAACGGTCAAAGGCAGGCCGGTTTCAAATGGCCGAGGGAGGAACACTGTTTCTCGACGAGATCGGTGAAATGAGTCCCACCGCTCAAGCTAAGCTTCTACGCGTGTTGGAACATCACACCATCGATCCTTTGGGGGATACCCGAAGCCGTACCGTCAACATCCGCATCATCGCCGCCACCAATGAGGATCTGCTTGCCCAGATCAAGGCCGGTCGTTTTCGCCTCGACCTGTACTATCGATTGAACGTCTACCAGCTGCGCATTCCACCCTTGCGTGAACGACTTGAGGACATCGAACCGATCCTCTTGATTTTTTTGGAGCGGGCCAGACAGGAGCGCGGGTGCCGCATTAGGGCGATCGCCCCGGCAGCCCTTACTGTCCTTCGGAACCACGACTGGCCTGGAAATGTACGCGAGCTCCACAATGTCGTTGAATGGCTGACCATCACATGCAAAGCAGAGATCATTCAGCCTGCTCATCTACCGGCATCCGTGAGAACCACTTCCCCGACCAATTGCCTGAGTCAGAGCTCCAAACCATCGTTGCTGGCCTTTGGGCTGTCGTTTCAGGACATGGAAAAGCGGATGCTTGAGGAAGCGTTACGGAAGTCTTCGGGCAATGTCTCGGAAGCCAGCCGACTCCTCAAAATGACCAGGAACACGCTGCGCTACCGTATGGCCAAATACCACCTTTCTTAATATGTTCCTGGAAGCACAAGAGGCACGGGTGACTTTCGGTCAGCCGTGCCTCGCACAGTACTCGCGCTGCGTTAAATCGCCCTCGTAGGACGCATCAAGATGCTTGCCCCAGTACCCCGACCCATGTGCTTCACCATCGGCTTGCGCCTTCCATCAAAGCACTTACACTGCACCACCATAACTCTTCAGTACAGGTGGGACTGTTGGACGCTTGCGGTTTGCCATCGAAAGCGTGGCGTCCCGCATCGTGCGATGGACGATGCAGCCGCCTGATCTCCGCCGCTAGATCAGAAACCTTTCCAGGGTATCAGCTGGTTAGCGACAACCATCACCCAATCACCCGATTCAGTGTTCGTTGTCCAGCCTCGGGCTCTCATTCGCCAACGGGCACGGCTGCGATGGGGAAGGGAAGTACTGCCGGCACTCTTGCGGCGTCAGGACAGGTGGGCGGCGGCCGATTCTGTTCAGCGCGATCTTCAACAATTCCTGAATGTCCAACGTGTAGGTCTGCACTTTGTCGAATGCACTGGCCGCGAGGTGTCGGCCGTCGCGCTGGAACGTGACTCTGTAGAGTGGCGCCAGGTAACTGTGCAGCGTCAGGAGCTCTTGCCCAGAACCGGCCTCCCAGATTTTCACCGTGCCGTCCGTGCTGGCACTGGCGATGCGCGTGCCATCGGGACTGAAGACGACATCATTCGCCGATTCCTGATGTCCCCGAACAGTCATCCGCTCACCTCCGCTCTCCGCATCCCACACTCTGACCAACCCATCCTGGCTGGTCGTAGCCAGCCACTTGCCATCCGAGCTGAACACGACCTTCGTGATGCTCTTAGTATACCCACGCAGGGTGCGCAGCTCGCTGCCGTTGCTCGCATCCCATATCTTGACGGTCCTGTCGAAGCCGCCGCTCGCCAGGCGCGTTCCGTCCGGACTGAATGCCAGTGACGTGACTAAGCTGTCATGCCCATGCCGTTTGAACAGCTCGTGTCCGTCGTTCCAATCGAATATCGTCATCTCACCACCGCCCGTGCCAGTGGCGAGGTGCTGACCGTCGGGGCTCATGGCAACGGCTAACACACCGATCGTGGTGCTGGTCGGCCGCAGTGTCGCCAACTCCGTTCCATTGGCCGCGTCCCACACCTTCGCGGTGTGGTCGGCACTCCCAGTGGCCAGGTATTTCCCATTCGGACTGAACGCGATCGCTGTGATGTGGTCAGCATGGCCACGCATGGTCACGAGTTCCTTCCCTCTGGCAATGTCCCACACTTTCGCTGAGTTGCTGTCGCTGCTGATCGCGAGGCGCGTTCCGTCGGGACTGAAGTCCGACGCTGCAGCGTCGTAGGTGTCTTTTAATGTCACCAACTCCGGACCGCTCACCGCATCCCAGATCTTCGCGGTTCCGTCCCAGCTCGCGGTCGCAACGCGCCTGCCGTCTGTGCTGAAGACTACGCCGGCGACGAAGTCGGTATGACCGCGCATGGTGGCGAGTTCGGACCACGTCGTGACCAGGTCCCAAATCCGCGCGGTCTTGTCCCAGCTGCCTGTCACCAGAAATCGACCATCGGGACTGAAAGCAATGGCGTCGATCGTGGACTCGTGCCCCTTGAGCGATGTTCGTTCACGGCCCGTGCTGGTATCCCACAGCTTGGCGACGTTGTCAGCGGCCGTCGCGAGCAACTTGCCGTCGGGACTGAGCGCAACACTCTCGATGCCGAGAACACCGTCGCGAACGGTGAGCAACTCGCGTCCAGTGCTCGTGTCCCAGATCGTCGCGGTACGATCGGCGTTCGCCGTCGCAAGATATCTGCTGTCGTGGCCGAAGGAGAGTGCCTCGACATTCCCGGGAATCAGGGCCTTCGCGGGGCTCCCGTGCCCTGCGAATGTCAGTCGCTCCTGCCCGGTCAAGGCGTTCCACAACTGCGTCTTGTCCCCGTTGGCGGTCGCGAGGAACCGGCCGTCGGCGCTGAGCGCGAGTGCATTCACCCGGTCGAGGGAACCCTGGAGGATCAGGATTCGTTTTCCGGTGCCCGCATCCCAAATGCTGACCGTTTCTTCTGGACGACCTGTCTTGGTGAACTGGCCATCCGGCGTGAAGCCCAAAGTCACCTGACTCGCGGTAACGAGGCGCCTGCCATCCGGACTGAAGGACAGCGCATTCACCGGGCCTGCAAAATCCTTAATCGTGAGGAGCGTGGCGCCAGTGGTTAGGTCCCAGATCCGTGCCGTATTGTCGGCGCCGCCCGTCGCTGCTCGCGTACCGTCCGGGCTCAGTGCAATCGCATTGACATGTCCAGCGTGCCCCTGCAGTGTCGCTCGCGAGAGGGAAGCAAAGACCGCATGTTGTAACGCGTTTTCCGCCGACGTGACCGGCGGCTCGTTCCGTCGCAGGGTGGTGTTCACGGCTTCGATTGCGAGGATCAGGCTTCGTTCCGGATCCTGATTCAGGCTGCCGTCTGCATAGGCGGCCAGTTCTCGCGCCTGGGCCTGAGCCGCATTCGTTTCAGCGATGTTGCGTTCGGCTCTTGCACTGTTTCGTTGGATGAATGCAGTGACGGCGAGCGCGGAAATCACGACCAGCAGAGCGGCCGCTACAGCCGCGAGTCGCATCGCCGCATTCCTGGCGTTACGCGCATCCTCCATGCGCAATTCCGGCACCTGTTCGGGTTGAATGTTGTGAACCGCACCCAGGATGGTGAGCAGGCGCGTGCGCAGCGACTGGCGCAGATAGAAGTGATCTCGCCAGGATGAGAAGTGCCTGAGGTCGACGATGGTAATGCGTGGAAACCGCTCGAGCAGGTGAGCCGGCAGTTCGGCATCGAAGTCGCCCTTCGCCCGAGCGACAACAATATTCGTCTTCTGGGGAAGGTTGAGGAACGTATCGATCTCACGTTCGACCCAGTTCGGTTGCCCCGTGGCCTGACGGCGAAGCGTGTCCGGGGTGGCAATGACAATCAGAGTGCGTGACGACTTCAGCGCCGGTTCTATGTTGTTCGTCCAGAAGTCCTCGTTGGCACGTTCGAAGGCGGTGTCGAGGTAGACATGCAGTTTCTTGTGTGTCGCAGAAAGCGACGGCGGGAGGCGGTAGTCCTGAAGGCGCCGGCGCAGCCATGTCGCGACGCTCGTCCCGTCCGATCGTCGATAGCTGATGAAGGCGTCATACAAATACTCGTCCTGATGTTCAGGGTCACCGTCCTGCATTGACTCTCCCCTTCCGGCGTAAACGCCCGGGTCGCTCTCGGAGAACACCTCCGTCGCCTTGACCTCTTGAACTGCCGCAGGGCGGGCGAAACCAGGAATTGATGCTATGTGTCCACGGCCCTCAGGAACTATCTGATTCAGACGTGTTGCGCCGACGCAACAACCGACGTCAGCCTTATAGAACAAGAACGAATCCGCTTTATTGTCAGCCGATTCATGAAAACTGTCAATCTCCGCAGAAGGGATGAAGTTATTCTGGCAGTTCGCTTGAAGAGAGTTGCTTATAATGAGATTTGGGTGAAGGACGGATCAGATTGCTCACTTGCCGTCACTACAGTTTCTTCCTCACCTCCTTCCAATCTTTCGCCACCTTGGCTTTCCGCGGCACGTCGCCCTTTATCGGTTCCGGCACGATGACGGCTTCGAGACGCCGCTGCAGAAACGCTTCAGCAAAGGCTTTGGTTCGACCGACTCCGATCTTGATGGTTTTCCAGCCCTCAGCATGGAATTCGTCGATCTTTGCCCCTAAGGCTTGAGGGTCCGACGGTAACGTCATCACATAGCCGGTTGGGAACTTATGCGTCTTCAGCCAGTCTCTCGCCTCAGCACTTGCCTGAACTCCATCTCCCCCGGCAGACACAGCGACGACATAAATGACCCGATAGTAGAACTGGGTGAGCTTGCCGAGTTCATCGGCCGCCTCAGCCATTGGTCTTCGTTCCGACTCGAACGCAATCCCCATGGAAGGGACACGACTCGGCGTCGGTTCTTCGATCAGCGAAGATAGCTCGATCGTGAGGATGGGATGCCGTTTTTCCCATACAGCCAGGTTGGCCTGTCCTTCCGTCGAAGCCACGCGAGGGCTGTTACCGACGCGGACCTGGACTGGCACTAGACCTTGGGCCTTTGGGATATAGGTGAAGAATGCCCTGCCGTCCCCACCGGTCATGCCCGTGGCGACGACCTTCCCGTTCACTACCAGTTCAACCGGTTCTCCTCCCAGTGGGCTGCTGGCCAAGAGACCTTTCGAGATCAATTTAGCTTCAATGGTCGCCGCGTGAGTCGGAGACGTGAACGCATCCTTAACAAGAATCGTTGCGGAGGATTTCTCCGCAGCATAGAGAAGAGATGTGCCGATGAAAATGGCAGAGAAAGAAATGAGAGAAAACCGGAGGATGCGTAAGAAGATGGCCGTTGACTGCACAGCCATCGGTCCTTCGCCTAGGCCTTCAGCGCCTTGAGCACTTCATCCGCGTGACCATCGACTTTTACCTTCCGAAAGATCGCCTTCAGCTTGCCTTCGGGATCGATGACGAACGTGCTCCGCTCGATACCCCAATACTTCTTGCCGTACATGTTCTTTTCCTTGTACACACCGTACGCCTTGGAGATCGCCGCATCTTCATCGCTGAGCAGCGGAAACGGCAATCCGAATTTCTTGATGAATTTCTGGTGGGACTCCTTTCCATCCAGACTCACTCCGACGATTGCGCCTCCGGCCCGCAGAATCTGCGACTCCACATCCCGAAAGTCGCAGGACTCTTTCGTGCACCCCGGCGTATCGTCTTTCGGATAGAAATACAGCACGATTTGTTTGCCCTTGAAGCTCTTCAGAGTCACCGTCTTCCCATGCTGATCTGGGATCGAGAGTTCCGGTGCCTGATCTCCGACCGCAAGCTCTTTACTCATAGGTCCGTCCTTGTTCGGGAATTAATAACCGCCGGAGGGCATGCCACCGCCGAACGACGAACGGCGCGGCGTATTGGGACGCATCTTGGCCTTGTTTTTATTTTCTGGATTTCCGTATGGCGAAAGCGCCGGCGAGTCCCAGATGACTTTGTCTCCTGGTGCTAAGTCGGCAGCTGCTATAAAGTGTTGCCGCGCGAGTTCAGAATCCCCAAGCGCATTCAACGCCAACGCATAGTTATAATGAGCCTGGCCGGATTGTGGTGCTGCGGCAACCGCTTGTTCAAAGTATTGCTTCGCCTCTACAAACTGTTTGGCCTGATACGCTTGCGTTCCCTGTTCAGTCAGCGCCGTAGCCTGAGACTTCACCGCACCGTCAAGGGCAAGCGGCACGAGCGGCTTGCGCTTCTGCGAACAGGCGGTCATGCCGACAAGCACCAGCACGATACTCAAGACTGCCAATCGTTGTACGGTCTTTTTCATGACAACGCGACCTCAACCTTCAGACTTTCATCTGTTTGCGCGTTTCTTCCTCGAACAGCTTTCGATACAGCACGTCCCACTCGTTACTCCCTTCAATAATGCCTCGGGAATACGACGCGAGTTTGGCTTTCACTTTTCGATCAATCTCCTGTTCCTGGACCAACTCGGCAGCCAACACGCGCTTGATCTCTTTTAATAACCGTGCATCATCGCTCTTGACTCTCGCTCCAGCATATTGCTTGACTGCCGTGAGAATCACATGGGAGAGATGACTGACTTTGTCCTCACTCAACATGCAACACGCGTCGCGGGTCGCTCGTCGCTCGTCATTCGCAAGCGCTTCACGTTTCACGCTTCATAAAATGATGCCTCGTTCACGGACTAACTTTTGTTTCACCATCTGGAACATCTTCTGATAGTCGACCTGCCCTTGCTCGATCTGATGTTCATAGGCCTTCAGCAGTTGCCGCACTTCCGCATTCACACGATCCTCAGCGGCTAACTCATGCGTGATGGCCTGCTCCAATGCCTCGACGAATCCCTTGCGCTCTCCGACTAGCTCGAGGTGACCTTCCGCTTGGAGACGACCGGTGAGGCTCTCGGCTATACGCCGCCCCCGCTCTTTCGACAGCCGCATCGCATTCACCCCGGTTCGAGATGAATCGTCGGGACTTCCATGACCTGCCGAAATCGGCTCGCATCGCCGACAATCCTCCCGATGATATTCACCCGATCAGCCGGCACCGGATCGGCCCCCAAACTCATAGGGGTTCTCCCAAAAAAGATCGCCAGGACCTTCCCTGCTCCCCAAAAAGCAATGTCTCCGACCTTCACCTGAGTCGTCGCGGTTTCCCGATAGTCGCGGACTCCAGGAATCGGGAAGTAGAATTCTTCTCCCCATGTGCTGACCGCAGCCGTGACCGGAAGCGCGGCGTAGACTTCATCGGCCGTCTTCGTCTTTCTGAGTTCTGCCTCCAGCTGAACTCCGCCCACAGTAATACGAATCCGCTTTGCCGGCACGGTCATGCGATCGATGATCCACCTGTCTCTTCACTGCATTCTTCGTGATGCTCGGAACTGTAACTTGTCTCCTATGCGAAATCAAGGCTACAATCCCTGAGATGCCGACCTTCAGCCTCATCTTTCTACCAGGCGTTGGGGCAGTCCGCCGCTGGCAACAGGAGGGTTTGTTCGAGCAGCGAAGCTTGCGTAATCACCCGTCCGTAGACGCCCTATCCGAACATCGCAAGATCTGGTACGATGAAGCACCGCTAGAGGCGTATGAGACCTGCCGATCTCAGGCAGGTTATCTCAACATCAAAACGACCGACGCCTCGCCCAAATCGGGAGTAGCGATGGTCGTGGGACTTCATCGCGAGGGAAAAGCGACGAGCCTGGTTTGGTTCGGACTCTCCGCATTGTCGACCACTCTTCAATCGACCTATTCCCAATGAGTACCTGGATCGGCATCGGTCGGAGCGAAATCGGACTCGTGCGCACCCTCAACCAAGATGCGTTCGCTGTCATCGATGAGGTGGGGGTCTGGGCCGTCGCGGATGGAATGGGTGGTCATATCGGTGGGGAAGTCGCCGCTCAGACCGCTATCGCCACGATACAGGCCGAGGCTGCAGCATCGAGCCGCCTGCTCGGTAACGGTCAAACGTCTCCCACAGATGTGTTGACGGACCTGATCAGCCGAGCGCATGACGCCATCCTCAATCGGTCCAGATCAAAATCCAAGCTGAAAGGAATGGGCACGACCATCGTGCTGCTGGCGATCATTTCCGGCCCTGCCCCGGTCGCATATCTCGCCCATGTCGGCGACAGCCGTGCCTATCGATTTCGATCGGGCACGTTGACCCCTCTAACCAAGGACCACACGTTGATCGAAAAATACCTGGAACGCGGCATCCTCACGACAGAATCGGCGAAAACACATCCGGAGCGGCATGTGTTGACGCGTGCGTTGGGGGTAGGCGCGACGGTGAAACCTACTATCACCGCTTTTCCCATACTTCCGGAGGACCTGGTTCTGCTTTGCTCGGATGGACTGACCAAGATGCTGGAGGACGAGGATATCCGAACAGTATTCGCCCCCGGCGAACTCAATCCGACTCTTCTCTGTAACCGCCTCGTCACCGCTGCGCTCGATCGTGGCGGCGAAGACAATGTCACCGTGGTGGTGGTCGCTCCTCGTTTGTCCTGATTGTACTTCGTTGTTGACATGGTCAGTCAGGCCGTGTAGTTTCCCTTCTCATTTGAACCTTGTCGCATACATGGAGCTCTTTATGCCCCGAGGGGGATGGTGTGTGTGTGGGAGTCTGTTCCTTGTTATCGGCTTTACTCCGGTGGCGAGCGGCGGTGACCTTCCAGACCCAGAAACGGCTATTCGTCAAATGGTCAGGGCCAATGCGGAAAAAGACCTCCCGACTCTGTCTCGGCTCATGGCTCACGATGCCGACATCGTCAGTTACTCGGTCGGTGGTCGCAAATACGTGGGCTGGCCGGAGTTCGAACGGGAAATGCGGGAGGAATTCATCAACGCAACGAAGATTGAGATTCCGATCAATGAACTCAAGGTCTGGACGAAAGGCGACCTGGCCTGGTTTACGATGGAGCTCGACTATACCCGCTACGTCGGTGAAGGGTCCAAGGTGAAACGGACCGTGCTTCCGTTAAGGGAAACCGGTGTCCTCGAACGTCGTGCCGGCCGTTGGCAACTGTTGTCGTGGCACGAGTCCTTTCGATCCGCTCAATTAGGAGGTTCCCTCGCCTCACCATCGATGGCAGCAGGATCGCAAAAGCTTGTCAGCAATGATGCTGCCGCAGCGGTCCTTGACGTGAGCGGAGAATGGGAGATTCTCGAGGTCGAGGACGAAAAACGATACAAGGCCACGCTGGACAAGAACGGCAATGGGCCGTACACCCAACATGGCGGCCGCTTCGTCACCACGAAGATTGCCGATCGTCTGTGGCAAGGCACCTGGCAACAACCCGGCAACGATCGTGAAGGAGGTTTTGAAGTCCTCCTCTCTGAAGACGGCAGTCAGGCGAAGGGCGTATGGTGGTATACCCGCGTGGGCACGCATAAAAACATTCCGCCGCGCGAACATGGCGGTACCTACCAATGGAATCGGCTCACGCCGATCCCCGCCGACGCCCAATGAATCCGTTCACGTGTTCAACCATGCCACCAAGTCGGAGCCCGGTTCCAATCACCGCTTTACTTCCTCTGGGAGGTCCTATGCGCAGATTCCTTATTCTTCCGCTCTCCGTGTTTCTCCTGGCCTCATCCGCCTATGCCGATGGGGGCCACGATCACCATGCGATTCCCACATTGAAAAAGCACGTGGGCTCAAAGATCACCTATGGAGAGAACACCGCGATTCTGACCTTCGGCCCCATCGATCTTCCGACCGGCCATGGCGAAGGCGATATGGGCGATTCCATGCCTCGGTTCCACTTCCAGTTGCCGGAAGATAAATATTTGGTCGGCTTCAAGTCGGCCATTACCACGGTCGATGGGAAGGAATTACCGAAAAATTACCTGCACCATATTTTGATGATCAACAACACCAAACCCAGCGTGTCCTGTCCCGGTGAGCCGCTCTTCTTCGGTGGAGCCGGACTCGAAATGTCCGAGACTCAATTCCCGGATGGATACGGCGTGAAGCTGTCGGCAACCGACAAATTGATGACGGTCGTCGCCTTCTATCACGGTGCCCCGCCCACCAAGGACGTCATTACAACGTTCACGATGTATTTTGCGCCCAAGATCAAACCGGTCAAGGAGATGGAGGTCTATCAGGTCGGCGTCAACATCGTTTGCTTCACCAAGTTCGGCGACCGTCCGGCGGATCAGACAGACGAAGGGATCGAACTCGGGGCGGGTGTCCAAGTCCGTACGGCACCATTGAAGTTTAGTATGGATGGCTGCGTCAAATACGCGTATCCGCACGGCCACGATGAATTGCTCCTGATTGCATTGGAGAATAAGACCAAGGGAGAGACCCTCCTCCGGACTGTACCGGATGTTGAGCGGGACGGAACGCTCCGCGAATTCTTACCCCATCAAGTCTATAAAGACGTCCAGGGTTTCCCCATCTCCAAAGAGGATGACTATGAGATGGTAATGGTCTACCACCATTCTCTGCAGAGAACTGAACTCCAACATGGCATGGGCAATTACTTGCTCTACATGACTCCAGGGGCTTGCTCGGAACAAGGCAAGACTGCCGCCGCGTACTGATCTCCTCTCGCAGGCTTGTCGGCAGGAACCATCCGACAGGCCTGCGAGCATCCCGCAGTTTTCCTACCGTCCAAAATTCTTCTTCACTATCTCAGCCGTCTCCGTGGAGCCCCATGGTTTGACGGCCGTGATTCCTGAGGGCCGATCCAGTTTTTCCCTCCTCGACAACCAACTTCTACTCATCATTGTACGGAAGACCAAATCCACTGGATGAAACAGCCCCTCGGGTGTATACTTTCCACCTAGTGATGATACGTAGCCATGTTTTCACCACGACGAACGACACCCGCATAAGACCTCACACACCACACTCATGACGGATCGCACGGCTCCGCAATCGGGCTCTTATCAATCAATTACAGCGTCGCTGCAACGGCTCACGCAGTTCGCGCGGGACATGGGGCACCCGATCAGTCTCTCGGTCATCGCAGAGCGCATTCTTTCCGGCCTCTCTGAAGCATCCCGGCACTCTCAAGGTGTGGTATATGTGTTTGACCGCGACCGCGAATGTTTCTGCCAGGTGGTTCCACAAGCCCAGATCCCTTCGATAGTAGGATCTCCCATCGTTGCCCTCAATCATCCCCTAGTTCAGCAACTGGCTAACCATCAAGACATCCTCGACTCGTCCGCCTTGACCGATTCCCTATACAGGGCATCGCTGGACAATGCGACGGGTGCCCAACTCGCCACTCTTCCCATCAATCTGGCCATCCCGCTGCTGAATCGAGGAAGGTTGATCGCCTTCGTATTGCTTCAATCCCGGACAGGTCCCACTGTCCTTCCTTCCCATACCATGGAACTCCTGGCTGCTATGGCTCAGAATGCCGCCAACGCGCTCGACTCTTTCCTGCTGTATGAGGACCTCGGGAAGTCCCAGGCGCTCATGCGACGAACTGATCGATTGCGTTCTTTGGAGACCATTGCCGGAGGTTTCGCTCATGAGATCAGAAATCCCTTGACGTCGATCAAGACCTTCATTCAGCTGGCTCCGGAACGCAAGGATGACAGTCAATTCATTGGTGAATTCAGTCGAATTGTGCTCGATGATGTCAATCGAATTGAACGGTTGATTCAGGAGATTCTCGACTACGCTCGATACATGGAACCTCAGTTGACCGATGAGGATCTGAATGAAATCGTCTCGTCGTGCCTGTACTTCATCCAGGTGAAAGCCGACAGCCGCGGGATTAAGATTGAAAAAGATTTGGCGCCTGAGCTGCCCCGTGGCATGTTAGATCGGCAACAAGTCAAGCAGGTGCTGTTGAACCTGCTCTTGAATGCGATGGATGCCATGAGCGAAAAAACCGGAACCCTCCGTGTACGGACCACTAGGCTCCAGAAAGCGGACGGTGCAGTGTGGTCTCAGATAGAGATCGAAGATACGGGGCACGGCATCTCACCAGAACACCTTGACCACATCTTCGACCCGTTTTTTACCACCAAACACACGAGCGTCATAAACGAAGGAACGGGGTTGGGACTGACCATCGCTCATCAGATCATTCGGGAGCATCGAGGAGAGATTCAAGTTCAGAGCGCGGAAGGGATCGGAACGACCTTCCGCATCAAACTTCCCTCCCATCAGGGGTAGAACGCAAGGAGCGCTTGTGGAAAGCTCGGTTGCTAAGCAACGAATTCTGTTGATCGATGACGATCCCCGGGTCCGTGCCTCTCTGAAGATGGTCCTCGAACCAATCTATGACATTCTCCAAGCTGGTGACGGAGATGAGGGGCTCGATGTGTTTCGGAAGGATGAGCCCGACCTCATCCTCCTTGACGTTCTTCTCCCCGGAACCGACGGTCTCGCAGTGCTTCAAACACTCCGCATGGAGAGCAAGATAACCCCGGTCATTATGCTCACAGGCACCAAATCCGTCAAAACAGCCGTCGACGCCATGAAGCTTGGAGCCGCTGACTATCTCTCAAAACCGTTCGACGTCGATGAACTCCGTATCGTCATCGATCGAGTCCTGAACTCCTCAGAATTGGAGCGAGAGGTCAAGCAACTGCGGGCTCAAGTCGTCCAGCGCTATGCCTTCCATAATCTGATCGGCAAAAGCCAGGGCATGCAGGAGATCTACTCAAAAATCGAGCAGGTCGCCGACAGCCGTACCACCGTGCTCATAACGGGAGAAAGCGGCACGGGAAAGGAATTGGTGGCGAGAGCCTTGCACTACAACAGTTCCCGGCGCGAACGCCCCTTCATTGCACTGAACTGCGCTGCTTTGCCTGAAACGCTCATTGAAAGCGAACTCTTTGGCCACGAAAAGGGGTCGTTCACGGATGCCACAGCTCGACGCGTCGGACAGTTCGAGTTGGCGAACACCGGAACGCTGTTCCTGGACGAAATCGGCGACTTAAGTCCCGTCACACAAGCTAAGCTCCTGCGTGTCATCCAAGAGCGAGAATTTACGAGGATCGGGGGGGTTCAGCCGATCAAGGTCGATGTCCGCATTGTGGCGGCGACGAACAAGAATATCGACGAACTCGTTCGAAAGGGGCAGTTTCGCGAAGACCTGTACTACCGCATCAACGTCATTGCGCTCTTTCTCCCTCCGCTCCGGGAACGTGGCGAGGATATTCCCCTCCTGGCCAAACATTTCCTCGAGAAACGGCTGGAAGCGGAACGACGTCCTCAGATCGATTTCGGAAAAGACGCTCTGGAGCTTCTGACTCGTTATGCTTGGCCGGGCAATGTTCGTGAACTCGAAAACTTCGTCGAGCAGGCATTCATCTGGTCTCAACATGCTGCGCAAATCACTCCCGAGCATTTGCCGACGCTGATCAAGAACGACTCCCGTTCAACGTCGCTTCGAGACGATACTCTCGCCGGTCGCATGTCGCTTGAAAAAGCCGTGATGGAGTTTGAACGGGAGATTATCCTTGATGCGCTAAAACGAACCAATCACGTACAAACCCACGCCGCGAACTTACTGGGAATCAGCCGCCGGATGCTGAAATACCGAATGGACACCCTCGGCATCGGTCGTCCAGACAATTCCGCCATCCAAGAGCACGCTCCGCCCATGCAAGAATGACACACTTATGCACAAGAATGTCACACTTCTGCACACATTACCCTCCTCATCATACAATAATAGGTATCCTATTATTATTGTAAGCTACGTATAGCTGCCCATCCCACCACCCACCCCTTTATATTGAAAAACTCCCTAACCTCATGAAAAGGAATGAGAATTGCTTGCTACGCACGTGGTTTGGAGTAAACAACGAGCATGGTCACGGCTTCTTGTCAGGCAGGGACACAACCGACAGTCCTCGTAATTGATGATGAAGCGGGGCCCCGCGATGCCCTTAACGTGATACTTCGCACCTTCTGCAATGTTCGTTCAGCAGAAAACGCCAAGACAGCTCTTGAAGTCCTCGACCAGGAACCCATTGATGTGATCACGCTTGACCAAAAACTCCCGGATCGTCATGGACTCGATCTTCTCAAAGACATAAAGCACCATCGCCCCGACGTAGAGGTCATTATCGTCACGGGATACGGGAGCCTGAAGTCCGCCATGGAAGGTATCCGCCACGGAGCCGCCGGCTATTTGCTTAAACCTTTCAACGTGAATGAACTGACTACCCTCATTCGGCAGACGATGGACAAGAAACGCCGACTCGACTTTCTTCGCCGTTGTCTTCAGACACTAACGGATCTTTGGGGCTCAGAGGAAGAGAGCGCACGAGCATGGGACAAGGTCAAGACTGGATATGCTGCGCTGTCCGACGCACAAGGCGATGCCGCTTTACAGCAAGACGACATGAACCTACTTCCACTTTTGTCCGATATTCTGGAAGCCACAGACCGTCAATTACTCAATCATTCCAGCCGAGTGAGTTTCCATGCCACGTTGATGGCCAGCCGACTCAATCTTACCGCCTCCGAGCAAAAATCATTGGCCCTGGGGGCCTTTTTGCATGACATAGGGAAAACCAGCATCCCATCGTATAGGTTTTCAGAAGACCAGATCCTTCCGTCCGGCGAAGCATCCCTCTGTAGGGAACACCCCGACAGAGGCGCACGGATGATTGCCCCATTGGGTTTACCTATTGAGGTGGGGCAAATCATCGCATCCCATCACGAGCAATGGGATGGACAAGGCTACCCTCGTGGACTCCGAGGCACGGATATTCCGTTATTGGCCCGCATTGTCGGCATCGCTCAGACGTTCGATCATCTGACCGCCGACGCACCTGGGCGCGTCTCTCTCCCACTGGATATCGCGACCCGCCAGCTCTCCCTTCAATCCCATGGACATTTCGATCCGCTGTTATTGGATCTCTTCCTACAAGTCGTGAAGGACTCGCCCCTCTCGCCTCCCACCATGGACATCGCCCCCGCCGCTTGATCTATTCATGCGTTCCGGCGATCAACTCTGCTGCCGCAGATCGTGCCTTTTGAGTGACTCGCTCTCCACCAAGCATGCGCGCAATTTCTCCCTCGCGATTCATACCGGTCAACGAACGCACCGTCGTGACCGTCCGCCCCTTCACTTCCGACTTTTCAACCGAGAAATGATGCTGGGCTTGAGAGGCGACCTGAGGAAGATGCGTGATGCACAACACTTGATGGTATCGGCCCAACTCCCTCAGCCGTTTCCCGATCGTAGCCGCGACAGCCCCTCCGACCCCTGTATCGATCTCATCGAAAATCAGGACCGGCACATGATCGATATCAGCAAGGACGGATTTCAACGCCAACATAACACGCGATAGTTCGCCGCCGGATGCCACACGAGACATCGACTTCAAAGGCTCACCGGCATTGGCCGACAGCAGAAACTCGACACGATCGCTTCCATCAGGGCCGTAGACATCGACAGACCCACTCGGCATGACTTGAACAAGAAACCGCACCGATCCCATCTTCAGCGCGTTGAGCTCTTTGTCCACTAATTTCGTCAACCGCTTAGCCGCTTCCGCTCGCTTGCCTGAGAGCTCTCGGGCCATCACCAAGACGTGCTGTTGTTGCTCCTCAATGAGACGATCATACCGATCCAGCTCGCTGTCCGATCCCCGCAGTTGCTCCAGGTCTTGTTTCACTCGATTATGCGTCTCCAGGACGGCTTCTATCGTCTCTCCGTACTTCTTTTTCATCCTCTGAATGACAGCCAAACGATCGTCGATCGCACCGAGTCGCATCGGATCAGCGTCCAAGCCCTCGGCATAACTACGAAGGGAATCGGCGACTTCTTTCAGGAGCATCTTGGCCTCGGATGCAAATCGAAGGTTCTCCTGCATCTCGGGATCAATCTGAAAGAGTTCTCCCAATACACGCTCCAGCAACATCAGATTCGTCATGATACCGTGCGTATCATCGTGAATTCGCTCCTGGGCTTCCGTTACCAACGCGGCCAGACGTTGCGACGACCCCAACCGATGGCGTTCGGCTCGCAGCAACTCTTCCTCTCCGATTCGGCAGGCAGCCTCATCCAATTCCTGCTGTTGAAAACGCAACAGGTCCTCCTGCTGGGCACGCTGCTGCAGCCTAGCCGCCAGCTCAGCACGTTCTTCACGGAAACGTATCCAGTCACAATAGGCCGTTCGATATTGAGACCGCAGCTCCAGGAGACGGCCGTAGGCATCCAAAACATCGAGCTGAGCGGAATTGGACAAGAGCGATTGCTGGTCGTGCTGGCCATGGATATCGATGAGCGTCCCTGCGAACTCTTCCAACACGTGGACCGGGCTTAAGACTCCATTCAGGTAAACCCGGTTTCTTCCTGAACGAGCAATGATGCGTCGAATGATGAGCTGAGAATCCTGCGGTCCAAGGATCTCTCTGGCCCGCAGCCGTTGAAGGAGGGGGTGCGTGAGCGGAATCTCGAACGACGCTTCAAGTTGGGCTTCGTCCTCGGAGAATCGAATCTGGTCGCTTGAGGCCCGCCCGCCGACAAGAAGGGCCACTGCATCGATCAACAAAGACTTCCCGGTCCCCGTCTCTCCGGTCAACACGGTAAACCCTGAGTCAATGCTCAGACTCAGTCGTTCGATCACAGCAAAATTTGTGATGCGCAGCTCAGTGAGCATGGCTGCGAGGAGACTTCTTAGGCGGTCCCTGCATGTTGAGCGAGCAGCGAATCGATCATTTCTTTAAATTGGCGTTTTGGTCTGGCGCCCACCAGCTTTTCAACCGGCTGGCCACTTTTGAAGAAAAGAATGGTAGGGATACTCATCACCTGGTAACGACCCGCGACCTCGGGGTTCTCATCAGTGTTCAGTTTTCGAACTTTGAGCTTTCCGGCATATTCCTGGGCCAATTCGTCAACGATGGGAGCCACCATTTGGCAGGGACCGCACCACACGGCCCAAAAATCGACCATGACGAGTTCAGAAGCCTTCATGACTTCGGCATCCCAGGTGGAATCTTCGACTTTCAAGGCATCACCAGCCACGTCTGCGCCCTCCTTCAAGGTTGAGATCATGAATACGCGCTAACTTCGGCATCGTACCCCACCATTGTTTTTACTGTCAAATACAGTCATCGGCCGGTTTGAGCTCCGGGCAATGTGTCGCCCGCTTCGGCGGGCTGCGGAGGCAGGCCATAGGGACCTCCCGGTGCCGCCCAAGGAAGACCACGCTCACCCCACAGAAGCGGGCTCAAGAGAGTCCGTATCACTCGCGTCCCGGAGTCCTCAGTCCAGCCGATTCCGGTGAGGCTCAACATGAAGCTGTACTGCTCACGGTCGGGGAATTTCAAGAAATAGAACCCCACAGACCAACACTTGCATGGATTCTGATAGAGCGCAACCGTATCCAGTTCAGGAAATTGTCCGTTTTCGAGGTCATAATAGGCCTTTGCCCCGAAGGTCCATCCCCAAGGGGTGCGGAACGCGCCGCCCATCGTGGCAAACAGGATTCCATTGGCTGGAGCAAACACTTGATTGAACGAAACGGCATTCCAAATATCCCCTCTCTGTACTCGACTGCCGTCTCGTGCGTAACGCTGACCCACCTCGACATACCAATTGGTTCCTTCTTGGAAGCGAAGGTCGGTGTTGAATTGACTGAATCCTAGTTCGTAGGGATCGACGAACGCATCGATCGTCAGATACCGATTGATCGGCGGACGCAACGCCCAGGCCTGGGAGGCGGGTCCGAATATCGGCGCACCCATTTGGGAGAGTCCGAATTGCGACGGGAGGTTGTTGCCGATGACGGCCCGCATCCAGATATCAGAAAACTTTTTCCCTTGAATAGGCACGGTCGCCGGTTGGAGCGGCTGGGTCGTCGTTCCTATGGAGGGAGGGATGGCGTAATCAGCCGCCGACGTCTGCACATCACCGACATGGTAGCTCTGGGCCACCATCAGATCGAGCCAGTTGAAGGCATTGCGCTTGCCGGATTCCAATAGACGGCTGCGCAGCATGTAGGTCAGCAGATTCTTCCCCGGCAGGTTATCGACTGCGTCGATTTGAGGCAAATTGGACTGGTTGGTCACCGGAACATACTCGTAGGTCACCGTCGGTTCGATCGTATGCAGAAGACTGTTTCCATCAGCAAGTGGGAACCGGCGTGCCAACTTCGAGGTCGCATCCAATCCTAGCCAAAACGTTTCTCGATTTTGTGCCTCATCATTTTGTATGCCTCTGGTATAGAACACCTCACGAAACTTCGCCTGGGGGCGGATTCCAACCATCCGCCCGAGATGAAACACCTCGGTCGAAATACCCGGAACCACATTGATCCGATTGAGCGTAAATCCTTCCTGGCGGAACCAATAGACCTGTTGCCCGTCCATGCCAAAGAGGACAGGTGAGTTGAACAGTGAGACATAGGGTAGGTTATAGCCGGCCTCCGGAAGACGTTGGAATGTGTCTGCTCCTCCCAGTTGTAACGGCTGTAGATAAAGCCCCAGGAGATAGAGATTGCCGTAGCGCAAGCGCTGGCTCGCCAAGAAGTTTGATTCGGAATTCGGTAGCGCTCGGAGCGCTCCGGAATTGCTCAACTGATTCAAAATCTGTGGGTCTGAAAGCAAATTCGCGTTGGCTCGGAGCAAGAGGGTATCGGTGATGTATTGCGTATGGGTTCCGGTCAGCACTGCCCGCCCCTCCTTGGCAGGCTCGGTATCGGTGACGCCGGAGACGTTGGGAAGTTGCATCTGCTGTAGATAGCTCACAAACCATTGCCCGCGAGATCGCCGGTCCAAGGCATACCGATACAGAAAATCGGACCCATACCCTAGGTTACTGTAAAACGATGGCGTCACCGTCAGGTCATGACTGGGATTGATCGCCCAAAAAAAACTCTGTTTCACGTGGAATCCGAACCGATTGTCATAGCTCGGGATCGGCATCAAAAATCCGGTTCGTCGTCTGTTCATAGGATAGGAGAAGATGGGCAGTGGAATCGTGGGCACGTCTAAGACGCAGAACCAGGTGCCCTTCAATCCCAACGTGTCCCCGAGGGTCATATCCAGATCTTTAAACCGAAAGCGCCATGCCGGCACTTCTCCATCTTGCGCATCACAATTCGTAAAACTGCCATCTTTAACTCGGTAATGATATTCGGAAAATCTCTGTAGGAGGCCGCCGGATATTGATGAGTTGGTCGTCGGAACGTAGAGCCGGCCATGCGTCACGACACCGGCCTCAGTATTGATATTGAGATCCATCCGCTCAGCCGTCACGTCAGCCTGCGGGTCTGTTAAATGGACATGGCCGACGGCAGTGAGAATCCCCGGCAAGGCTTGAATGGTGGCGTGGTCCGCCGTCAGCTTGATCGCTCCCTGCTGAATCACGACCGATCCGTTTGCTTCGTACACGTCTTGATCTTGTCGGTAGTCGATACGATCTGCCGTGATATCGAGAGGAGCGGATCCGGCGGAGGACGTTCCGGCACCAACTCGGTTGTCCGCCGCTGATCCAGGAAACGGAACGAACACGAGAGCGGCAACGGCAAAGAAGAGCCGCCAGCGGCCCCACACGAGAGGACCCGCCATGCTAACCACGAATCGGTGACAGCCCACAGCCACGCACGGCCGCTTTGATATCCCCTAGGAGCATCAACGATCCGGCAATACAGATGAGATCGTGAGGCATAGCTCGGCTTCTGGCGACGGTCATCGCGTCCATGGGAAGAACGGCCTCGAGCACCGGCCCCTGCCATTCGTGCAGCGTTGCACGGAGCTCTTGGACCGTTGCAGACCGCGCGAGAGTCGCCTGCGTCAGCACGATTTCCGACACAAAGGGTAACAGTGGAGCGATAAATCCCTGTCGATCTTTATCCCGCATCATGCCCCATACGAGGATGATCCGAGATGTGGGGTGACTAATGGAAAAGTCCTTGAGATACTCCGCGAGCGCATGCGCGGCGGCAGGATTGTGGGCGCCGTCGAGCACGACCTTTGGATCCTCGTCGATCAGCTCCAAACGACCTTCCCATGAGACCGTACGCAGGCCGGCACGCACGGCGATGTCATCTGCGTCGATTCCTGCTCGACCCACCGCTTCAAGGAGTGCCAACGCACAAGCGGCATTATCCCGCTGGTGACGCCCTTCCAGGCCGCAAATCAGATCCTCACAGACGCGAGTCACTCCCCGATATGTGAGTCGCTCGGGACGATATCCGTCAATAGCAAAGTCCCGGCCAAGCTGCCACAGAGGGGCCGATCGATCCCGCGCAATCCGGCGTAGGACCTGTTCAGCTTCCTGCCCCATCCGCCCGATCACCACCGGCACAAACGGCTTGATGATTCCCCCCTTTTCAAACGCGATCGCCTCCTCCGTTTGCCCCAGATACTCCTGATGGTCCAAGCCGATCGTCGTGATCGCAGTGGCCAGCGGTTGCTCCACGACGTTGGTTGCGTCGAACCGTCCGCCCAACCCGACTTCCAATACGGCGACGTCGACTTCTGAATCCGCGAAATACAGGAACGCCAACGCCGTCGTCATCTCAAAAAAGGTCGGTTCCAGGTCATCTTGTAGCGCGACTCGTAAACGCGCGATCACCCCTTCGACTTGATTCTCCGTGATCATGCACCCGTTGACACGAATCCGCTCCCGGAAGTCGACGAGGTGGGGAGACGTATACAGCCCGACGCGTCGGCCTGAATGCTGAAGAACCGACGCAACCATCGCCGCCGTCGAACCCTTGCCGTTGGTTCCTCCGATGTGAAGCATGCGAAGTGAGCGATGGGGATTGCCGACCCTGTCTAACAGAATCCGCATCGGCTCCAGACCCAGCTTGATACCGTGCTTCTGAAGCGCGTAGAGGTACTCAATGACGGAGGAGTAGCTCATCAACAAGTCGGGAGGACACAGAAAGCTAAAAATGATTCACGAGGGTGCCGATCGTCTCCTTGAGACGCTTACGCTCGACGATCATATCGATCATGCCGTGTTCGAGAAGAAATTCGGCCCGTTGGAACTGATCCGGCAACTGTTGCTTGATGGTTTGTTCGATGACACGAGGTCCGGCAAACCCGATCAGCGCTTTCGGCTCGGCAATGATGACATCCCCCAACATTGCCACGCTGGCTGTGACGCCGCCGAACGTGGGATCGGAGAGGATCGAGATGAACGGTAGTTTGGCCTCGCCTAACTTCGCAACCGCAGTCGAGGTCTTGGCCATTTGCATCAAGGAAAGAATACCTTCCTGCATCCGGGCGCCTCCGGAAGCGGTGACCAGGATGACCGGCAGCTTCAGTTCCAACGCACGATCAATCGCGCGGCAGAGCTTTTCGCCGACCACGGATCCCATACTTCCGCCCATAAAGCTGAAATCGAAGACACAGAGCACCACACAGCGGCCATTGACCAGGCCTTCGCCGATGACCAGGGCATCTTTCCGGCCCGTCTTTTCTTGGTGAGCCTTCACGCGATCTCGATAGGACTTGGTGTCTTGGAAGGTCAATGGATCTTGGGGTTCGAGTTCAGCATCCCATTCTTTGAAGGTCCCGAGGTCGATCAGTAACCCGATTCGCTCGGTGACCGAGATCGGAAAGTGATACTCGCACTTCGGGCACACTTTGCTGTTCCGGTCGACTTCCTTCCGATAGACGATCTCCCGGCAATGGTTGCACTTGAGCCACATCCCCTCGCTGCCTTTCGAACGTGGTGGCGGACTAGATTCTGTGGGCTTCTCTTTCTTGAACCAGGCCATTGCGCTCTCCTATCGGGTCTTGCACTCCATTCTTATAAGCAGTGCCGAGCTCCGAGAATGCATGCGATATCCACAGAGAGATGGTTTCATTCCCCCGCCGCCGACAGCGCCAACTTGAACAACATCCACATGCCCATCGAGACACTGGCAACGCTTGCCACACCCTGTACCGCCATAAAAAGGCGCTGACTCATCGAACGTGAACAAATGACCGGCACACTGATCGTCAGCCCGATCACCATCATGCCGATAATCGAGCCGACTCCGAAGACGAGGATAGACAGAAGTCCGGCCCCCATCTCCTTCGTGGTGGCAAGAATCGTCAACATCAACGCCGCCGATCCAGCCAGTCCATGAGCCATACCGATGCAGAGAGGGCGGATTGACTGAACCATCCAATGCCGATGCCGGTGATTCTCCTGCCACTGGTGGCTGTGCAGGTGGGAATGTCGTTCACCGTCGTGGCGATGGCTGTGCACATGCCATCGTGCGCGGTAGAGTTTCAGCGCTAAGGAAGTGCCCAGGACAATCAGAAGAATTGCCACACCGGACTCAGCCAAGAATTCGAATTCCTGGGGAATGCGAATCCTCCACGCAAGCACAACCGACCCGACCAGCAATAGCGTGAAAGTGTGCCCAATGCCCCAACAGAGCCCCACTGCCCCAGATGCCAGAAGTGAGGGCCGCTCCGCAAGCACCGTCGAGACAGCGGCCAGATGATCGCTATCCAAAGCATGCTGCAGCCCCAGCAGGAACCCGACGCCTAGCAGCGACACAAATTGGGGATCAGGCAGCATGTTCTAGGAAATCACACCCATGGACGACCTTCGTTTGAATAGTCGGCGGAAACAGAACTATTGAAGGCGGGCACATATTGTAGCAGATCCGTCCAAGAGAATCTCATCCTCCGCGGGCATGCATCTCTAAGTGTGGATCTTCCCGGAGGCGATCGATCTCGATCAACCCTCCGTCCCGAAGCCCCACTCGTTCCAGCGCCTTACGCTCCTCCGCTCCGCGATCGCGGCGAGCAGCCCATCCCGATCGAATGATTTCCCGCATGTGCTCTGGCTGCTCATTCATGCGAAGGGGCTTGCGAAGGTCAACTCCCGATCCCGCGTACAAGCACAGATACCACAAGCCATCGGCCGTGAGACGGCTGCGATCACAATGCGAACAAAACGGCGTCGTCGTCGAAGGAATAATCCCAAAGATCGCGCCATCCGGCAAGAGAAATCGCTGTGCTGGGGCGGCTCCTCGTCCCGGAAGCGGCGTGATCCGACCATACCGCCGACTTAAGAAATCCAGGATCATGCCTTGCGACAGAACCTTATCCAGGCTCCATTCGTTCGCCCCTCCGACATCCATATATTCGATGAAGCGAACCTCGGCCTGACAGTGTTTCGCAAATTCGATCAACGCCCCCAGTTCATCTTCATTGAACCCACGAATGGCGACCGTATCAAGTTTGAAGTTGGTAAAGCCCGTTTTCCCGACCGATTCGATACCTTCCAGAACTCGTGAAAATTCATCCCGTCCGGTCAGTTGCCGGAACCGCTCGGGTCGGAGCGTATCGAGACTGACCGTCACCCGATCAAGCCCCGCCTCGTAGAGTGCTTGTGCATGCTCGGTAAAGAGTATGCCGTTCGTGGTCAAGGCCACTTCAGTAATCCGCCGATCCTGTCGGAGTAACCGCACCAGCCGCGCAAGATCCCGCCGCAGCAAAGGCTCACCACCGGTCAATCTGACCTTGTCGACTCCCAGATCAGCGAAGTATCCCGCGAGCGTCACCATTTCCTCGAAGCTGAGGATATCCTCGCGCGGCAGCCAGACGTACTCAGGCTCCGGCATGCAATACCGACAGCGAAGATTGCAGCGATCGGTGACGGACAGTCGCAGACTACCAAGTGGACGACCAAACGTATCGGTTACGCCTTCCACAAGATCACTATGAGAAGAATCTTCTTTCATCTGTCTCTCATGAGGATGGTCAAAATGGCCTTCATCTCACCCGCCCACCCCCTCGCGCCAAGACGCGACTTTCTCCGACCAAGGCCGCAGCGAGTAAGGAGGCGAGTCGTACATTGTTTGGTACGTCGAGCCTCTGAGCGATGCGAGAACGCAGCTGGGCGCCATTTTCACCATCCTCTAGGGATGTTCCTCCACCCAGACCTCCCCTTCCGGCGTATGTTCCAGCTTCCAGATCGGCGTGATTTGCTTCAACTCGTCGATCGCCCACTTGCAGGCCAGGAACGCATCTGCACGATGCTCGGCCCCGGCGATGATCAGGACGATGTTTTCGCCAATCGCGATTTCTCCGTATCGATGAATGATGAGCAGCTCTAGGATATCGAACTCTTTCAGCGCTCGTTCCCGAATTTCATGCAGCTTCTTCTGCGCCATTCCTTCGTAATGCTCGAACGTAATGCCATCGACATCCCGCCCGCGTGACCGATCACGCGCAATGCCCAAAAACGTCGCAATTCCGCCGATTCGCTTCGATCGGCTGCGCACCAGATCGAGTTCCCGATCGATGGAAAAATTCTCCCGCTGCACACGGACGAATTGACCGTCGTTGATTTGTTCCAGTCCTGTGCCTCCGGCAAACGGCGGGAGCAACGCAATCTCGTCGTTATCCCTAATGACCGTCGCTTCATGCGCGATTTCCTGATTCACCGACACGAGCACCTTCTTCTTTTGAATCAGTTCGCCGATCGCGGGATAGTGAGTCATGATGAGCTCTATCAGCTCTTGAACCGGTCGCCCGTTGGTCACATTCAGCGACAGGGAACTCTGATTCCCCGCCAGCATTTTTGTCATACCGAACAATCGCACCGTGATCATCGTCCCTCAGCTTTAACCTAAATCTTAATCTTTTCTTGAATATGTCCCTGATTTTCCACCCGATTTGGAAAGCAGGGAGACATCGCTGAAACTCATCCCGCGATCCACCGCCTTACACATATCGTAAATGGTCAGGGCCGCAACCGAGACGGCCGTCATGGCTTCCATTTCGACTCCCGTCGGTCCTGTTGTCTTGGCGGTTGCTGTAATGGTGATGGAACAGCGCCCCTCTCTGTCTGGCTGCGACTCCTCTTTGAAGGAGATATCGACACTGGTGAGCAGAATCGGATGGCACATGGGAATCAGATCCGGCGTTTTCTTCGCACCCATCACACCGGCGACCTGAGCAACCGCCAACACATCCCCCTTGGCGATCTTGCCTCGTTGAATCTTTTCAAGGGTTTCGGAAAGTAGGAAAACCTTGGCTTGAGCAGTGGCAAGCCGTTCGGTTGAATCCTTGGTACTGATATCGACCATCCGAGCACGACCAGCTTCGTTGAAGTGCGTGAATTCAGACATTTTGTTCGTTGAATCAGTATGTTGCAGCAAACTTGTAGCGGGATTATAGGTGCCGTCGGAAAGGAAGGTCAAGGAAGGGAAATGACTGCCGGCTTTTCTGTAGGACACCTCAGTATAGACAACGATCCGAATGCTGCGTTGTTTCCCACGCCCAGGCTGAGACCATCATCACTTTCGGGCTCCACCTGATCCGTAGGGTAATGAAAAGTGTTCTTGCAACAATCGAGACCTCTGGAGGGTACTTTTCACGGGAGATAATAGCGAATCGTTGTCATGATCGTATGTTGTTCCCCCCACGGCTGTATCCCGTGTAATCCCGACCACACAGTGCGATGCGTGTAGGCATAGGAGAGTCCGAGCGCGACGATCCCAAGATCTGAGTTGATCATCCGATACCAGAACCCAGGTTGAACCTGGCTGACGGTCTGATTGCCAGCGTGGCAAGGCTGAGTTCCCGGATCTTCGACTCCACAACCACTGAGGTCAGCCAAGGGAGAACCGTATCCGATCGATGTGCCGGCATAGGCTGTCCTCGCATAATACTCTATCCCGTAGTACGCATAGACATCCCAATCATCTCCTGGATGCCATTCTAGCCCTGTCAGAAAATGTACCGCCGGAATCGGCACAACCTTCCCTGACGGGCTGGCGACGACATCGGCCCCAATCGTGGAGGCATAGCGACCAATTCCTTGTCCTACCAGACCTTCAGCAATCAGACTGAGCTTTGGTGTCACGGGAAGCACGGCAGCCAGTCCTACCCCGCCACCGACAGCGACATGGTTCTCACCGCCTAATCGGTCCCGAAAAAATCTGACAAGACCTTTCATTTCCCAATGCCCATATCTGGGCTCCCATACCAGCTTCCCTACGATGTCCGGTGCAAGATCAGTCGAAATACCATTGGCTCCCGGCGTGGCACTGGTGGTGAAAAAATTAGAGGGATTTTGGGCATTGGGGGAGGTATTGAAACCCTGTACGCCGGTCGGCTGGACGACTCCGTTCACATTGGTTTCTGGATTTTCGATCGAAACAGCCATGATGAGATTGGGACCGAAGGCTTTTGTGACACGCAATCCCCATTGTCGCGCCCAATTGTTCCCCACCACTGTTTGGAGGTCGGTGTTAAGAGGAATGAACTCGTGTCTCGGTTTGATTCCGTCGCGAAAGGTGGTGAGAAGAGACCAGCTTTGGCCGAACAACAGGGAGAGGCCATTAGGAAGATCGACATTACCCCACACTTGCCGCAGCCTCGGACCCCAGCTATTCGTCTCCAACTCGTTCGCGTAGGTCGCGCCGCCGAGAAAGTCGATTTCGACATAGCCGGCGATAGCAATTTTCCGATATTCCCCTTCGACTAAGAGGTTCAAACGGGAGCCACGAGCCGTTCCTCGAAATTCCGAAAGCTGGCTGTTGGCTGACCCTTGGAGCGCGATGTTTCCATACGTACTTTGAACGTCTGCATTCTCATTGGTAGAACGGAAGATAACGGTTCCGTCGAAAAAACCACCGGGCGAAATGACGATGCCTTTGTACCGAAAGAGTTGGTATCCTCGTCCAGCAATCCGTCCCGCAGTAGATGACCCTTGGCTCGTAGATTGCTGCCCTGCCTCCTCTGTGGCATTCGCCTCCGAAACTTCCGGGCTACTAGCCGGTTGATCTACATCCGAGGTCTCAGCACCTACAGCTTCGCTCGAATACCCCTGCATGAACAAAAGAGCCAGGAGCGCTAGGCTGACAAAGCCAACGCGATCACGCCCCACACCAGATAACATCGCGCTCCTCCAGATTTATTTTGAGCCGCTTCTCGTTTCGACGGTTCGACACAGGCCGGTTCTCCTCTTCCATGTTCTGGAATGGTCAAACGCAGTTCCGTTGGTGCATCGACTGTGGTTTTATGCCTGCCATGTCACCACCAGCTCCGGTTGCGTCTATGGCCCCGCATCGGCACAGAAGCGGACTCCCAGACTCCTCATCTTGTCTGCGCAAATATGGCGTCCCCGACGCCATCACTCAGGGCTACAGGGCTCATGACAGCGAGGCACGCTACTCTAGTTGGATGAGACCATAGCTCTCTCCAGCTTGCCCCCCGATTCGTTCTTCAGGTTGAACAGACGCGAACTCGTATTTGACGTGATCGTATGGGAGCCCGGCTTGTCCGCCGACTCGTTCAGCAGAATGGGAGACTGTTGTCTCGTCTCCAGCCCACGTGATCTGATCTGACAGGCCAACAGCCAGCACAAAGCCACAGCCGACCGTACAAACGATTCTGGCTAGCGCTTTCATAAGAACCTCCTTGCTTGGAAAGAGATTTGGAATGACCTACAGGGGAAAACGACACCCACCGCATTGATGCAGACCAAAAGGACGTGATGGTGTGAGACTTCAGAACGAGGATGCGTTTCTCCAGGGAATGTACGAATGAAAGGGGAAAGGAAGAGGCGTAAGGGGCTATACCGAGGGGGCCCATAAAAAAACTCCTACCAGATGATGTCAGGTAGGAGTTATCATTCCCCTCGGCTGAGAGGACGGTTCTTGGTGAACTCCATCACCGCTTCAATTTACCCACTAAAACGTGCAAGCCTCGCGCCAAAACAAAAGCATGACGAAACGTCTCGGTTCTCCTGTTCAAGGACAAAACAAGCTTGTTCGCACAGTGAGGCTCGTGCAGAACCTCACACATTTAGTCACCGGCTTTATTGATCAGCCCCCCCACGCCGTCGGAATTCATGTTTGCAGTGGCTACGAACTGCGGCTGGTAGAGCTGCACTTGGTTGACACGGGCAGGCGAGAGTGTAATCCCACTGTGATAATGTCCGCTTCTGTCACCACAGAAGAGTTCTCTATAGACTCTCAGCTCTAGCAAAGAAGGCTGGATGGTCGGAGAGGACAGAGTCACGATGAGATGGAACGAGTTGCGGCAGGGAAATGTCATTCGCCAGGTCATGGAGAGAGCGCTGATACCACAGTGTGAGATTGTCGGATATGAAAGCTTCCACCATATCGATCCGGCTCCACACCAAGATTCAGCGCGAACTGGATCGGCTCAGCCGGCAGCTCGAACGTAGTCGCAGCGACATCGTGCGTGATGCGGTCCGTCGCCAAGTGGCGCTCCTTCGATTCGAACGATCACGCCGTGCCCTGCGTCCGTTCGCTGAAGCGCGGGGAATGTCAAGTTAAACAGGAAGAGAATGGCAGGATCTCTTTTGATTCAGTCCTAAATCGTTTCAGATACAGCTCTCTTGCTCGATCTCCCTCGTAAACCTTCCGTCCCTCTGTCTGTTTCTGAAAAATCAACGCGGAGCTTCGATTTAACGCTTGGTATAGACCTTGCTGGTTATTCTCACCAAAGATTCCGGTTCCCTTCTGTTCTTTCGTGCTCCTTAATCTGCTGAGGAGATAGCGCCGTGAAAGTGATCAACTATTACTACTTGGAGGATGAGCGACAGTGGTTGGGTTACCTGCAGGACCATCCCGATTATTGGGAAGAAGCAGAGTCATTCGAAAGCCTGCACTCCAACCTTTCCCATCTGAACTTTGACCTCACCCTAGTGAGAGCCCTAAAGGGTAGTAAGGCAGCCTGACCTCTAGCAGATCCAGCTCCCCTCTCCATCGCAGACTCACGCGGCTGCTGAGATCGCCTCCGCGGATTGCATGCGTGAACACCCGAAAACCAATTCGGCATCATCGATAAAACCTGCTGTGAGTCTCAGGATCCTCCCGCTTTTTGCACCCCTCTTTTTGCAGTCTGGAAAATCACCCCTCGTTTCAGTACACTCTCCCAATCCTAGCCGCTTCGCCGGGGGGGAAAACCGCCGTATCGCAGCTTCACGATCTTGCGCGAGGATTCTGATGGGATTTCTAAGCAGGCTTCTCGACATGCCGTCGTTCAACGGCGCCACCAACGCGCTCTTGGTGGAACTAGCCCTCCCCGAACTCACGGAACTTCAACGCTCCCAATTGAAAGGCCGGGTTATTGAATTGTTCCAAACGCATCGCGCTTCAGATGGTTCGGCGGAAGTCGCATTGGTAGAGCTGAATCAAACGCCGCGCGTTTTTCAGCTGAACATCTTGGCGCTCGCCATGAAGGACCTTGGGTACCCCCTTCCATTCAAAAAAGAAAAGATACAGAAAATCCAGAACCCCTTCGATCCAAAGCACGCGGATGAGCACGCCATGAGAGCAGTCGCGCGACGCCTAAAGTGGCAGTATGGCGTCGAGATCTGGATCGCAGAAGAGCCGATCGGTTTTGATTCGTGGTAACAATACCATCGCTTGACAGACCCACGGTGCGCGGTTATTCTGCCGCGGTTCCCTCATTCAGGTCAGGAGGCCCAAGAGACGATATGCGTATTCCTGCTTTGCAAACCTTGTTGCTGACGGTGCTACTCTCTCTGCTTGTTCCGCTCGTGGCGACATCCATCCAGGCAGCGGAATTTAAGATGGGGGTGGTGGACCCCCAGTCGGTCTTGGAAAAATCCAAGGCAGGGAAGCGAGCTCTCGACGGACTGAAAGAATACGTAGGGACCAGGCAGAAGCTCCTGGCTAAGGATGAGGATGACCTTCGTAATTACGAAAAGCAACTGAAAGAACAAGCTCCCAAGTGGAGTGACGCTGAAAAGAAAGAGAAGGAAGGCCAGTTCCGAACGAAGGTCCAGGACTTCCAGAAGCGCGCGCAGGAATTCAACATGGAGCTCCAGAAGAAACAGAAGGAGCTGGTGGACGAGTACATGAAGAAAATCTCCGTCGCGACACAAACAGTCGCTGAGAAAGGAGGAGTCGCACTCGTTGTGGATAAAGGCAGCGAGCAGACCGTCAAAATCGTGATCTACAATAAGGACACGATTGATCTGACCGAGCAGGTGATTAAGGAGTTCGATCGAGTGAACAAGTAACCTGAGACGGTAGTCAAGCTATTCCAGCGGGTACCCTGCCTCCCGCCATGCGCGAATCCCTCCATCCATAGAGAGGACATTCCCATACCCCATCTGCTGCAACGCATCAGCCGCCAACGCCGATCGATACCCGCCGCCACAATAGAGCACGACCGAGTCCTGCTTATCAGGAACCACCGACTCGATATCCCGCTCAATGATCCCCTTCCCAAGATGTCGAGCGCCTCGGGCATGGTCCTTGACGAATTCATGATCTTCCCGAATATCGATGAAATGGAACCGCTCGCTCCGGTCGAGACGAGCCTTCACCTCAGCCACGCCACACTCCTTGACACGTCGTTTCGCCTGTTCGACAAGTTGCAAGAACCCTGGATTATGCTTCATGTCTCCTCCTCTTTCTTCAAAACAGCGACACCTGTTCGACGCCTGGACGCCGAAACGTTTGAGGGATGGTGCTCAGGTCATCTTCAGGAAATCCCACCCTCCGTTTGGCAAGAGCGAATAGCTGCTCGATCAGCTTCCAATAAGGTCCCTGTCCAGCCTGCCGCTTGAAAAATCGGCTCTCGGTCAACGTCCCGCCTCTGACCTCACGGAGCCGATTGGTGATCTTTCCGATCCGTTCCGGAAACGCCTCCTGCATCCGCTCCAAGAACACCGGCTCCAGGCTGCCGGATAATCTCAACAAGCTATATGTAGCAGTACGAGCTCCACCACAATAGGCGCGATCCAGCAATGCAGGAATATCATCTTCATTGAGACCGGGAATGATCGGCGCGACCGAAATACCGGTCGGAATACCGGCATCGGCAACAGCCTTCATGGCGGAGAACCGCTTGGCGATCGACGGCGCATGCGGCTCAACCTTGCGTGCCACATCGTCCGAGGCGAAGGGAATACTGAAATACACCAGCACCGACGCTTCTCGGTGCAACCGAAGCAACAGGTCCAGATCACGAAGAATCAATGCGCCCTTTGTGATGATCCCGACAGGGTTCCGATAATCCGCGCAGACCTCCAAACAGGCACGGGTCAATCCGTACTCCGCCTCAAGCGGCTGATAACAGTCCGTGTTTCCAGAAAAGACGATCATTTCTCCATACCAGAATGCCTTGTCAAAGGCACGCTGAAGCAGCTGGGGCGCATCCTTCTTCACCATGATCTTGCTCTCGAAATCGGTTCCGGCGCCGAATCCCCAATACTCATGCGAAGGACGCGCGTAACAATAGGCACAGGCATGAAAGCAGCCTCGATAGGGATTCACGCTCCACCGAAAAGGTAAATCCGGACTGTCATTACGGCTCAAAATCTCCCGACTGTCGTCCGCATAGACTGTCAGTTTGGCTGGGCCGGCCGGTTCAAGCAGGTCCCGATGCTGCGACTCAAATGGGTTTGGAGGATTTGAGATTTGGCGCATCAGTCCATCCTGGCTCTTGCACCTGATCGAAGTCAATTCTTCATCGAACTTTCCTTTTATAGTTCAAGTCTGTCTTGGCCTCTGACCGCTATGTCTTCTCGAACTCCGTTTACGCCGACCCCAGGGCTGTTTATAATCCTCCGCCCATGCGGCAGTCTCGGACCATCACGATCGCAGGAGCCGGCCCCGCCGGCTTAACCGCTGCGATCACCTTGGCCCGTGCAGGGCATCAGGTCGTCGTGCACGAGCGCCGGCCGGACGTGGGCATGCGGTTCTGCGACGATTATCAGGCGTTGGAGAACTGGACCTCGGAAGAAGATGCCCTGGACACAATTCGCCGACTCGGAATCCAGCCTGACTTTTACTGCCGACCGATCACCCGCTTGTCGTCGTACGGCCCGCGCAGCGCCGCGCACGTGACGTTTGCAGAACCCCATGCCTACCTCATTCGACGAGGCGCGAAGCCCGGTTCTCTGGACAGCGCGCTGAAGCGGCAGGCGCTCGATCTCGGGGTGGACATTCGCTTTGAGAGTGTTCTGACGGAAGCAGAAACGGATATTGTCGCGATGGGACCCCGCCAGGCTTGCGCGATCGCTGTCGGCTGTGTCTTCGGCACCGACATGCATGAGCAAGCGGCCGTGCTGCTGGATAACCGGCTCGCCCCCAAGGGCTATGCCTACCTGCTGGTCGCGGACGGACGAGGCACGTTGGCCACGGTGCTCTACGATCAGTTTGCAGCGGGAAAAGCCTGTCTGGAGCGAACCATAGACCGTGTTCAGGATCTCGTGGGGCTCACGATGCGCAACGTGCATCACTTCGGCGGCTACGGCACGTTTGACCTGACCAGGCCGTTGATCAGTGGCCGACGACACTACGTCGGCGAGGCGGCGGGATTACAGGATTGTCTGTTCGGCTTCGGCATCAGGCAGGCGATGGTCTCCGGCTCCCTCGCGGCCCGCAGTATCATTGAAGGATCGCAATACGATCGGTTGTGTCGCACCACATTGGGCGGTCAGCTGCGGACCTCGCTGATCAACCGCTACTGGTACGAATTCATGGGACAACCAGGGTATGACCTCCTCGTGCGCCTCAGCAGCCGAGCCCGGAATCAAAGGGCCTTTTGGTCGAAGATCTACACGAAACCGATGCTCCGGCTGCTGCTCTATCCCCTGGCCCGCCGGGCCGTCCGACGGCCTCGATGAAAGTAAGCCTCACGCTCTGCCTGAACGAGCCCCATGCCCCCTCCTGTTCCGGTCCCACGAGTAGCCGAACATGATTCGCCATGAGTGTTCCTGATAGGCATGTGGGCGTAGAGCCGGACCCGGGCCGGCCTCGCCGGCGACGTCGATATCTTCCTCTGCCACGCCCATACCTACACCCTCACTGACGGACTGATTCCTTGCTATTGGACTACTCAGGCGCCGCAAAAACCCAGATGTCCCTGTTTTTCCAGCCCATCCCTTTCACCTCGACGTTTGACCTCTCCCCAATAGACCCTGTATGATTTTGTCATACAGGAGGCTCTCATGAAACGCGCGCGTGTACCGGTTACGGTTTCACTCCCGTCCAACCTCGCCGAGAACTTTGAACGGCTTGCCAAAGCAGAGGCGAAAAACAAGAGCCAGCTCTTTCGGGAGATGTTCGCTGTCTATGAGCGGCAGCGACGCGAAGCACAGTTCCATGAGATACAGCGATACGGAGCGAAGCAAGCCAGGAAGAAAGGGGTGCTGACCGAAGGCGACGTGGAGAAACTGGTGTTTCAAGGCCGCTGATCGTGCGCGTCGTCTTTGATACAAATATCTACATCTCGGCCTTTGCCATTCCGGGCGGTACCGCCGAGGAGGCATACCTCCATGCAATCCAAGGCCGGTTCGAGCTGTTCACCTCGGTTGCGATCCTGACAGAAACTGCGAGAGTGCTCCAAACGAAGTTCGATTGGGCGGAAGACAAGGTTCGGCATGCGGTACAGGAGATCAGTCAGACGGCTACCGTGCTGCGCCCCCGCCCCACCCTTCACCTCTTGAAGGACGAACCGGATAATTGTATTCTCGAATGCGCGATTGCTGCGCAGGCGGCGCGGATTGTTTCCGGCGATCGACATCTCCTGTCGCTCAAGCGCCACGCGGACATCGCCATCATTTCGTTGGCCGACTTCCTCGCCGAACTGACAAGGTAGCACCATTCGACTTGTCCCTTGGCCGACAACGACTGAACGAGCTGTTACATCGCGACGACTAAGGTTCGCAAACTGGTAAAGGGGACACAACAAGGGGGCTGATCCCTTTGTTGTACTCCGCTTTTCGCTTCTGCGAACTTTTAGCATGGATGCGGTTGACTTCATAGGATGAATCACCTATAGAGGTGAACTCTACCCTGGGCAGGGTATCGTCATGGGCACCAAGTGACGCGCGGGACCATTCTCAGAAAGAAAAGGAGGCGAACGATGTCGATCCTGATGCTCATCGTCACATTGTTGATCGGCGTTCCGGCCATCGCGGGGGTGCCGGTCAAGGAAGAGTCATACAAAAAGGCCGTGGCTGAACTGGAAGAAAAGGGGTCGGTGCCGCTGATCGACGCCGTGAGCCGGTCGGAAGGCAAGGGACACTTGGAAGGAATCCGGTTTCGCCCACGGATCGTCGGAGGCGAGGACGCGGAGATCAAGGACACCCCATGGCAGGTGTCGATCGTCGCGGCGGAATCCACCTCAAACCTGACCGGACACTTCTGCGGAGGATCTCTGATCAAACCCAACTGGGTCCTGACGGCGGCCCATTGCGTCAGTCGAGGCACCATACCGGATCAAATCGACATCATCTCAGGGACCGATGATCTTCGGTCGGGTGGGAAAAGAAGTTCGGTCAAACAAATCATCATCCACGGCAAATACAACGCGAACACCAATGACAACGACGTCGCCTTGCTGAAGCTCTCCAGACGCGTGAAGGCCTCGAGCCTGCGCGCGCCCATACGCCTGATCACTGCGCAGGAAGAAAAGTCGAAGGTGAAAGCCGGTGAAACGGTCCTCATCACCGGATGGGGATACACGAAGGAGAATGGTGAGGTCTCGCCGAAGCTCCAGCGCGCGACCGTGCCTGTTGTGGACAGGAAAACATGCAACGCCCAGGGTTCCTATGACGGCGCCATCACCGACAACATGCTGTGCGCGGGACATCAGGAAGGTGGGGTGGATTCGTGCCAAGGGGACAGCGGAGGCCCACTGGCGGTAAAAATGGACAACGACCTGTATGCGCTGGCCGGTGTGGTGAGCTGGGGAGAAGGTTGCGCAAGAGAGGATAAGCCGGGCGTCTATGCTCGCGTGTCAAAATACGTGAAGTGGATCAATGACCATACCAAGTGAGCCATGACGCCTGCGCTCATCAGCCTTACCATTTTGGGCATGGCCCTCACCGGCATCGAGGTCAGTCGGTTCGCCCCGGTGTATAATGCCGTCGGCCCGAGCGGCCTGCTTCTATGGCCGCTCGGGGAAGAACTCTCTGCGCTTCCTCGTGAGGGAACATCGCACGACCGAACGCCCGGCCGGATCGTGAATGAAACGATGCAGCAGATGGACCTCTTCGACCGTGAGTGGAGGCTCATCAAGAACGACGATCGCCTAGTCCAGGCAGGTTCAGGACCCAGGGCCCATGCGCGCCTCGTTTCAGATGGCCGAAAAGTAGAGGGCTTTACAGGCTGCAATGGCTTGCATGGTCACTACGAATTAGAGGGCCGGAATGTGAGATTTGTCGGCTTAGCCACCACGCGAAAGCTCTGCCCAGGGCTCATGGAACAGGAGCGGGCATTTTTGAATGGTCTTGAAAGGACGAGATACTGGAAGGCCGAAGATGGACGACTCGTCCTGATGAGCGAAGCCCGCGAAGCACTCCTATTATTTGAGGCGCATACCCGATAACATGCGTCTTACGCCTGTTTCAGCGCGAAATCGTAGCTGCCGTAATGAATGTAGTCGGCCCAATCGACGGATTTGAGCTCGGTGCGACCCTTTCTCGGCCGGCCAGGAGTGCGGCGCCGATCGTCTTCTGCCCTAGCAATTCCATGTAGAAGGTTTGCGCAAACGCTTCAGCCGATTGGTCCCCGACGGGCCAGTACGTTCCCACGTAATTTGCCACGCCGCCGCCAATCCCACGGTTCTCTTGCTCCGACCTACCAGAATTACGTACATTGTCCTAGGTTATCAACTCGCGCACAGACTACGACTCACGCATGAACCTGTCAAATCTTGGAGTCTTCTTGGTCTCGTTAACTTCTTTACCTGCTGCCGCAAACCGGTTAGAAGGGATCAGCTATGGCGTGACGAATGTCTCCTTCCTATCCTTCAAGACGTCCGAATCGAACATCCAAAGAAATATTCCGTCTTGCGCCGCTCGGCGACTCCGCGATCACCGTGGAGTTCGGCGATGAGATCGATCCCCGGATCAATGCCCGCGCCGTCGCCTTTGCAAAAACCGTTGTTGACCAAGGCTGGAACGACATTCTTGATGTCGTACCAACCTATCGGTCGGTCACAATCCACTTCGATCCCCTTCACTGGAAGTCGGTCGTCTTGGTCGACAGACTGAAAACCTTGCCTCGACCGGAGTCAAACGACACCGAATCGCAGGGAACGTTGCATGAGATTCCCGTTCTCTCTGGCGGCGAAGGAGGGCCGGACTTGGAGGACGTTGCGACTTTCGCCCGCCTGCCACCGGCTCAGGCCGTCAGGTTGCACGTCTCGATCCGCTATCGTGTCTACATGCTCGGATTCAGCCCTGGCTTTCCCTATTTGGGATTGGTCCCCGAGCGCTTAGCCATGCCGCGCCTGTCCACGCCCCGCGCCAAGGTCCCGGCCGGGTCAGTCGGCATTGCCGACCGTCAGACCGGCATTTACCCGACCACGACACCGGGCGGCTGGCGCCTGATCGGACGGACTCCGACCTGCCTGTATTACAAGACCGGCGGAAACCCTTTTCTGCTGAAGCCAGGGGACGTGGTCCAATTCAAGCCGATCGATCGAGCTGAATTCGATCGTCTGAGCCATGAGACACCACATGACAACCATTGATTTGAACAGTGACATGGGTGAGTACGAGAGCGCGGAGGCTCTGGCTTGTGAAGCTGAACTCATGCCGCTGATCACGTCGGTCAATATCGCGTGCGGCGTTCATGCCGGCAATCCCGACCTCATGCGCAGGACGGCAACGCTAGCTGCACAACACGGAATCGCAATCGGCGCGCATCCGGGATTTCCGGACGCCGAAGATTTCAGTCGCCGGGATCGTCGAACTTCTCCCGATGAGGTCGCATCGTTAGTGTCCAGGCAATTGACGGCACTGACCGATGTGCTGACGCGAGATCATCTGAGACTCACCCATGTGAAACTTCATGGAGCGCTGTATCACTTGGCTGCCAGGGATCGGGCCACGGCCGATGAAGTGGCACGAGCCGTGGCGACATTCGATCCACAGCTTCTGCTCTTTGCGCTCGCGGGATCAGTCCTCGTGACGAGCGGCAAAAACGCAGGGTTGGTGGTTGTCCAGGAGGCCTTTGCCGATCGAGCCTATTGCGCCGACGGCACACTCGTCTCACGCTCTGAGTCAGGCGCGCTGCTGCAGACCGAACAGGAGGTGCGCCGGCAATTGCGCGAAATCCTGAACGGCTACGTGACCAGCATCGATGACCGACTGGTGTTGTTGCATGCCGACAGTCTGTGCATGCACGCGGATACTCCGCGCGCCGTCGAGTTCGTCCGGCTCATTCGAAGCGAGATCGCATCGGCAGGCATACGCATCAAGGCACAAGCGTGAGGCATCATCAGCCTACCAGCTTTGTCGTGGTGAAGGGCGGTTGGTTGACCACGGTGCAGGACCTGGGACGATACGGCTATCAACAGTATGGAGTCCCTGTCGCCGGCGCGATGGACTGCTATTCCGCAATCGTCGCCAATCGCCTGGTGGGAAATCCCGATCATGCGGCAGTGCTCGAATTGACCTTGAAAGGACCTGAGCTTCTGTTCGAGCGAGAGACTGTCATTGCCATCACCGGAGCAGACCTCTCCCCGACCATCGATCACAACAGTGTCCCGCTTTGGGAAAGCCTCGAGGTCTCACGTGGCAGCCGACTGAGTTTTGGCAATCAGCGAGCTGGGGCTCGCGCATACCTGGCGATCGCCGGCGGCATCGACGTCCCATGGATTCTGGGCAGCCGTTCGACACACTGCGCAAGCGAGATGGGTGGGGTCCAGGGAAGGCCATTGAAACAGGGAGACATCTTGTGCGGCGGGAGGCCCACTGAATCCGTAGACCGTTTGGTTGGGAAACGGCTTCCGGATCGGTTGATCCCTCGCTACAGCCGATCGGCGACTCTACGCATCATCCCGGGTCCTCAACAAGATTCTTTTCGGGCCGCATCATTCACGACCCTAACCGGTTCCTCCTACAGGGTCACTCCGCAATCCAATCGGATGGGGTATCGTCTCAGCGGACCACCGCTCGTCCACAAGGAGCGGGCTCAATTCATCTCCGACTGCACCGCGATGGGCGCCTTGCAAGTCCCTCAAGACGAACAACCAATTCTTCTGATGGCCGACCGACAGACAACCGGAGGGTACCCCAAGATCGCCGTGGTGATCTCAGCTGATCTGCCCCTTGCAGCTCAATTGAGTCCTGGCGACACCGTCACCTTTGCCCTATCCACTGTTGCCAAGGCGCAAGCAGCATTGAGGAAACACCGTACTCTGCTCGATGCAGCTCTGCCGCCACAACATATTTAGCCTCGACAGCTTCTTCTGTTCCACTCTCGCCTATGGCCTCTGCTAGGTGCTTGCCTGGAGCGACCGTCTCGATCTAGCTCTCCAAACACTGTTTCAAACCATCAAGTACCCTGTCCAAGTTTTTTCGGGGTGCATTACGATTCGATTTGTGCCAAATTTTATGAAAGCGTAACGAGAATTCCATTTTCCTTGGTGTGTCAAAACAAAGGAGGGTGGCTATGACAGCCTCAAACAATCCGATATTGGTGACCGGGGCGACAGGGCAGCAGGGTGGAGCGGTTGCGCGGGCGCTGATCGCGAAGGGGCAAAAGGTTCGCGTGATGACGCGGCATCCGGAGAAGGCTAAGGCGCTAGCCAAGGCTGGAGCGGAAATCGTGCAAGGCGATCTCACAAACCAGGCTGTTTTACAACTCGCGTTGCGCGGCGTGAACGGCGTCTTTGCCATGTCCACCCCCTTCGAGGCGGGTATGGATGTCGAGGTGCGCCAAGGGATCATGCTGGCCGATGCGGCCAAGCAAGCCGGGATCACGCATTACGTCTATACGTCCGTCGGAAGTGCGCATCGCCATACCGGCATTCCGCATTTTGAGAGCAAGTGGAAGGTGGAGCAGCATATTCAGAAGATCGGATTGCCGGCGACGATTCTGCGGCCGGTCTGGTTCATGGACAATTTCACCACGTTTGCGAAGCCTTCGGCTGAGGGCATCCTCACATTGCCCATGAGACCGGCCAGAAAGCTGGCCATGGTCGCTCTCAAGGACATCGGTGCTTTCAGTGCGGCAGCGTTCATGCGCCCCAAGGATTTCATCGGCCAAGCGATCGACCTGGCGGGTGATGAACTCACCATCCCCGAGACCGCTGCCATTTTGACAAAGACCATGGGCAGACCGATCAGCTTCCAAGAGGTTCCATTGGACCAGGCCGAGGGCGCTATGGGACATGACTTCGCGGTGATGTTCCGCTGGTTCAACGAGGTCGGCTACGCGATCGACATTCCCAAGCTGAAGCAGCAATTCGGTATCCCGCTCACCACGTTTACGGAGTGGGCCAAGACGATTGAGTGGGGAAAGGTGAGCCAGGCAGCTTCATAATTTCCATTCACGCTCTTTGACAGTGCCTGTTGAAGAAGTTCATACTTTGAATTCTACACCCGCCTGCGACCACCTGAGGCGCGACTGCCCTACTCCATGAGAAAGGCGGTCGAGTTAAGCACTTCTTGCTATGACACGGCTTGCGAAACCTTCCACGCGATTGATTTCCATTGATGTGACAGGACCGATGAGGATCGGTCTGCGCAGTACCACAACCCATCACCTTACTGCGGAGGTGTGCTATGGCTACCGGACCCCAAGCCAGTGCCACACAAGAACGCAGCGAGCAATTCTTCTAGAAAGGAGTGCACTATGAGCCTTCAAACCATTGCCGGCCAGTTTGTGGAGATGTGCAACCAGGGTAAGAACTTCGACGTGATGCAGACGATGTACGCTCCCGACATCGTGTCCGTCGAGCCTAACGGCGAGGAAACTGCCGGCAAGACACCGGTCATCCAGAAGTCCGAGCGCTTTCAAGCCCAAAATCCCATCAGCGGAGAAAAGGTCCGCGGTCCATTCTTCAACGGTCCCAATCAGTTCGCGGTTCACTTCACCTTCGAAGTCACCCCCAAAGCCACCGGCCAACAGATCACGGTGGAAGAGGTCGGTATCTATACGGTCAAGGACAGCAAGATCACGCGCGAGCAGTTCTTCGCCGGAGGCGCGCGGTAACGGCACATGGGATCGATGCACCACACTGTTCTTCTTGTTTAGGAAGCAATCATGAACAACATGGCCAAACGAGAGCGATATACCCCCACCCCATGCGTGTAGTAATGGATCAAGACATGCAGAACACATTGGACGGCGGCATGAACCAGCTCTGATAAAAGAGTCATATGGAAGGTCACGCGGAGGGGGCTTCCCATGAAAGCAATACGGCTGCATCAAGCTGGTGTCCCCGAGGCGCTTCCATTCATGCTTCACATCGACCAACCGAAACAGGAGGTATCCAACCATGAAGCGCATCTTGATCATCGGTGCCGGCTTCGCCGGCATGTATGCAGCCCTGTCCGCTGCGCGCCTGCGCAACGAGCAAGGCGTCTCGTCCGACACTCTTGAGATCGTCGTCGTTGCGCCGGAGCCGCGGCTGGTGATCCGCCCCCGCCTGTACGAGCCCGCACCCGAGACCATGGTGGCATCGCTCGCTGAAGTGTTCGAGGCCATCGACGTCCTATACGAACGGGGCCGGATCGACGTCATCGACTCCGCCAGCAAGTCGGCCGTGGTCGTCGGGCCCGACGGGATGCGGCGCCCGCTGCCCTACGACTGCCTGGTGCTGGCTGCCGGCAGTCAAGGGTTCAAGCCGGACATCCCAGGCCTTGCCAAGTACGGCTTCACCGTCGATCAGCTCGACGACGCGATTGCGCTCGACCACCACCTCAACGCCTTGGCGAACCGGCCATCTTCTGCCGCCCGGGACACAGTGGTCGTCGCGGGTGGCGGCTTCACCGGCATCGAGGTGGCGACCGAAATGCCATCGCGCCTGCGCGCTATCCTCGGGCCAAAGGCAAACGTCCGCGTCATCATCGTCGACCGCAACGAAGCCATCGCGCCAGCGATGGGCCCCAATCCGCGTCCGCTGATCGAGAAGGCGCTGCGCGAGGCCGGCGTGACAACCAGGCTCGGCGTGGGCGTCTCGGCGCTGAACGAGAGCGGAGTCACGCTGAGCGACGGGCAGTCCATTGAGAGCGCCACCGTGATCTGGGCGGGCGGCTTCCACGCGAGTCCACTCACCGCGCAGGTCCCGGCTGAGCGCGATCGCTCCGGCCGACTGGTGGTTGACCGCAATCTGCGCGTTGCCGCGGTGCCGACGATCTTCGCAGCCGGCGACACCGCGCAGGCGGCGACGGACGACCTGGGGCACCAAGCACTCATGTCGTGTCAGCACGCCAACCGGCTCGGTGCCTCCGCCGGGTTCAACGCGGCGGCGGACCTGCTCGGCGTGCCGCTGGAGCCATATCGACAGAAGAACTACGTCACCTGCCTCGATCTTGGCCCGCCCGGCGCCGTGTTCACTAGAGGCTGGGACGCCAAGGTCGAGATGAGCGGCGACAAGGCCAAGGCGATGAAGCGCGAGATCAACACGCAGTGGATCTATCCGCCGCGCCCCAACCGCGCGGACGCCTTCAAAGCCGCCGACTGGGCGCGCTTGGTCGACTACTAGAGCAGATCTCGGCGGTATGGAGGTCTACCATGCATACCAATCTGTGGTACATGAAGCGTGCCTCATCTGGCCGTTGAACGGAGGATCTATGATGCAGGATGAGGACCGTTCCACCACAGCCGACCGCGCGAAGGGCGATTCCTTTTCAGCGGAAATTTTGCAATGGGACGATGTGGTCCGCTTAGCCCGTCACGGCAATCCTCTGCCGCCGCGTCGAGTAGAAAAGACGGAGGCGCAGTGGCGTGCGCTCCTCACCGACGACCAATTCCGCGTGACACGTCTGAAGGGGACTGAGCGGGCACACAGCTCGGACATGTGTCGGCTGTTCGAGCCAGGACAGTATCGGTGTCTTTGCTGTGATACCGTACTGTTCGATGCGACACGGAAGTATCAGAGCCATTCCGGTTGGCCCAGTTTCACCCAGCCCGTGGCGCCGGGCGTGATCGCCTATCATCAGGATGACAGCTATGACATGAACCGGATCGAGACGACGTGCAATGTATGCGATGCTCATCTCGGCCATGTGTTTCCAGATGGGCCTGAACCGAGCGGATTACGCTTCTGCATCAACGCCCTCTCGTTGCGGAACGCCGGGGGTTGATCTGCCTGAAAAGACGACTTTCGACGAAGGGACAGGCACACGACAAAAGAAGTACTTCCGTGAGCCGAACTGAAACAGCGATATTGGCCGGCGGTTGTTTCTGGGGCATGGGGGATCTCATCCGCAAGCTCCCCCATCACCTGACGGGTCCGCAGTCCGAAAATATAGAGTTCTTTGCGCGGGAGTACCCGAAGGCGCTCAGCCGCCCGATCACCTATCAGGACATTCCGGTCGGGGCGTGGCGGGACAGGCTGCTCAAGCACAGCCTGCCGGCTCATCTGGTGAACCACCTCACGACCATGGCCGATCTGCACCGCGCGGGACGTGACGATCGTATGTCCGACGACGTGCTCACGCTAACGGGCCAGAGGCCGCTGAGCGTCCAGGAGTTCATCGGGAAGCATGCGGCGACGTTTACCCCCTCGGCACAAGGGGCTGTCTGAGTGTTTCCGAGGAATGACCATGAAAGGAGTACACCACATGCGTCATAGGATCGCGATCATCGGCCGGCTTTCAGCCTGTGTCTTGAAACGGACCATCCTTGCTGCCGGACTCGGCTTGTTCATCGTGTCCGGCGTGTTGGCTCAAGATATCACGGTAACCGAGCAAACCTTTGGCTGCATCCTCGACTGGCCGAAGGTCAGAAATACGTATTTCAAGCACGACGATCCGAAGAAGTTGAAAGAGGCGATGCGGATCTTCCGCGACAGCGTGCCGGACAAGGAATATCCAGTCGGCACCGTCCTTCAGCTTATTCCGTTTGAAGCCATGGTGAAGCATCCGCGTGAGAGGTTTCCCACGACGAACGGCTGGGAATTTTTCGACCTGGAGGTCTCCAAGGAGGGGACCAAGATCAAAGAGCGAGGAGAGAATGTCGTTAATCATTCTCAGGGGGTCACATGTTTAAGTTGTCATCAACCGGCGGCGAAATTCGACTTCGTTTGTGAAAAGGGACACGGCTGTGCTCCAATCCCCTTCGACGATGAGAAAATTGCAGCGATTCAGAAGACGGACCTTCGCTGCAATAAAAAGTAAGCGATGAGATCGAAGCAATCCAATAAGACCGATCCTATAGTTGGAGACCAGACGTCTACGAGCGAGGATGGCCCATCGCGGCGCGACATTCTTGTTCACGGAAGCAAAGTCGCAGCCGACATCGGGGTTGCCGCCTTGCTTGGTAACTTGGGAGCCTTCCCGGGAAAATCATATGGTATGGACCGTTCTCCGACGAATCTCCTCGATTCTCTGATGCCCGCACGGACGGCCTTACTGGTGATCGACATGCAGCGTGATTTTCTCCTGCCGGAAGGGTACGCGGCACAGGCGGGGCTCAACATCACGCCTCTGATCGCGACCATCCGTCCGATTGAAAAGCTGCTCGCAGTGGGACGGGCAGCCGGGCTGTTGATCGTGCATACCCGAGAAGGCCATGTGCCTGACCTTTCCGATTGTCCCCCATATAGGCTGGAATGCAGCCGAAGGGCCGGTGCGGAAATCGGCTCGAAAGGGCCGCTCGGACGCCGGCTGGTGCGTGGAGAAGTCGGGCACGATTTCGTCGAGAGCTTACGCCCAAAGACCGGTGAGATCGTCATCGACAAGCCCGGTTATAGTGCGTTCTCTCACACCACACTGCAACAGGCGCTGACCAAGCGCAGTATCGAAACGCTCATCATCACAGGCGTCACCACGGAGGTGTGCGTCAGCTCAACGCTGCGTTCTGCGGTCGACCTTGGATACCGATGTATCACGGTGAGTGATGCCTGCACTTCGGGTGATGCAGCCTTACACAAGGCTGCATTGGCCATGATCGGTGTGGAAGGCGGCATCTTCGGCGAAGTCGCCACGACTGCTCAGGTTGTAGAACGATTCGCGCGGTCTGTTCCACTCGTCAGAAGTCCGGTTATTCCAAACCTCCGTACCACACAAGGATGACAGATGCGTCCGGTGTGAGGGATAGCCAACATGGGCAAGAAAAGCCGGTCAGATTCCGTGCTCTGACCGGCCCTTGCGCCTTCTGAAGTTTGGATCCGCCTTATCTATCATTCATTCCACAGTGAATTCGGTGGTCATGCCATGAAGAAAATGCGGTCGTCCGGTGACCGTATCCGGCACAAAACAGATGAGGCCGTACCTCCCCGTTTCGAATTCTCCGGTAAAGGACATGCGCGCTCCTTTTTTAATGCCTGTAATTCCGCTCACCAAGGCACCCCGTGGCGGACCCGAAGCACCGGGTTCGAACGAGGCGATCACATCCTGAACCGTTGCGCCGGTCGCCAGCCGCACCACCACGACTTCATGGGGTTGAGTCCCGTGATTCACAACCTCGATCGTCTGAAGTCCGGACTCCACTCGTTTTGAAAGTATGAATTGATAATCCACTTGCGTGATGGTCACTGACGGTTTCTGCTGCGAGACCCTCACTGGCTTTCCTCCTCGCACGGACAGCACCTTCTGCATCCCCAGCGCAACGTGAGGCACACCGTTCTTATCCGGAATCCAGCAGATGAGCACATAGTCGCCTTCCGTCAGGTTCACCGTGGCGGATGCCGAATTGTTCTCTTGGTGCGCATTCGGTCCACCGGCATATTGCACCCAGTCGGGCAGATGATGTGGATCGGCTGCAATGGCCGCACGGAAGTCAGCCGCCGATTTCCCTTGCAGCAGCTTTAAGAACTGGATGTGGTGAAGGTCTCGCCCTTCATTCACGATCCGAACGGTCGTAAGACCGGCAGTCAGACGGTCGGGGCCGCTGAAGCTGTAGTCGTGGGCCACAAACACCACCGATCCGTCCCCGCCGGGCAGCGCTGCGGCACTCTGACGGTCGCCTGCCCAGGCCGACAGTGACGCAACCGCTATGGATAGGAACGCCATCGAACCGTATAACCTGTATCGCATGATCTCCTCCTGTGTGTGATTCGCTCGTTTGGAACGTACTCATTTCGTACATTGCAAGCGGGACACTACCACGCCGTTCCGCGACACGGATCCTAAAACTATGCTAACCTTCGCCTAAATCTTTCCTAACGGACTTCCTCGATTGCATGATTCCTGATTGGGTCGTCACGCTTCTTCAAACAGGCTTCTCAGTCATGGTCGGCACTCGCAATGAATCGCTGATGCCGGAATGCACGCGCGCATGGGGGATGCATGTCGCAGCGGACCGTGTCAGCCTGACGCTCTTCCTCGCCGAGACATTCGCCGGCAAAACGCTCGACAACCTGCGCGACAACGGCATGATCGCAGTCACCTGCACCAGACCCACTGACCATATCACCTGCCAGTTGAAGGGGCAGGTCCGAAGCATCAAGCCGGTGACATCGGCTCAGCGAGAGCTGAGCCGGCGTTGGCATCGGGACTTCACGGCCGAACTGACGGCCGTCGGCGTATCGTCCACATTGGCTGAGGGGTGGATTGTCGAACCGACCGTTGCCGTGGAGATCGCTGTCACCGATGTCTTTGATCAAACACCTGGACCCGGCGCAGGCAAGAAGATTGGACCGTGAACCAGGTATCGTTGCCGATCGAGGATCTATGGGCATGCTTTCAAGGCATGGTCCCAGCTGCCTTGAGCACTTGCGCGAATGACGGCACGCCGAATATCACCTTTATCAGCCAGGTCTATTATGTGGACTCCACACACGTCGCGATTTCGTTTCAATTCTTCAACAAGACTCATCGCAACGTCCGCGAGAATCCGTTCGCCTCTGTCGTCGTGTTAGACCCGCGAACATTGCACGCCTATCGACTCCAACTCCGGTATGACCATTCTGAAGAGACTGGACCTTTGTTCGACTCGATGTCACTTCAACTCCAGGTGGTTGCGTCCTACTCGGGCATGACACAGGTGTTTCGCCTGCTGGCGGCCGACGTGTATGAGGTGCTGGGCATCGAACGCTTGAATGGCTTCACAAGACTGCCTGTTCCACTGCGATCCGAACGCCCGTCCGAGCTCTTCATCGAGCCCGATTTGGTGTCGCTTCGTTTGATCGCCGAGCGGCTGAACCATGCGCAGACATTGGATGAGGCGTTGCAAGGGTCGCTTCAGATGCTTGATGATCTCTTTGGTTTCCACCATTCGATGATCCTTCTTGCCGATGAGCGGAACGCCAAGCTGATGACCATCGCCAGCCACAGCTATCCAGAGAACGGCGTCGGGTCGGAGATCGGCATAGGTGAAGGCTTGATCGGCATGGTGGCGCGTGCACAGCGGGTTTTACACTTATCCGCCATGGATCACAGTTTGCGATACGCGCGTGCGGTACGGGACCGCGCCGAATCTATGGGAAAGACGGAAGCCATCGAGCGCGCGATCCCGCTTCCAGGTCTGCCCGATGCAGCCAGCCAAATCGCGGTGCCATTGGTGACGCGCCGGCGCTTGGTCGGTGTGCTGGCCGTTGAGAGCAAGGATCCGCTTGCCTTTCATCCACGCAAGAACACGTTGCTGTCCATCATCGGACTGCATCTCGCCACAGCGATCGACCAACTCAGCCGCGACACGGACGAGGCGCCGACGGATCGAGTTAGATCTGTGTCGGCAACCTCCATGCCCAACCGGACAGCTATACGCCGGTTCAGCTATTTTCACAAAGACGACTGCATCTTCGTAGATGGCGACTATCTCATCCGCAACGTGCCAGCCAGGATCCTCTGGCGGTTGCTCAAGCACTATCGAGATGAGAGCCGGATAGAATTCACGAATCGAGAACTGCGCATGGATGCTTGGCTGGGCTTACCCGAGATCAAGGACAATCTGGAAACCCGGCTGATTCTCCTTCGCCGACGGCTGGAGCAGAAATGTCCGGATGTAAGACTTGTGCAGCGAGGTCGAGGCCGCTTTGGACTGGAAGTCGATGCAGTAATCGACTTGTGCGAAAAGGAATGCTGACGTCAGCGCTGAACCGAGGCGCGTAGACGGTCACAAGCGAGCCAGGAATCCGGCGAATGAGATCCCTGCCCCGAGCGTTTGAAGATTTGGTTATCGTGATGTGTGACCTGGGCAGTTCCACACCGCAGCAAGATCGACTAAGGAGCAGTCGAGAATCCAGCCTCGTCTATGTCCGACGAGCAAGGGAAAGAATCTCCTATATCAGCACACTCCCCTCCCTCTTGTTCGACCACCACCGCTCAGGTTGTGGAACGATTCGCGCGATGAAATAGATCTTGAGCGAAGATGTGCGGACGGCTCAGGGTTTGGCGGGCGCTTACAGCTTCGCGGCCAGGTCGGCCTCGATCATCTCCGGTTTATCGCTCGGCGCATAGCGCTTCACGACCGTGCCGTCGGAGCCGACGAGGAACTTGGTGAAGTTCCATTTGATCGCCTCGGTACCGAGAATCCCGGGCTTCTCCGACTTGAGGTATTGGTAAAGTGGGTGTGCATTCACGCCGTTCACGTCGATCTTTGCGAACATCGGGAACGTGACCCCATAGGTCGTAGTGCAGAACTGCTCAATCTCTGCTTCGCCGCCCGGCTCCTGGTGCCCGAACTGATTACAGGGAAAACCGAGCACCACGAAATCCCGATCTTTGAATTTGTCGTAGAGCGCTTGCAGTCCCTGATACTGCGGCGTGAAGCCGCACTCGCTCGCAACATTGACGATGAGCAGCGTCTTGCTTTGATAAACGTCCATCTTCTGCGGCTTGCCGTCGATGGTCACGAGGTCAATGTCGTAGAAACTCATAGGGTGCATCTCCATGGTGTGCGGCTTCCTTACCATGCTTGAGCTTCCCCAGCGTCTTCGCGAGCCCTGCCTTGGCTCTTAACCCTGTTTCAGCGCGAAATCGTAGCTGCCGTAGTGAATGTAGTCGGCCCAGTCGACGGATTTGAGCTCGGTGCGGACCCTTTCCCGGCCGGCCAGGAGCGCGGCGCCGATCGTCTTTTGCCGTAGCAATTCCATGTAGAAGGTTTGGGCAAAGGCTTCAGCAGCCTGGTCCCCGACTGGCCAGTACGTTCCCACGTAGTTCGCCACGCCTCCGCGCAGGAACGCCTCGGCCAATCCCACCGCTCGCTCAATGCGCTTGTCCATATCGAGGTCTCGCTGCTTCTTTTCCGGCGGCTTCCTGATACGGCCCGCTTCACAGGCATTGAAGAAGACCAGGCTCGGAAGATTGCCGATCGCCGCCAAATCTGCGCCATTTAATATTTCCTTCCCGTGGCACAGAATGCCGCTGCGAGCCGGCATGCGAGGATCAAAGAACGCATGCCCGGCATAGTGGACCACATCATAGGCGCCGGATTGGAACTTCTTCAGCAACGCCGACTTCGTGGCTTGTGGGCCATGGACTTTTTCGACAACGACCCCCGGTTGAGCGCTGAAGAGACTCTCGATCCGCTCCCCTTCCCTCTCGGCTCCCGGCAAATCTTGAGTGGGATTCACGACGAGGAGAAGTTTGAGTTTATCGGTGCGCTGCCGCTGTTCCAGCCACTTGGCCACCGACAAGTTACCGGCAAGATAACGCCGGCTCAAACCCTGACTGATCGCCGGGGCCCATCCGTTGATCTGAATCGTCTCCCAAGGGATCCGTGAGGATGGGGCATCATGCACCACTACCAGATGCTGCTGTTTCATTTGTGGCAGCACGGCGAGGATTCGCTGCGGAAGCACGAGGTGCGCCAACTCATCGCCGAATCGAGTCAGCGTGTCAAGACTGAAGGACGGCGACTCCACCTTCTTAAAGTGTCGATCCAGAGCCTCGTTCGTAAGGTGTTGCGTATCAGTAATGACGCTGGCCTTGGATCCAGGCGTCAGGATGGACGACGTCAAGCTGAGCATGCCCTTATCCTGATCGGGCGCCTCCTGCCGAACCAGCAAGTAAGCCGGCTCGGGGCCTTTCGATGCACGAAGCCCGCTGGGTACCAACGGAGGCTTGAGCCGCGCCTCATCGAACGTGACTTCGATGTCATCGAAGAGCGGAGTGGTCGCAAGCCGCAAGAGGGCCGAGCGAATGTCTTGATAGCGCTGCTGGTTCATCTCACAAACCGTAATTCGTCTGAACCAATGGTCCCCGTCTGTGTCTTTCAACGCACGGAAGAAGCCGGTCAATAAATCCTGCAATGCCTTGTCGATGTCCTGGCCGCTCCGCCCTCCCAGCAATACCGTGCCGAATTCTTCGACGCTCGTTCGGATACAGGTGCGGACGATATTCTCGGCACTCACTTGCAAGACGGTATCGCTAAACCGATCGAAGTCGCCGAGCCCGACGAAGATGATGAAGTCCGCTTGGAGCGGGTGGCGGCCGGTCGGCATCACGAACACCTCACCCACATTGCCGGCAAACATTCGCCTCGCCGTAAAATCTCTAATGGCCCCACCCATCCGTTCATCGAGGGCATCGGCCGGGCCGCTGGGAGCGACATTGCGGTAGATGCCCAACACGTAGGCGCGACTGTCCAACTCTGTGATACTGCCGAGCGCCAGTCGGATGTCGAGGCGATGCTGTCTTCGACGTCCGACGATGACCTGATTCAACGGCTGCTCAAGCAGAGTTGGTTGCGCTGCTGCCGCGGCGACTGGAGCACCAGCCACAACCGGTTGTGTTCGACTGTCAGGAGCGACAAAACCGTCCAGGGCGTACCGAATGTCCTGCTCGGTTAACTCCTTCCCTTTACGGCCCCCATAGGCCGGGGTGCGGAGTTCCTGCTCCGGCAGGGCGCGGGCCGTGCTGCGCTGGCTCGGTGCCCATTGCTGAGGCAACAGCGACGTATCGCCCTGCTGCAGAATGTCAATGGTCGCTTGAGCGACGAGGCGATTGTTGGGCAGACTGCCGTGTGATTCCTCTATATAATAGGTCTTTGTTCCCTCCAGTTCAGCGAATGCTTTCGGCACCGTGCCATCACCTTCGATGGACTGCTGATACACGAATTCATTGTCACGCAACTCCAAATCGACGACCGTTTCCTGGTTCACTCCGGCGATGAGGAAGAATCGATCGTCAGCCGGCGCGAGCGACTGCTGAACCGGCGGCACCTGTACCAGGAGGGACTGCTGCGGCTTGGGACCTTCGGTCGGCCAGGAGTCGACCTCGAACAGATCGACGTCGTTGAACACCTCCTTGGTCGGGAGCAGCTGGTACAGACCCGGGAACGTCGTGAACACCAGCGACGACAGCTCCTCCGCATCGTGCACGAGATCGATGGCGGCGACTTGCTTGACCACGGGGTAGACGGCCCGAATCGCTTGCACCGGCGCGAACGATCCATGGTTCGGGGTTCCAAGCATCACCAGACGACTGATCTTCCTTGTCACGGACGAGTCCCGTGTGATAGCCGCTCGTGCGACCAACCCTCCCATACTATGCGCCACAAGCCCAACCTGTTCTACACTTTCTGCTTGCAGCTGGGTCACCAATCCTTCTCCCAGCACATCCAAGCCCTTTCGCCAGTCGTAATAGTGAAACTCCGCATCGAAGCCTGCCGACTTCAACCGCAACCTCAACCCTGTATAGGCTAACGGAATGGCTCCCAATGCGGTGAAATTGTCGGGCGACCCATCGAGGGCCAGCTGACTCAGCCTCCCCCGCGCAATATCCACCGGATCAAACCACAACACATCGTCAAGAATCGAACGGCCTTTTCCGATCGTCGACCCCATGATGCCGGGCAGAATCAGCACCCGCGGGCCACCTCGGACTGTCCGGCGCTGAGCCTGTGTCGCCAGCTCTCGCAACTCTTGATACTGGGCCTCGCCGAAATAGGACTTCAGTAGGTCGGCGTCCTTGCCCGTCGCCAAAGCGTCCTCGATCTGGTCTTCGCGGTAGGAATAGGCGGCTAACCCATTCCGGCCTTGCCGACCTTGCGCATCCTTTGCGGCTCGGCGACTCGGCCGCTGGCGTCTAGATGAGGATGAGATGGACCCTCTTCGCTGCTCCGGCTTTGGCTTCGCCATGACTGCTCCTCTCGGCAATACTTCGTACTTTGTCCTAGCAGCCCGTCAGAAATGGAGCGACAGTCCTCCGACGAAATGACTAATATGGTAATCAGCTTTCACTCCTGCTCCTCCGGAAAAGCCATCGGGCGTGTAATCGAACGGCGCAAAATTGTATTTATATTCACCAAACAGTGCGATGCGCTCGGTGATGAAATAGCGCAGACCAGCCAAGCCATTGAAGCCAGGCACGGCGTTGTCGGAGAAGCCGTTGCCATTGTTCGACAGATGGGCGAAGAAGACCCCAAGCCCTACCCCGCCATAGGGTTGCAGCCGGCAAAACTCCCGCTCATAGTGAGTTTCATGGTGGATGTCACGGGTCGTCATCACAGCTCGCTCCATCACAGCTCGCTCCACGCGGGTCCTCTGTCCCGTACTCGCATCTACCCGATCCACGTACAGCTCTCCCGTCTTCGGATCTCGCCGCTCCATGTATTCCATGTATATGTCTCCGGTGCTCGGATCTCGCCGTTCCCTGTACGTCTCTCCCGTCGTCGGATGCTTCCGCTCCTTGTAGGTGCCTTCTGCCGTCCGCTCCGTTCGCGTTTCCGTTCGCTCTCTTTTCATTTCACAGCCGAATTTGAGCCGGCCGACCACATTGAAGGCCAAGGTCGTGACTCGCTGGTGGATCCCGGGCGCCTGACCGTCCTGCTCCACATGGGGAGTCGTATTGTACGCCTCCATCTCCAGGCCCAGCCAATCCAGTCGATCGCCGAAGAAATGCCCGACCTTTCCACCATAGACGACTGAATCTGCAAGATCGCGATCCCTACCCGTGTTTGCCACGTCACTGAGGCTACCGCCGAATGTATAGCCGCCGAACCCTCCCACGTACGTTTCGCTCGGGCGCACCAGTTTCCGTTCAATTCTCGTTTCCGGTTCGGCCACTCGCGCTGGTTCGGCCTGTTTCAACTGCTTGGCCTCATTGGCCCGTTCAGCTTCCGTCGGCGTCACGGTAGGCGGCTGCTGACTAGGGATCGGCTCTGTGGGGACCGGCTCTATGGGAACAGGCTGTTCGGGCGTCGGTTGCGAATAGGCGACCGGTAATCCCATGGGCATCAGGCTCCATGACAACATCAGCATCGTTCCGTAATAAACCATTTTTCTTGATCGGAATCCTTTGTGCATCGCGAACCTCCTCCTGATCTATAGAAGGTAGTCGAGCAATGTGTGATCGGGTGATGCGGGATATCTCGATCCCGGTCTTTCAGGGCCGGGATTACTTGGCCTTCTCCTTCATTTCATTCGCTGTTCCTTTCGCCCGTTCCATTTCACCCTTAGCCTTGCCCTTCGCTCGTTCCGCTTCGGCACTGATCTTGTTGCCCTTCGCATCTTCGATTGCCCCCTTCGTCTGACCCTTCGCCTCCTCTGTGAGCGCCTTGGCTTCCCCTTTCATTTTCTCCATGGTGGCGGTGGTCTCACCCGAGAACGAGGTCGTGGCGAATCCGGTCACTGCGAACAGGGTGATGATGAGATGGAGCGTCCAAGTCTTCATGATATGAGTCTCCTTTCGTGTAGGACCATAATGCCGTCCCTCCTGGTCAATTGCCTGGAGGCGACGGAGGTTGATTTCCCTCGCTGCGACATGATCTAGACCGGCCCGCCGCCTTGCTGCCGTAGGTGCAAATGTCCCTGGTCGAATGGCGCTATGCTATATAGAAAAATGTCTCTAAAAGCTAGCATTAAATACTGACAGTATTAAATTATGATAGGGCTGAACGGTCCCCCTCTCCTATTGTGTAGACCCCGTCTTGGCCCAAACGTGATGCGGGGTACTTGACCTGCGATAGTCTTTTACGGTAGAAAGTTGATGTGTTGCGTCAGGACTGTGGTTCCCCTCGGAGATCAGACTCCCACACCTGCCCAGCCAAGCAGCCTTGAAATATTTCTTGTGGACTCGTTCATAAGAAATGTGTTAGCACTACCCTAACAATTCGCCATGTCGTTCGCGACGGCTTGCGCGAGAAGCATCGGCTCCTATAGATTGCTGATTGTCGAGAGGGGGAAGTTATGGCAGCAAAACACACAAAGAAAGGCGACAAAGAAATCGGGAGGAGCCAAGGAACCGAACAGGCCGTTCGGCTCGAGCCGCCGGTTCCCGTAGCGACAGTAGCTACAAAAGAAGCAGAGCACACGAGCCGACTAGAACCATCACCTGCACAAGAATTGAGGAGGTCAAACATGACTGCTGAAGCGATGAGCGAGGAAAGAGTGAAGGACGGGTATAGAGAAATGGCAAAGAACTGGAAGGACGGATATCTTCAAGGTTTGAACCTGTGCCTGCAATGGCAGGAAGACAACGAGCGCCTGATTAGGGATTCGTTTAAACAGGGCTTGTCCGGGTCGCGTCAAGTCCTGAGTTGGTGGAAAGGCTGGGTAGAAGATCAAGCGCAGAAGCAAGAGGAGGCCCAGAGACAGTCGAGCGTGGCAAGTCCGATTCCAGGATTGACAAAGCAGTCGACCGGTGTTGTTCTGGCGGCGATCGAACCGATCTTCAAACATTCGGAGACGATTGCTGAGAACTCCTTTGGATATTACGAGCGCTCGGTGGCGGCCCCGTCGAGGACATACGTCCGTGAGATCAACAAGCAAGTGTTGAACGTGATGATTCCTTCGTAAATCTGAAACTTACAAAGCAGTGGTGTATGGGCTAAGGGGTGGCCAGGCGCGCCCCTTAGCCTGTACCGTGGTGCCAGATATGTCAACGTGCTGCTGGTTCGTCGGTATCGAGGACCTCGGGAACTTTCCCTCAGCATTTCGGCGTCTCCCCTAACTATTCGGTTTACCGATTCAGAGGTCATCCGGCCATCGCCACTTCTGAGTGAGGGGGAAGTCTAACTGCTCGCAGGCGGATTAGGATCTAGACATCAGGATCAGATGAGCCTAGTATTGGATCGGTCACTCTAATATCATACAGCGCAGCAACTGAGGAACACTTATGAATCCGGGCTTGAATCTCAAACAAGGAGGTGGGTTGTGCAACACGTACTCATAGCTGGAGCGGTGCGCACCCCGATCGGCAATCTGAATGGATCGCTGAGCACCTTGAGCGCCACGGCCTTGGGAAGTTCCGTCATCCGGGAGGCCTTACGGCGGGCGCATGTCCATCCTGAAACCGTGGATGAAGTCATCATGGGGAATGTGCTTTCAGCAGGACTTGGCCAGGCTCCTGCAAGGCAAGCCGCAAAGGGAGCGGGGCTCGCTGATACCGTCTGTGCCACAACGGTGAATAAAGTCTGCGGGTCAGGGTTGAAAGCCGTCATGATGGGTTGCCAGTCGATTCAATCCGGAGACTCCCAAGTCATTGTGGCAGGTGGAATGGAAAGTATGAGCCGGGCTCCTTATATCCTGGAGCGGGCCAGGTCCGGATACCAAGTGGGACATGGAGAACTCACCGACAGCATGATCAAGGATGGGCTCTGGGATCCGTACGGGAACCTCTCCATGGGCGCCTGCGGTGAGTTGTGCGCTGAAAAGTATCAACTCTCGCGCGAAGAACAGGACGATTTTGCAGTGCAGAGCTATGGCAGAGCGCTGAAGGCCAGGCAGGAAGGCTGGTTCAGCGGCGAGATCATGGAGATTGAGGTTCCGGGGAAACCGAAACCGATCGTTATCCGCGATGATGAACGGCTTGCACGATTCGACGAGGCCAAATTGCGCAAGCTCAAGCCCGCCTTTAAGCAGGACGGAACCATCACGGCAGGTAATGCGTCCGGCATGAACGACGGAGCGGCTGCCATGGTGCTCCTCTCCGAAGAGCGAGCCGAGTCAATGGGTGTGGTTCCACTGGCAAGAATCCTCGGTTACACTCAAAAGGCGATCGCGCCCGAGTGGTTCACCATCGCGCCGATCCAGGCCATCTCGGCCTTGCTGAGCAAGCTGCGAGTCGATGCGGCTCAGATCGATCTCTATGAGGTGAATGAGGCGTTCGCAGTCGTGCCGATGGCCGCAATGAAGGAACTGAGGATTGATCCGGCCCGATTGAACATCCATGGTGGGGCGGTCGCACTCGGCCATCCCCTTGGCGCCACGGGCGCCAGGATGCTGACCACGTTGCTATACGCGCTGAAGCGGATGGGTCTGAAGCGAGGGATCGCAAGCCCTTGCATCGGCGGCGGAGAGGCGGTCGCAGTGGCGGTCGAACTCTTGAGCTGAACCGTCTTCACCATGGTCGGTGCGACCGGCTGTGCGAACGATAACCGTACTGGACAAAAAGAGGCAGACACATGGGAGATGCGTTAAAGGGTCGAGTGGCGCTGGTGACCGGAGCAGTGGGAGGGATCGGCCAGGTGATCGCGTCCCAGATGGCGAAGGAAGGGGCTGCCCTCGCCCTCCACTATCTTGTCGAACCGGACAACGTGGCGGCGGAGTTTCTCAAGGGGTTTACCCAAGAAGGATATCGAGCGAAGCTCTACAAAGCGGATCTCGCTAAGTATGAAGCAGTCACGGCTGTGGTCGAAACGATCATCAAAGACTTCGGCCAGATCGATATTCTCGTCAATAATGCCGGTATCACGAAGGATCGAACCCTCAAGAACATGACTCCCGACGAGTGGGAACAGGTGATTGCGGTCGATCTCTCCTCGGTCTTTTATTGCTCAAAGGCGGTGATCAACCAGATGCTTGCCCGGGGGTATGGTCGCATCATCAGCATCAGTTCAGTGGTCGGAGAGAAGGGGAATGTGGGACAGACGAATTATGCGGCGGCCAAGGCCGGGATTATCGGCTTCACCAAATCCCTCGCGCTGGAAACGGCCAAGAAAGGTATCACCGTGAACGCCGTTGCGCCGGGGTTCGTGAAGACCGCGATGACGGACAAGATTCCAAAGGAGATCATTGAGAAGATCGTCGAGACGATCCCCGTGGGACGAATGGCCGAACCATGGGAAGTTGCCCGAGCGGTTGCGTTTCTGGCGGATGAAAAATCTTCCTACGTGACCGGTCAGGTCTTAAGTGTCAACGGGGGTCTGTACATGTGAGAAGCCCTGTTCTCATGCATGAATGGACCGTTGCAGAAGGCAATCACAACAAAGACTAAACACGGAGGGAGCGATGGAAACGATGGAATGGACCAAACAATCGGAAGAGATGTTCAAGACCTGGACCGACACGCAGACGAAGATGTGGAATGACTGGTTGAAGGCGATACAAGGATTCGGGAAGTCTCCCTCCAGTCAGGTGTGGGACAAGACGCTTGACGCGTGGGATGAATCCATCAAGAAAATTCTGGACGCTCAGAGCGATTGGACCAAGCGCTGGACAGAGAGCTTCACCGCAAGCCAGGGCACGCCGAAGGAAATGGTGGAATGGGCCAAGCAAGGTCAGGAAATGAGCAGCCGATGGACGGAGACTCAGAGGCAGCTCTGGACCAGTTGGTTCCAGGTCGTGAGAAAGCTGGACCCCACTGCGGCAACGGGGATGAGTTGGGCAGGAGAGGGTCAGAAATTCTTGCAGGGATGGCAGGACGCTGTTCAGAAAGCGATGGATAGTCAGGCAGAATGGGTCCGTCAATGGTCCGCAGGCCAAGGTCAGAAATCCAAGGGAAAAACCGGAGGCTGAACCGGGCGCGATAACGGGTGTAACCATTGTGGGGGGATACCGTGCATTCGACTGAGCAGTCCGAGACGATGGCCAAGGCATTAAGCGACGTTCAGAAGCAGATGTGGGAAAGCTGGATGGGTCTGATGCGTGCGGCACCAGCGCCGACGCCGGTGTCGCCTGCCATGGCCGACCAGTGGCGTGACACCGCGACCCAGGCGCTCAAGGGTTGGACGACCGAAGCCGAGCAAATCGCGAAGGACGTCAGTCAACGACTGATCAACTCTCAAGATTGTGTCCTGCGCTTTCTCGAACTTTCGCTCAACTCATGGAATGCCATCGCTCCCAAGGTTGAAGCCGGCGAGGGCTGGCACACCGTCTTGGCCAAATATACCGAGCAGTTGCGTGAGCAGTTCTTGCTGTCTCCCCAGGCAGCGCAAAAGGCGACTCAGGACACGGGTGAGCTCTGGGGCCTCTATCTGGAGCAGTGGCAAAAACTTGTCCAGCCATGGGCGTCGTCCCTCCAGCAGGCTCCGTGGCGTGTCAGCCAAGCTTCCACCGGGGATGGGTCGGCCCTCGTCGAGTTGATGCATCTCTACGGGGACGCGTACGAGCGCACCTTCGGCCGTCTTGTCGAGAGCCCGAGCCTCGGACACACGCGCGAACTGAACGAAGACCTCATCAAGGGATTCTCGGCGTGGGTGGAGTACCGCCAGGCGAGTTTTGCATACCAAGTCGAGGTAGGCGAAACCTGGACGCGCGCCTTCGAAGAGTTTATGCGGAGCCTGATCGCCCAGACCGAAAAGGGCGAGACCGTTCAGAGCCTGCGGCAACTCCTGTTTCAATGGATCGACGTCATCGATCAGGTATTTGCGAAGGCCTTCCGATCCGACGACTACATTCGGTTGCAGGGACACTTGCTCAACACGGCGATGACGTATCGGCTCCATGAGCGCGGAATCGTCGAAACCTTTCTGAAAACCAGTGATGTGCCCTATCGAAGCGAGATGGACGAAGCCCATCGCAGAATCTATCATCTCCGCAAGGAAGTGAAGGAACTGAAAAAAGCGCTGCACGCCATCAAGGCGGAACTTTCCACCCAGGCTAAGAGTCAACCGGCCCAAGGATAACCATTCTGCATCGATGGATGGCGCCGAGCCGGCAAGGAGATTATGAGATGTCTCGTCCGTTCTATCTGAGTCCTGAGCAGACCATGCGTGAACTCATCGACCTGAACCGCAAGGTCGTCACTGGAATCGAGCGCCTGAGCCATGTCCGGGAAAAGGACATCAAGGCCGGGGTCAGTCCAAAGGAGGAAGTGTATCGAGAAGACAATGTGGTCTTGTATCACTACACTCCCATGGTGGAGAAGCCGTTCCACATTCCCGTCCTCATCGTGTATGCCTTGGTCAACCGGCCCTATATGGTCGATCTGCAGGAAGACAGATCTTTGGTCCGCAATCTCTTGAAGCTGGGCATGGACGTCTATCTGATCGATTGGGGATATCCTGGCCGGGGAGACCGATGGTTGACCCTGGACGACCATATCAACGGGTATATCAACGACTGTGTGGATGTGGTGCGTGAATGGCACGGCTTGGAGCAGATCAATCTTCTGGGAGTCTGTCAGGGAGGCACCTTCAGCCTCTGCTACACCTCGCTCTATCCCGAAAAGGTCAAGAACCTGATCACGATGGTCACCCCAGTGGACTTTCACGTCCAGGAGGGCGTGCCCAATCTCTGGGCCGGATGTAGTACGACGGCCCACACCATGGACGTGGATACCCTGGTCGATGCCTTCGGCAACATCCCCGGCGAGTTCATGAATCTCGGTTTCCTCATGCTGAAACCCTTCCAGTTGGGCCTGGGGAAATACCTTGAAATGATCGACATCATGGACAACGACGAAAAGTTGCTCAATTTCCTCCGCATGGAGGAATGGATCTTTGACAGTCCGGACCAAGCGGGGGAGACCTATCGACAGTTCATGAAGGACTTCTACCAGGGCAACAAGTTGATCAGTGGCGATGTCATGATCGGAACGAAGAGGGTCGACCTCTCCCAGGTCCGGGCGCCGGTGTTGAATGTGTATGCCGAGCAGGATCACCTCGTTCCGCCGACCTCCTCCATCGCGCTCGAACGTTATGTAGGGACCAAGGATTATACCTTGCGATCCTTCCCCGTCGGGCACATCGGCATGTATGTCAGCGGAAAGGTGCAACGGGATTTGCCCCCGACGATCGTGCAGTGGCTGCAAGACCGGGGTTAGTGGGCGGCTCGAAGGTGTCGCCGGTGAGACCCGTCACGCTCCTACTCCCAGGAGTCTCACTCCTCGTTGTGCTGACGCTCTTCGGACATCCGGCCGAGGCCGGACACAAGCTCGGCCACTGCCGCCCCGGGCCTGCCGAAGCGCTCTTTCCATCCGATTTTCCGATCATTCAGGACTATGAGTGGAACTACCGCCTCGGGGGATGGGGTGGTGCGCAACAAGGCGCCCCGTTGCGGCATCGTCCCATCATCTTCGTTCACGGCAATACCCGTGATGCCGACGACTGGGATGAGCCGGCGAACAGCGTGAAACAGCGCTTCTTGGAGGCGGGATACTCGCGGCAGGAGCTGTGGGCCCTCTCCTATAACGGCAAGTCCATGAGACGTGAACCGCCAACCTCGCAGTGCCGGACCAATGCGCAAGCCAACGCGTCCGACTTAGCCGCTTTTATAAGAGCCGTGCTGGCTTATACCGGCGCGGAAAAAGTGGATCTGGTCGGTCATTCGCTGGGAGTCGTCATTAGCCGAACGGTGCTGGCCGAACATGCGGACCTGTTGAATCGAGTCGAGCACGTGGTTGCCATCGCCGGTCCCAACCATGGCACCACCGTCTGCCGTCGGCTCTGGTTGATGTGGTTCATTGGCTGGAACGATTTCATAGGTTGTGACGAGCTGGTTCCCGGTTCCGACTGGCTGACGAAACTGAACGATGGTCGCGGCACGGGTGAAACACCGCGCCCCGCACGTTACATGACGATCTATGACGGAACCGGAGCGGACATCTTTTATCGCTCATGGCTCTTCGGATGGCCTGTCGGGGATGCGGACAGTCCGGCTCTCAAGGGGGCGGAGAACAAGCGGCTGCCTGGATTGACGCATGACGAACTGAAAACTGATCCACAGGCCGTTGCCCTCTTCCTTCGATTTGTGTCCGGCCCGTAGGTCTGTCCAATCTCTTTGCAGCTGCCACACCCGACCCGTTGCCCAGAGACATGCCAGTTCCTACCCAAGCGGCCGTGACAGGATTCAACCGGTCGTCATGAAAGTAGCTCGGACATGAGACTGCTACCCGACTCCCGCTCGACAAGCTACGGGCGGCCGCTGCCGGCGTTTGTAATACTGCATCTCGATGTGCTAAGAATGCGCAAGCAAGGCCGCGGGTAAGTGCCCGTCATGGTTTCCGCCAATCGATCCCATCACAAGAAGGCTTCAACAGCCAGCAGGAGGTCGTCGATGCCGACACGCAAAGTCAATTTGGCGCTTCAAGGGGGTGGCTCACATGGCGCCTTTACGTGGGGCGTGCTCGATCGTTTGCTTGAAGAAGAAGATCTTGAGATTACTGGAATCAGCGGGACCAGCGCCGGCGCAATGAACACCGTCGCCCTTGCCGACGGTCTGTCTCGGGATGGCAAGAAAGGCGGCAAAGCCTCGCTGACTGCGATGTGGGAGGCAGTCGGCCGCATGCCTGGGCTTGCCGCATTCTGCAATCCGTTCGGCATAGGGGACCGGTTCAGTTTCGATTCCTCACCGGTCTATCTGTTTTTTGATTTGATGTCTCGTATGTGGTCGCCGTATAAACTCAATCCGTTCAACTATCACCCGGTTCGTGACTTGCTCGCCGAGTCGATTGATTTTGATCGGCTCCGGCGCAGTGAGACCATTCGCGTGTTCCTGTGCGCGACCAATGTCCGGACAGGAAGGCGAAAAGTGTTCAGTAATAGCGAACTGTCCGTGGATGCGGTCTTGGCCTCCGCATGCCTGCCGCACCTCTTTCAGGCTGTTGAAATCGATGGTCAGGCCTACTGGGACGGCGGCTATTCCGGGAACCCGGCGATCGCTCCGCTCTTTCACGAGACGCCTGTCGATGATCTCATCATCATCGGCATTAATCCGTTGATTCGACCCGAGCTGCCTTGGAGGGCCAGCGAAATTATCGATAGGGCCACTGAGATCAGCTTCAGCACCGCATTGTTCTTGGAGCTGGAAGCCGTGAAATATGTCCTCGCGTTGCCCGGGAGGGATCAGGATGGTCATCCCTTGAAGGGCCGGAATCCCCGACTGCACGAGATCCATGCCGAAGAGTTGCGCGAGTTCGGCGCCTCGAGCAAACTCAACAATGAATTGCGCTTCCTGCGACACCTCCATGCCATCGGACGGCGGATCGCGTCGGAATGGATCGATAAGCATCTGGATGCCGTAGGGAAGGAGTCGACCTTGGCAGCCACCCTGACGGCACCGTCCGTGAGCGACCGCTGATGTCACTTCGGTCAGGGGAGTTCTCAGTTTAATTGCTTCAGTTCCTCTCGCCGCGTCAAGGTCGATCCAGAACGTGGAGAGAGGAATCCGACTGAATTTCTGTACCACAGCGATCGCCGGCCACGGACGCGATGGGCACGGGGCCGACGGACGTCCGCGCGCATTCAGAAGCCAACGCCCCCCAGGCAGATACCCCGGACGCAGTCGAGTTTGTTCGTCTCATTCGGCGCGATGTCGAATCGGCCGGCGTACACATCGCTCGGACAAGTTGCACGTGATGGAACCTGTCAGCCTCCGAGTCGTGAAGAACGGCTGGTTGACCACAGTCCAAGACCTGGGACGGTACGGCCACCAACAATACGGCATCACCGTTGCGGGAGCGATGGATTGCTTCGCCGCAACAGTTGCCAATCGCCTCGTGGGAAATTCCGACGGCGCAGCAGTCCTCGAACTCACCCTGAAAGGACCTGAACTTCAGTTCGAGCAAGATGCGATCATCGCCATCACCGGCGCAGATCTCTCGCCGACCATCGACGGGATGGCCACACCACCTTGGGAAAGCATGGAACTCCGGCGTGGCAGCCGATTGAGCTTCGGCAGGCCGCGCGCCGGGTCTCGTGCGTACCTCGCCATCGCCGGCGGCATCGATGTCCCACTGGTTCTTGGCAGCCGTTCTACCCACTGTTCGAGCGAAACAGGCGGACTTCAGGGAAGACCATTGAAACAGGGAGACATTCTCCGCAGTGGACAACCCAGCCGCTCCGTCGGCCGTTTGATCGGCAAACGGTTGCCTGCTCAGCTGCTTCCTCGTTACTGCCGATCGGCGACCCTGCGTATCGTCCCGGGCCCGCAGCGAGAGTGCTTTTCGGTTGCGTCGTTCGCGACCCTGACTGATTCCTCCTACCAAGTCGCTCCACAATCCGACCGCATGGGATATCGTTTGATCGGGCCGAGGATGGCCTTCCAGCGATCAGCGCATTTCATTTCCGACTGTACCGTGATGGGAGCCTTGCAGATCCCACCGGACGAGCAGCCCATTCTCCTGATGGCCGACCGACAGACCACCGGCGGATACCCCAAGATCGCCGTCGTCATCTCGGCCGATCTCCCTCTGGCCGCTCAACTGATGCCTGGTCACACCATCTCGTTCGTTCAATGCACCATTGCCGAGGCCCAGGCAACGTTGCGACATCACCGCTTACTGCTCGATATGGCCCTTCCGCCACAACATCGTTCGCTGCTGTCTTAATAGGGCTTGACCCTCGGTCGGTATCCAATATCGGCTTCTGAACGACGCAGAGCAATTCTATGTCGAAGGGTTTGCGAACCAACTCCGGACGGCGTGATGGAGTTCCGATAGGTTGAACGGCTTCAACACATAGGCCTGAGCGCCCAGGCTGATGGCGCGGACCGCGAGGTCCTTCGATTGCGCCGCCGTGATCACGACGATGGGAGTCTGTTGGTTCCACCGTCGCACCTGACGAAGGACCTCGAGTCCATCCAACTGTGGAAGGCCGATGTCCAACAGGACTCCGGCAAACCGTCGTTCCTGCATGGCCTTGAGGGCCTGCATCCCGTCGATCGCCGATTCCGTTTCATAGCCCTCGGCGGTCAAGCGATCAGCCAAGAGTTGTCGAATGTCCGGGTCGTCATCCACGATCAGCAATCGCTTCGAGACCGGCTGGTCATGCGCCGATACCAAAGGGGCGGCTGGGATGAGGGGGAGCGTCACAGAAAATTCGGAACCCTGACCCGGTTCGCTGCGTACAGTGATCCGGCCGCTATGGAGTTCGACGAGCGTTTTCACGATGGAGAGGCCTAAACCGAGCCCTTGCCCTTCGGTGCGTTGCTGTCGTCCTTGCACTGTCCGGTAGAACGGATCGAAGATCTTTGCCACCGCCTCCTCGGGAATCCCGGGCCCCGTATCGCGGACGCGAATTGTGGCAAAGGCCCTATCGGACGCGGATACCGACACGTCAATGCGTCCCTCTGTCGGTGTGAATTTGATGGCGTTGTGCACCAAGTTGGTGAGGATTTGGATCAACCGATCCCGGTCGACCCAGACAATGAGTATTGAAGGTGGATAATGACTCGTCAGCATCTGCTGCTTTTCCCTCGCCAAGGGTCGAAGCTGTTCGATGACCTCCGCCACGCAACGTTCCAAATCCACCTCCGCCGGGCAGAGGGCAAGCTGGCCCGTTTCAATGCGGGTTCGGTCAAGGAGGTCGGTGATCATTCGGATCAGTCGCTCAAGATTGTCGGAGATGCGCCCCAGGTACCGTTGCTGTTTGCTGTTCAACGGACCGGTCAGCCCATCGAGGAGGTTCTCCACGTAGCCCTTCACCGACGTGAGCGGCGTCCGTAACTCATGCGAGACATGCGACAAGAAGCTCGACCTGATCTGGTCCGCCCGTTCCAACTCCGCCGTGCGTTCCCGGACTTTGGCTTCCAACCCGGTATTCAGCTCCTCGATCTGTGCGTACGCCGAGGCGTTGTCCAGAGCGATGGCCACCTGGCTGGAGACCGTCTCCATGAGTTCCAGGTCATCGTCCGTCAAGCTGTTCGGCGTAGTACGGTCAACCGTGAGCGTGCCGAGCAGACGGTCCTTCGCCTTCAGCGGGACCCAGATCACCGAATTCGCGCCGGTCCATGCAGCCAATTGCTGATTCATCGGATGCAGACGCGCCCACACGGTCTTGATATCTTGAATCAGCACCGGTTTGCCGGCGTTCAGCGCCGACGCCGGAAATTCGTTGGGATCGGACACCGGCAGCTCTCGCCGACGTACGAACTCTGCGATGTCATCGGAGACTCCTACGACCCTGCCGCTGTGAAGAACCCGGCGTACCGGGTCGTAAAAGCTGATCATGGCTCGATCGTAGTGGAGGTCCTGGATGAGGGTCTCCAGGACGGTCTGCACCAGTGGTTCGCGGTCCAGCGTCGATCCGAACGAGAGACCTGCGCGGTGGAGCGCGGTGAGCTGACTCACCTTGCGACGGAGTTCGACACGGGTCTGTTCCTGATCGAGGTACGCTTCCTTTAGTTCTGCGTACCGTTCTTCGACAAACTGCGTTTGCTCGTTGATTAATGACTCCCGTTTGCGATTCGCGGCCCGTTGACGAGATTCGGACAACATTCCCGCAGCCAAGGTGGGCGCCGTCGCCAACAACAACGCCTCGATTCCGGACACCATGGGATAGAAATAATGGAGGTAAAGCCACGCCGCGACTCCCGGCACGAATGTCCAGGCAGACCAAAATGTTTGTCGCGGCTCGGGCTGCCAGCGTACCTCCCATTCACACCAGGGTGCCCCGTCGACGATACAAGTCCGATCCGTCACCCTTGCGGGCGGTCCACCGTGGATAAGCGGCGGAGCCGCCACTATTCGTCCCTTGGTCGAAGCGCAGACCTGGTGGGCACAAGCTTTGAGATACGGTCCAAACTGCTTCAGCGTATGCTCGGTAAAGCGAAGCCGATAGATCATCGAGCAATTCGTGACATCGGCGATCTCGCACTCGACGGTCCCCTGCGTATACCGTTGGGTCCAGTACAATGCAAGTTTGGAGAACTGCGCAAGCGTGAACGGGCGCCCCAGTACTCGAAACACCGGTGAAATGACGGTGGTCAGGCCGGTATTGTAATGAAACTGCGGATCACCCGAGAGCTGCTTGCAGAATTCCCGCAGATAGCTCAAGAATTCATATGAATAGCTGTTCCATTCTTTTCGCAAAAATGCGGGCGTCACATGGTAGGAAGGATCTTGAATACGGCCATTGAGCAGCCGGCATAACTGTTCGACAGTCTGGACGCCCGCCGTTCCGCTGGATTTTTCCACACAGTGTTCGAGATGTTGGATCGCAGAAACGACGAGGGTTCCGCTCACGTCGGCAATTTTCTGCCCCTGCTCATCCTTTCCAAAAGGCCGAAATTTCATCAGCGCACGATCGAGGATCGTGTGCTCCTGAGTCAACAACTCCTTCTGCTCTTCACTGTCCGACACAAGGGTGTCGGCAGCAAGCGGGCTTGCCGATACATCAGGCATTACTGCTGACCTCAAGTTGGGCAGGGTAAATCTTCCATGGCGCCCACGGCTCCTGTTCCATCGCATGCTCTAAATCTCGGAGCCTGTCCGTAAAGACTCGAAAGACTCTCTTCGCATCTTCCATCCGCTCGCCCTCCAGAGCCAGATTCATCAAATCACTCAACAAGGGAGTGCGCACAATATTGAGAATATAGTTGGTATTGACCAAGCGTTGGTAGACGTCTTCAGGCACTCGGCGATCGTCGCGATAGACACGCACCGGATGTGTGTGTGCCCATAATTGATAGTTCCAACAGTGCGTGCCGACCTGCTCATGATGCACGCACTCCATATACATAAGTTTTGCGACTACGTTGGCGAGCGAAGCACATCCCAGCTTGACCGGGGGGAGCCCCAGACCGTTTGGAAGCAATCGGTCCAACTCGCCGACCCAGTCTTGTATCTGCTCATCGTACCGTATCGCCTCGTCGGTGTAGTAGAGCCGGAAGTACCGGTAGGCATGGGCCTGCATGATTCGAAACAGGCGCTTGCAATTGTCGAGTGTCGGGGTAGGAACGATTCCGCGTATGTCCCGACCATGCCGGTCTTCCCTGGGATCGAAGCTACCCAACCGGAACGTTGCGGTCGACTTGCTGATCAAATGACAGAGGCCCTTGTAGGTCAAACTGTAGATCGCTTCAAAATCGCCGCCCGGCACCAGTTGCCCTAACGTCGCAAGCCGATTGCTGGCCTGTGTACCGACCAGATGCGGCCAGAGAAGGCGGTACAGCGGATGAGATTCGGTCAGCCTTGTGCGGGTCGCAAAGGCAAAGAGCTCGCCGCCGACCAAATGGGTCCAGGTCCAGTGCCGTATGAGGGCGGTATGGGTCGTGGCGGCACAGACGGCAATGCGCGATGCAAGCGGCCACTCGGGATCGCCCGGGACAATCGTTCCAAGCTGACATTCAATCCGACAGGGTTTGAGCGAGGCGTCTTGCTCATGGAATTGGAACAGGACGTGAGCCCACGGTTCGTAGAGGTCTGGATATGACTCGTACGATGAGAGCTCTCGCAAATCCCACTCGTACTGCGTACGGGAGCCTTTCACTTTCTTCAAGTAACCCGCATAAGGCCCCCGCAAGGCTAGCGTACCGAGATCCGGGAACTGTTCCAGCTCGGGCGGCAAGGCGGGCGGCTTCAGCATTCTCTTCGGCTCAAGGTTCAACGCTGTCGACGTTTGTATCACCGTCCGGCGGTGTCCTTTGGTATAGGCTTGATCCAGGGCGACATAGGGATCAGCCGGGATCTCGGGGCGGCCCGGCTGCATAGGACCACACTTGGTGGTAGAGAGCCATGCTAAGACGCGCAGGAACAGTTCTTCTGGAAAGAATTTCGGATACAGCCTGGTCAACAATCGCCGTAGCATTCCTCGCTTGGCGCGGCCTTCGTCTTGTAGCGGATGATCGGCGATCCGAATCTCGCTGATCGGGATGCTCGGATACACCTGTATCAAAGGGATCAATTGAAGACGAGCAGGCGTTCGATGGGGATGATCGACCACCATCGGGATATTGCCTTTATATTTTCTCTTCGCCACGAAGTTCCAGAATCCCTTCCGAATGGTCCATTGTAATGTGGTCATCAACGACATAAGCCAGCCTCCTTCACGAGAAGGAACCAATGGGTTTGCGCCGCATCCAGCGGTCGAGGCTCCTCAATCAGGTCGGTTTGTGTCCAGCCGGTTCGTGAATGTTATGCCAAGGGAAAAACGCGTTGCCCAATCCCTGCACGGCCGGGGCGAGCGTCGGATAGTGGCGAAGCAGGACGCTCGTCAGGTCGTTCATCTGCACCCAGTCGATTCCCATGGGGGTATACACTTCCGGGCGAAAATCAGCCGTGAAGAACCGATCGCTCTTCAGTCTCCGCGGCGCCATGAGCACAAAGATGCGAAATGCCGTGTCGCTGATCGCAAAGCCTTCGGGCGGCTCTTCGGCGAACAATCCAACCAGGGTGTCGATGCGCTCAACATCGTTTTCGTACACATCCCGGAGTGTTTTTGCCCATTCACGGTTTAACTCTTCGAAGCTCCGGACAGGGCGCATTCGCAACATGCGTCTGAAGTTGTTGTACCGCGGTACCCCCCGTTCACGATCCCGGAAGACGTCGATCGCGGCCACATCGAGGACCTCCTCCTTGCCGTCCTGAAGCGGCTTGATCCGCTTGAGCTCTTGGAGAAAGCGCGGGAAGTTGCCCAGCGTGAGTTTCCCGGGGTGTGCCAAGCCGAACGAGAACCACATATTCTCGATGCCCAGCTTGTCCATCACGGGACGCGTGTTGTTGCCTTCGACTTCTCCGAATGTCTTGTAGTGACAAGCTGTCGGGTCTGTGAGCGAGTTGAACCGATAGTCGTCAGGAATCAACGGATGCAACCGGTAGACGGCGGCAAACTCCTCGGTCAGGGAATAGGGAACGGCATGATGATCCGTGGGAGACCCTGGAATTCCTCCCAACAGGTCACTGTTGCTCAATCGCCCGAATCGCTTGCGAATCCGTTCTCCGAACGCGCCCCACCAATTGATCCGCATCGCGCGATCGGCCGTTGGGTGCTGCAGCAATGCGGGCGTCCATTCCACGGTGTGGATTTTGGCCATGAGGGCGCTGTTGATCAGGCGGGCTTTTTGGAAGAGTTGTTCATCGGTCCATGACGGATAGCTGACATGCAGGGCTTCGCAGATCGCGTTGTGCTCCAGCGCAAAGAGCGTGTGAAACATGCTGAGGCCGATCCAATAATTGTCGTTGAAGCCCGTGAGATCAATACCTGGCTGGTCCGCGTCGATTGTTGCCATCGACGGGAGGCGGCCGTCGATGAGCATCAGCTTGCCATGTCGCGCCTCGCCGCGGACCAGCTGTTGGCGGGTGACATCGCTTCCGTACAGTTGGGATCCGTCCCACCAGTGCGTTTCAGTGTTTAAGAAGACCGGCATGGAGGCGGGACAGCCTCGAGCCCGTGGCGCTTCGTTGGTTTTGCGAACCATCATCGGGTCCTCATGCCATTCGTCGCCTGGTCCCAAGTGAATCGGCGTATCCGGGTAATCGCTTCGTTTATGATTGAACCAGTCGTGCAACTGAAACTGAATCCACGCGGCAAGAAGCAGATTCACCGAGGTGGCCGGAATGAACTGTGTGCGTGTCAAGAGCACACGGCTGACGGTCTTGGGACTGGGGTTCTCGTTACCGGGGTCTTGCGAGACTGGGATTAGATTCAATGGACAGTTGCGGCCGAACGGCGTTCCTGCTTGCCCCATCGAGGGGTGTTGCAGGTCATTATGCGATCCGTCCGCCCGTCGTGCCGAAAGATCGGTCGCATGAAATGGACATCGCTTGCCCGTGTTTTCTGCAAACTGGGTCGTATCGTGTAAATTCCATCGCCGCAGGTCGTGCTGAAGGGCGATCAGGTTGAGAAGCCCCGGCAGTTTCGGCAGTCGATGCCACGGGACCATGCGGTTCAATGCCCTGTAACACCACGCCATCACGCGCAATGCCCTACCCGAACGTCTCATGGTGTCCTCCCAGCTTCTTCTAACAGGTTGTTCCTTCCTCAGACTCTTTCACTTATGCAAGACATGGACGCATGGAAAGTATCGGACAGGTTGTGTGGAGCGATGTCTGGGAAAACGGCCAAACACAAGGAATGACTTGTGGTTGAATCGTCATGATCGCCCAGGCAGATGTGAAGAAGGGTCAGTCTGATTTCGACTAGGACCATTACCGGTATCTGTTCCGATACAGGACAATCCAAAAAAGATACACCCATGATACAGCTCGATAGTCAAGAGGGTATCTGCCCTACAATGCCTGTGCTGGAATGAGCATCCGGGTGGAAACAACTTTCGGGGCATATCGACTTGTAAGGCCTTGTACGAGAGACGTTGTTTATGCCATGATTGCGCCCTAACAAGGAGGTACGCATGGACCATATAAAAATCATGATTTACGGGTTTATCGGCATCGGGGTAGTTGTTGCAATCACGGCTTTGCTCACCAACTTACTTGGTATCACCAGGCAGTGAGCCTGCCGAGGGGAGCATCCTCGCTGGATCGCCGGTCTGCTCACAGACATGAGAGAGGACAGCCTTTCATTGGGGGTCTGTACTTGGTCGTAGCTCCACAATAAACTGGCACATTTCAACAAAATTAAGTTCCGCCTGTGCGTACAAACGCTATGGGCTTGCATCCGCGAAACGGCGAGATGTGCCAGTGTTGTGGGACTGTCCTTTGAGGTGGAACCGATCAGGACGACGAGGCTGGATCGCTCCGACTACCTTCATCAGCGGTCCTCGAACACGAGTCGTTCAACCCCTTCTTCGATCAGCACACCGGCTTTGCGAGCACGGCGCGTCCTCGTCCGCTGCCGCGTAAAACGGGTCTGCATGAGACAGGTGGATGCAGATAAGCAGTACCAGGTTGGCTTGAATCCTCTGCTTGTCGGCCCTGTGCGTGACCGTCGGATGCATCGCCCTGCCGCTCAACTAGCCGGCGTGAGGTAGCCTCGAACCTCACGTTTTCTACACCGTCTACCACGCCCCTGCTTTATCAAAATCGACTTGTGCTATTGGGGCCGTCATCGTGCAGGGAGCAATGCGGGACGGAGACCTCTGGTTGCACGTAAAGCATCGCCCCCCGAGCTTATGCGGGAATCGGGCCGATTCCGGTAACGCGCGCAGCGAAGACTTTTTGCACATGAGTCTCATGCCAAAACCGGATGAGAGCCTGGTGAAGACATCTCAGCCGTTGTGGATCAATTAACGGGCAGTGAGCGGAACATCATGGAGACAATGCTTGCCTGGGTCCACAACTATGAGTACCCAGCCATTGTCCTGCTGCTCATGTTGGGGATTGTCGGCCTCCCGATTCCCGATGAAACACTGCTGCTCTTTGTCGGCTATTTGAGTTTTAAGGGTGAATTGTCGACACCGCTCTCACTGTCGGCCGCCGTGGTGGGCAGCGCCTGTGGGATCACGATCAGTTACGGCCTGGGTCATCTCTTGGGGGCACACGTCCCCATGACACTGGGGCCATGGCTCCATATCGACCAAACCAGCTTTCTTACTGCACAGCGGTGGGTCAGCCAATGGGGGAAGTATGGACTCCTTGTTGCGTACTTTGTACCAGGTCTGCGACATCTGAGCGCCCTAATGTTAGGTGCATCTGGACTTCGATATCCCACCTTTGCAATTTTTGCGTACACCGGCGCGATGGTTTGGTCTGCCACATTTATCACAGCGGGTTATCTTCTTGGTGAGGAATGGGTGACCTCCTCCGCCACGCTTCATCAAACGTTCAGATGGATCGGCATTGGAGCCCTAATGATCCTGGTGGGGCTGATCATGGTGATGATACTTCGGCGTCCGTCAAGCAGGTCATAGAAATTCAGCTGAGCCGCAATGTCTCGCCGCGGGAGCGGCAATCGAATGCCGTCGCGTCGGCAATGATACCTGAGCAAGGTTTCGTGGACCGTGATAGCGTGGACATGACTCAGGGTACGCGAAGAGACGCTGCACGTGTTTAGTGGCTGTCTGACTCCACGCGCGTGCGAGGAGGCGGGTCAATGTTTGAAGGTCTGATCCAGGTTTCGCTTGAGAAGAAGCTTGCGGTGGGCCTCGTGGCTGCGTTCATCCTCCTGCTTGGAATCGGGATCATTTCTTATCGTAGTGCGGCTGACCTCATCGCTCATGAATCCCGAGTCGTGCAAACGCATGAGATCAGAGAAACGATTGAGCAGCTGCTTCTCCTCATGGAGGACTTGGAATCCAGGCAACTGATCGATCTGCTGACAGGTGAACGGCAATACCTGCGATCATATCGTGACAAGCGTCAGAACATCGAGGCAGTCTTGCGCACCCTTGCCGACCAGACGGTGGACAGTCAGGTTCAGCGACAACACGTGCTGACGTTACATCGTCTGATCGACCTGAGGTTGACACAATCCCGAACATTAATCGACCTCAGGGATGCTGACAAGATGGACATCCATGAGATGAAGGCACATCTCGACGCCGGTACAGAGACGATGAACAAGATCAAAGTCGTGCTTGGGAAGATGCGGGAGCAGGAGCAGATGCTCTTGGCTGACTGGTCGAAGCACACAGACAGCGAGGCTGCGTTCACGTTGTCGCTCATTTTTGGTGGAACCCTCTTGACCATTGTTCTTGCCGGCGGGGGAGGACTCGTGATCTTTTACGACTTGGCGAAACGCCGCCAGGCTGAGAAAGCCGTCATGGTGGGGCACGCCCGCCAAGCCTTGATTTTGCGCAGTTTGCCCATCGTGATGTACTCTGCAAAGCCTTCGGGGGACTATGGTGCCTTGTGGGTGAGCGAGAACAGTGAGACGGTGACCGGTTATCCACCAAAAAGTTTTGTGGATAACTCATCCCTTTGGGCATCGCGGCTCCATCCCGACGATCAAGAGAAGACCCTGACGGAGTTCAACAAACTGTCCGAAACCGGCGCACTGGCGACTGAGTACCGCTGGCAGACACACGACGGCGAGTACCGCTGGTTCCGCGACCAAGCGGTGTTGATCCTACGGTCAGACGGAACCTCTCAAGAACTCGTCGGCCTCTTCGCCGACATCACCGCACAACGACAAGCGGATGAACTGATTCGGAGACAGGCCGACATCATCAATCAAATCCAAGAAACGGTTATCACTGTTGATATGAACGGCTACGTGACGAGCTGGAATAACGGGGCGGAACGATTGCTTGGATATACGATACACGAGGCCCTTGGCAAACATATCTCATTTGTCTACCCAGTGGAGGACAGCGAGTTCCTGGAACGTGACGTGCTTACCCCTGTCAAGACCAAAGGAACCCATCAGGTCGAAATCCGGAGACTCACCAAGTCCGGAGCACTACGGGTTGCCCACCTTTCGCTCGTCTTGCTGCGGAATGACAGCGGTGCTCCAATCGGCATCGTCGGCTGTTCGATGGATATCACTGATCGGAAACGCGGAGAGGAGGCGCTGCTTAATTCCCGCAACCAACTCGCGGCCCTCGCCGTTCGCTTGGAGTCGGTGCGTGAAGAAGAACGAGGAAGAATCGCGTTGGAGGCTCATGATGTGCTGGGGCAAGCCTTGACAGGCTTAAAACTCGATGTGTCGTGGGTCTACAAGCAAATTATGGAATCGAATGGCTCGTTCGAGCCATCTGCCGTCCTGTCAAGATTGGCTTCGTCGCTGGAGCTCGTGGACTCCACCATTCAATCGGTGCGGGAGATCGCGACGACGTTAAGGCCCGGTGTGTTGGATCAACTCGGCCTGGAAGCCGCGGTTGAATGGCAAGCGCGTGAGTTTCGTCATCGGACCGGAATCGCCTGTACCACCAGTATTTCACCGGACCGGATTGGTGTGGGGGATCAGCAATCGACCGCGCTCTTCCGCATCCTCCAAGAGGTCTTGACGAACGTGGCTCGGCATGCCCATGCTAGCAAAGTGGACATCAGACTGGAAGAAACCCGCGACCATGTGATCATGCAAATCAGGGATAACGGCCAAGGCATCACCGCCGATGAAAAGTCCGGGCCGAAAGCCTTCGGCCTGCTGGGGATGCGCCTACGCGCCAAAGAGCAGGGCGGTGCGTTCGACATTCAAGGCACGCCGGGAATCGGAACAACGGTCACCGTCAGAATGCCGCGATCTCCGACAAGCGATGATTAACATTCTCCTTGCAGACGATCACCCGTACCTTCGCCGAGGCCTGACGCAGATTCTCACCGATGAGTTTTCCGGAGCCGTGATCGGTGAGGCTTCGAACGTCCATGAGTTAGTGGAGCAAGCACAGCAACGCCGGTGGGATGTGGTTGTGTTGGATTTAACTATGCCGGGCCGCGGCGGGTTGGAGGGGTTGCACGAACTGAAACGGCTCTTCCCAAACCTTCCCGTACTGGTATTGAGCATGCATCCGGAGGACCAGTTTGCCGTACGCGTGTTACGTGCCGGCGGAGCCGGGTATCTGACGAAGGAAAGCGCTCCCCAGGAATTGGTGCAGGCCATCAAGGTGATCTCGCGCGGAGGGAAATACATCACACCCAAAACGGCTGAACTCCTGGCATCGCACATTCATCAACAAGGCGACCACGAGCGACCGCCTCACAGTTCCTTGTCCGATCGCGAAGACCAGGTGTTTCGCCTGATTGCCGGCGGCAGCACGATCACGGAGATCTCCGACCAACTGTCCCTCAGCATCAAAACCATCAGTACCTATCGTACCCGCATCCTGGAGAAGCTGAATCTCAAGACCAATGCAGACCTGGCGCGCTACGCGGTACAACATCACCTCGTGGAATGATCACGACAGCCGACCCCTTCTGTGTCTTCCCAACGTAGTTCACCGCCGGTGGTGATACACCCTTAGCGCCCCTACTCTCCCGAGTCGCTTCCCTGTCGGACAATTCCTACAGACCGCTCCAACTGACTCCCACATGTACGAGCGCCTCGGTCCTATCCTCCTGAATGAGACCATGGTGTTTACTACAATCCATGGCTTTTCGGTGCTCATGACCTCGTGGAGCTTGTGCGGGCCGAATCGTGCACAGGCCTCCTCGGGTGAGATGATTGCAAGAAAGGGGCGGGATGAGTTGTCCACGTTGCGGAGGAATGTCAGCAGCCGATCTTGCCGCTGAGATGGACGAATTGGTCTGTGGGTGGGCGGTCATCGATGGTCCCTACTGTCATTGCGACGAGGTCGACAGTTCGATGCGAGCGGGTTCGCTACAAGAGAGGAGCGACAGTCCTGCAGAGCAGCCGAACGGCGGCACGACCTCGGAGAGGAGAAGCCCATGATCGGCTATGGGAGACGCTTGTTGCTCATCCATGATCCGGAGACAACGCAACTGCCTCTCGCCGGACTACTAGAGCAGGAGGGGTTTGTCGTCGTGCAGGTGCCTGATGGGGTTCAGGCACTATGCGAGATGCAGTTTCGCCACGTTGATGCGGTCGTCATCGACTCTCACATTCCTGACCTTAATGGGCTCGATCTCCTGAAGCAATCTCGAACGACCTGGCCCGAACGACCGATCATTCTATTCACGGAAGTCGACTGGGATATGTACGACCTGGCGCAGACGCTGGGAGCTTTTGCCTGGGTTCGAAAGTCATCCGACCCGAGCATCCTGTTGAGCATGCTGAGCTCGGCCATGACTCAGAGTGTGGAACGGGAATCTGTACGGGCATTCGAGCAGGTTGGTCCATAGCGCAGCGGGAGACAGTCTATGACCACGGGACATGCGGATATGGAGCTGGCCATCCTGACGATGCTTCAACGATACGAAGTAATGACGATGGACGAGATGCTGACGGTCGGCCAACCAGACTTCGCTTGGAGCCACGTGTTTGTTGCAATCAATCGTCTGAGCCGACAGAACTTGATCGCACTCCATCGAGTGGGTCTGAGCTATCACATGAGCCTGATGAACCACGAGTGGTCCCTCGGTCAGGAGCAACATCATGAAGAACCGGCTGCTCAACATCGGTAACGCGCCGGCGATATGCGAAGTGGTGCGTAGATTCCTGTGAGGTTATAACCCGGGTGCCGCTTATCTTCCTCTGTTGTCTCGTGATGGTCAGCGCGGTCAGCTCATTTGGGCTGATGCTGTGGTTCGTAGTGCTGGGAATTGTGTGGTTCGTCATGCCGGAAATGAGGGGTGGGATGAGGTAAGCGGACTGTGTTTAGCATCTGTCTTCTCGGCCCAAGTAATTGGAGTAGGCCGCATTGGGGAAATATCGATGCTCAACTCAAGACGAGATTCAAGCACTCATGTCGTGAGTGTGAAGGCATGGCTCTAGATGAAACCTGTCAAGGATTTGGGAGGTGCCTATGTTTCAACAGGCAGAGCAGAATATAGAGAATGGAGAGAAGGAAGCAAGTAGGTCGGTCGCTGGGCGAATTCTTCTGGCTGTGGACGAGTCCGAAAACTCCCATCGCGTGGTCCAGTATGTTGGATCTCTGCTGAGCCGAACGCCCAACGCCGTCATCACCCTCTTTCATGTGCTCAAGCCCATGCCGCGGAGGTTCCTGGAGCATGGTGGATCGGAGAACCCGGCGGTCGAGGCGCAATTGAGCGCCCAGTTGCGCAATGAGCAGGACGCCTGGATTCAAAAGGAGCGGGAATCCGAGTGTCATGTCCTGAAACAGGCCTGTGAGACGTTGACACGATCCGGGTTCGACATGAACCGAGTGATGGTAAAATATGGTCATGACGACAACATCGCCAGAAATATCCTCGAAGAGGCTCGAAACGGGCATCACGATACCATCGTCGTGGGTCGGCAGGGGATATCGCGGATCAAACAGATGTTCGGCGGCGGCACGACCGACCATCTCCTGCACACCGCCAAAGGATTTGCGATCTGGGTGGTGGAATGAAAACAGGTGGAGGCTCGCACCTTCGACAATCCCCTCAGGAACCGTCACTTCTCGCGCCTCGATTTCTCACCTCCCTAGCTTCATATTCCCAAGAAAATGCTCGCCATTGAGGAGGATTGATGTCTAACGGAAAACCGCGCGTGGTGATTCTGGGTGGGGGGTTCGGCGGGATGTATGCCGCGCTGGAGTTCGAACGGGCCCTGACACGCGGAGCCGACTTGGACGTCACCCTCGTCAACCAGGACAACTTTTTCCTCTTCACCCCGATGCTGCACGAAGTCGCGGCGAGCGACCTGGATATCACCAATATCGTCAGCCCGATCCGGAAGCTGCTGCGGCGCGTGACGTTCTTTCACGGCGAGATCGAAGCCATTGATCTCGTGCACAAGCGCGTCGGCCTCTCGCATGGGCACGAGGCCCATTGCCACTCGCTGCCCTACGACCACCTGGTGCTGGCCCTCGGGTCCACCACGAACTTCTTCCACATCCCCGGCTTGGCCGACCGGGCGCTGACCATGAAATCGTTGGATGATGCGATTGTGCTGCGCAACCACCTCATCGCGAATCTGGAAGAGGCGGACTATGAGTGCGGAGCGTCGCTCCGGGCGCCCTTACTGAATTTCGTCGTGGCCGGCGGCGGGTTCGCCGGGGTCGAGACCATCGCGGCCATGAATGACTTTCTGCGGGAGGCAGTGCAGTTCTTCCCGCATCTGCGGGCGGACATGCTGCGGATCATCCTGGTCAGTGCGGGGAAATTCATCTTGCCGGAACTGGGGGAGGAGCTCGGCACCTACGCCCAGCGCAAACTCATCGAGCAAAAGGTGGAAATCCATTCAAGTTGTAAAGTCACCGCCGTGACGGACCTCGATGTCACCCTCAGCGATGGGACGACAGTGTCGACCAATACGCTGGTCTGGACCGCCGGCATCAGCCCGCATGCCCTCTTGGAGACCCTGCCCTGCCCGAAAACGAAGGGCCGGGTCCTCGTCAACGAGTACCTGGAAGTGCCGGGGTGGCCGGGCCTCTGGGCCTTCGGCGACTGCGCGCTCGTGCCGGATCGTAAAACCGGAGCCTTCCATCCTCCGACCGCGCAACATGCGCTGCGTGAAGGGAGAGTGGCGGCGCGGAATATCCTGGCGACCCTGCGAGGGGAGCGCATGAAGCCCTTCGTCTACTCGACGCTCGGGCTGCTGGCTCCCATTGGGAAACGGACCGGCGTCGCGAACATTCTCGGGGTGAATTTCTCCGGCTTCATCGCCTGGTGGTTGTGGCGGACGATCTACTTGCTGAAACTGCCTCGCTTTGAAAAGAAACTGCTCGTGGCCTTGGACTGGACGCTGGATGTGCTCTTCTCGAAGGACCTGGTCCACTTTCGAACGAAGCGCTCCCGGATCCCGCATGCGGCAGCCAACCGGCAGAACCCTGCCTGAATCTGTCACGCCTCGCATCAGCAACCGTCAACCAGACGCCGGATTACCAGCAACTGGGGACGAAGCCTCGCCCAGACCTCCGCGATACGGCTTGCGCCCTGAACGACTCGCCCACCTACCCTACGACCGGCGGAAGAAGAATTGAAAAGTATGCCGGTTCAGGTTAGGGCGTGTCATCAATTAATTTTCTAGGTTCACAAAGCCATCGTGGTGTGATTCACTCCGTCCCAGGCCGAAGGAGGGGCCTGCGGATGGTGAGACGGTACGGGTTGCGGGATGACCAGTGGGAGAAGATTGAAACCCTGTTGCCTGGGCGTGAAGGCACGGTGGGGGTGACCGCGCAGGACAACCGGCTATTTGTGGAAGCGGTGTTGTTCCGGTATCGCGCGGGAATCCCGTGGCGGGATCTGCCGGAGCGGTTCGGAGATTTCCGAGTGATCCACACGCGCCATACGCGCTGGAGTCGACGCGGCGTCTGGCAACGGGTGTTTGCGCGTCTGGCCGAGGATCTCGACAATGAATACGCGATGATCGATTCCACCATCGTCCGTGCCCACCAGCACAGCGCTGGGGCAAAAGGGGGCACCAAGTGCAGGAAGCCATCGGACGCAGCAAGGGGGGCCTGACCACGAAAATCCACGCCACCTGTGACGCGCTGGGTAATCCGACCGGGTTTCATCTCACCCCAGGACAGGCGCATGATCTGGAGGGCGCCGATGTCTTGCTACCCGGCATTGAGGCGGATACCGTCATCGCCGATAAAGCCTTCGATGCCGATGAACGGGTGATTGAACCGCTGCGAAAAGCAGGGAAGACCATCGTCATCCCACCCAAATCCAACAGAACAACCCCACGTGAATACGATCAAGACCTCTCCCGAGCCCGCCATCTGATCGAGAACTTTTTCGCGAGACTCAAGCAATTCCGTGCCATCGCCACCCGCTATGATAAACGCGCCGCCAATTTCCTCGGTGCCATCTATCTCGCTGCTTCGATGACATGGCTTAATTGATGACACGCCCTAGTCAGCGTCGACCTGGTACCAGTGAGATGCGCGAATGAACGCGAGAGCACACGCGCCTGAACCGAAGATTACCGTAAGAACCTGACCGGCCCACCCAGCCCGTTTGGCCGTGCGAACTCCTCGCCAAGCTCGTCGCAGAGGCATATCCGGGGTTGCAGTAGAGACGTTCATGAATAGTGTGGGTTCCGAGCTTAACCATCCACTTGACTTCTCGCTTGTGTTGGCCGTCCGAAAGCGTCTAAAATTCCGCAACTCGACGCTCCCTCTGCGTCGACCCACCAAGGAGGTCTACTATGCCGAGTTACGTCAGCCTCATCAAGTTCACGCAGCATGGTCTTCAAACCATGAAAGACAAAGGGACCGAGCGCGCCGACATGGTCAAGAAGAACGCTCAGACGCTCGGCGGCAAGTTGATCCAGGCGTACTATTGCCTGGGCGAATACGACGTCGTCGCCATTTGGGAATTTCCAGATAATAAGACGGCCATGAAAGCAGCAGTATTGAATGCCTCGATGGGTCATATTCAGATTACCACGATGCCGTCCGTCAACCGGGACGAATGGAAATCTCTCCTGCAACAAACGATAGGCAAGAAGAAATAGCGCGGATGGGCAAGAGCATGAGCTAAACCCGTCGACAGAATGTCACGGCGGGCCTCGTGGTGCTTCTGAGCCTCGGCCTGCCGTGAATCGTCTTGCGCTGGCCCGGCATGGGCATCACCAAACACATGCCGAGCACCTTGGAGTATCTCAATCGTCTTGATCGCCTCGACCGACCCGAGTTCGCTCAAGACCAAAACCAGCGCGGGATTGAGGACACCCCGCCTGCGTCTACCCCCTCACCGAACACCCGGTCCCCTGCACGGCGCGCCGGCTGGGTCACTGCGCAGAGCTGCGTTTCTATCAGTCTGTGGAGCGGCGGTGTAGTTTGTGTGCTTGCGGTCATCGCCACAAACCTCTTGTTGCCGAAGGTTTGGGTATACCGCGCGGAGCCTACGGTATGATCGCATCCTGTCACGACGAGAGCGGTACAGCCGTACCGGCTCTCAAGAGCATGCATGGATAGTCCGACGCTGCAACGGGCTCCGACGACGGCAATCGACTTAACCGCCTATTTCGAGCGTATCGGCTACGAGGGAGCACGCAAGCCGACGCTGGATACTTTGGCCGCCATCCAGCTCCGGCACGCCGAGACCATTGCGTTTGAAAACCTGAATCCCTTGATGGGATGGCCGGTTCGCTTAGATGCGGAGTCGCTTCAGCAGAAGCTGGTGCGGGACGGTCGCGGCGGTTATTGCTTCGAACACAATCTCCTGCTCAAACATGCGCTCGACGCGCTGGGGTTTCGCGTCACCGGACTGGCGGCGCGCGTGCTATGGAGCATGCCGGAAGGAACCGTGCCTCCCCGGAGTCATATGTTGCTTCTGGTCGATCTCGACGGGGAGCGCTACGTCGTGGACGCCGGATTCGGTGGGATCACGCTGACGGGCCCATTACGGCTCGAACTCGATATCGAGCAAACCACCCCGCATGAACCCTTCCGTCTGGTGAAGGCCCAGGAGAAATTTGAGGAATTTATCGAGCAAGTCAAAATCGACGACCACTGGGTCTCGCTGTACTGGTTCAGCTTGGCCGAGCAATTGTTGCCCGATTATGAGATGGCAAATTGGTACGTATCCACCCACCCGAATTCTCGGTTTGTGAGCAGTCTTCTGGCGGCCAGGCCCGCACCGGATCGACGATATGGGCTGCTCAACAACCAACTGACCGTGCATCATCGAGCCGGCGGTAAAGACCGGCATCTGATTACGAGCGTGACCGATATGAGGGAAACGCTTGAAGGAGAGTTTCGGATCGTTCTGCCGGACGCGCCTGAACTCGACGGCGCACTGGCCCGGCTGATAGCGAAGGCGCCATGATGCAAGACTTCTCAAGAATTCGAGAGGTGTAGCATGAAGACTGTGACCTTGCTGTTCTCTGTTGTGTTGGCTGCCACCGTACCGCTCCTCTCCGGATGCTATTGGACCTTGGAACAACGTTGGGAGGCGTTTGACGCGCAGATGCGGCAGGAGGTCGGCGTGAAGACGAAGGATTACTATGTGCGCGAATGGGGACGGCCGACGAAGCGAGCGAAAGCTGGAGACGGTGGAGAAATCTTGCGATGGGAGTTTCGGGGCTACGGCGGTGCTCAGGGTTGGAATAAGATTCTCACGTTCGGCCCAGACGGAGTCTTGAAGGAATTTCAACGGGACTACTGGCCGAAAGAGCAATGATACACGTGAAGGAACAAACCGGGTATAGGTATAATCGCCGCGCTATTGTTTCCAGACATTCCGGAGTTCGTCTCCACGAAGGAGACCGAGGGCATCTATCATCAGTTTGACACTTCTCATCTCACTGACATTCGCCGATATTTCGGCACCTGTCGAACTGACGGCAGACTCCTACCGGCAATGCCTTTCTTTTTGTTCCAAGATTCTTCCAGCGGAATAAATATTTCACTATTATATTCATGCGTTACACATTCTACCGGCTCGCAACACCTGCTGGAACGTCCATTGCTGAACTCCCTCTGTCAGATTCACGCCAGTGGGCAGGAGGTTATTGATCATGAATCGTCGTGGGTGGCTCAGCTCCTTACTGTTGTTCAGCATAATCTCTATCGGTCTCAGCTTGGGATTGTGGAAATATGCATCCGTTCAAGCCAGTGCCGAGGCTTCCGCCAGGCAACCGGAGCCGATGGAATCGGTCATGGTCGCTGCGGCCAGGGACATTGAACATCGACAGACCACCACCTCGATCGGCACGGTTCTGGCCTTACGTTCGGTCATGCTGAAGAACGAACTCGCCGGGACAGTCCGCGAAGTCCGGCTCACGCCGGGACAGATCGTGGAAGCTGGCACCTTGCTGGTCGCGCTCGACGTTTCCGTCGAGGAAGCGGAGCTGCAGGCGCAGGAAGCCCAGGCCGCTCTTGCCAAGACGGTGCTCAATCGTCGACAGAACCTCAATCAGGAACTCGCCACAACTCAGGAGGAAGTCGACCGGGCTCGTGCCGACTTGGATATTGCCCGCGCCCAGATTGCCCGTACCAAGGCGATCATCGCCAAGAAGACGATTCGGGCGCCGTTCCTGGCACACGTAGGGATCGCCGATGTTCACCCAGGCCAATACCTGAACGAAGGAACATTGCTCACAACGCTCCAGGGCGTGAGCGATGCGGTACATGTGGATTTCACCGTGGCACAGCAAGTCGCATCCGGCTTACGGGATGGGGAGATGGTCGAGGTGTTCGCGGCCGGTGAAGCGGCGGCCACCAGAGCCACCATCGTCGCCCTCGATGCGCGGATAGATCCGACGACTCGCAATGCCATGGTGCGGGCGCGGGTTGATGGTACAAGCCATAGGCTGACCCCCGGCACGTCAGTCCGGGTGCGCGTGCCGGTCGGGCCCCTCCGGAAGGCGGTCGCCGTTCCGGTCAGTGCGTTGCGCAAGGGGCCGGGAGGCGATCAGGTATTTGTGATCGCGCCGGATCAAGAGCAGAAGATGCGGGCGCATGTGCGGTCCGTCGAAAGCGGCGCGATGGTCGGCGACGAGATCGTCATCCACACAGGGTTGTCGGTCGACGAGATGGTGGCGGCATCCGGCTCCTTCAAGTTACGCGACGGTGTGCTGGTGGCCATCATCGATGAACAGGGTAAAGAGAATCGGCTGAGTCACTTGCTCAGCAGACGCTGAACCAGCCGAAAAGGCACAAAAAGGATATCCGCATGCGCTCATTCACAGACATCTTTATCAAGCATCCGGTCCTTGCCGTGGTCGTCAACCTCGTGATCATCCTCGTCGGCTGGCGAGCGTTGATGTCCTTGCCTGTGCAGCAGTACCCGCAGATCGAAAGCTCATCGGTCATCATCACAACTGTCTACTACGGCGCGAGCGCCGAAACGGTTCGCGGATTTTTGAGCACACCGATCGAGCGAGTGGTCTCTGCAATCAGCGGCGTCGATTACGTGGAGTCAACCAGCCGGGCCGGTGTCAGCACCGTCACGGTACACCTGAAACTCAACCATAACAGTACGGCGGCCCTAGCCGAGGTCACGGCACGACTCCAACAGGTGCGCGCCGAACTGCCGGTGGAAGCCGAACCGCCGGTGATCGAGCTGCAGCGGGCCGATCGGCCCTACGCTTCGTTCTACCTCAGCTTCGCCTCCAGCGAACGAACTGTGCCTGCCGTCACGGACTGGCTGCTGCGCACGCTCCAGCCGCAACTGTCCACACTCGCCGGCATCCAGCGAGTCACCTTCGAAGGCGGTCGCCAAATCGCCATGCGCATCTGGATCGATCCCGACCGCCTCGCATCCTTCAATCTGTCGCCCGGAGACGTGCAGAACGCGCTGCGGCGCAACAACTACCTGGCCGCGGTCGGGCGGACGAAGGGAAACTTCGCTCAGATCAATCTGCTCGCGAACACCGATCTTCGCTCCGCTACCGAGTTCGAGGAGCTGATCGTCGCCGATCGAGGCGGGGCCATCGTCCGGCTAAAAGATATTGCGAAGGTCGAGCGCGAGGCCGAAGAAGCCGACATGATCGCCAAGTACAACGCGACGGAAGGCGTGTACCTCGGGATCTGGCCGGTACCGGGTGTGAATGAAATCGAGGTCCAGCATCGGTTGGTCGACGAGATGGAGCGCATCCGGCCGACACTGCCCCCCGACATCGACATGCAGCTGGTGTGGGACGGCACGATGTTCATGCGGAATGCACTGACGGAAATCACGAAGACATTGTCTGAGACGATCTTGATCGTCGCCCTCGTCGTGTTCCTCTTTATGGGCTCGGTGCGAACCGCGCTGGTCCCCCTCGTCGCGATGCCGGTATCGCTGATCGGCGCGGCTATCTTCATGGTTGCGTTCGGCTTCAGCCTCAATCTCCTGACGTTGCTCGCGATCGTCCTGTCGGTCGGGCTGGTCGTGGACGACGCGATCGTCGTCGTTGAAAACGTCGAGCGGCATGTGCGCCTAGGCAAGTCGCGGATCGAGGCGGCGTTGATCGGAGCCCGCGAACTGCTCGGTCCGATCATCGCCATGACGATCACGCTGGCTACGGTCTACACGCCGATCGGATTCCAGGGAGGGTTAACCGGCTCGCTCTTCTTGGAGTTTGCCATTACGCTCGCCGTGGCAGTGGTGTTGTCGGGCGTCGTCGCCATCACGCTCTCGCCGGTCATGAGCTCGCGCTTTGTCCACCCGCAAGGGAAGGAAGGCCGGTTGACCGCCTTTGTCAACCGACGGTTCGAAGAGGCACGCCGCGCCTACGCCTGGCTGCTCGACGGCGCATTGACCATGCGTTGGGGAATCGTGGCGGCGGCATTACTGATCATGGCCATGATCTGGCCGCTCTACCTGTTTTCGCGACAAGAACTCGCGCCGGTGGAGGATCAAAGCCACATCAGCTTGTTCTTCGAAGCGTCCCCAGACTCGACGGTTGCCGCCAGCAACCGCGAACATCTGAACGTCGTCCAAGCCATCACGTCCCTTCCTGAAACGAAGTTCACCTGGTCACTGACGACGTCCTGGGGCGGTTTCGGGGGCTTGGTCGCGAAGGATTGGCACGAGCGGACACGCTCGACCGAGGAAATGTACGGTGAGATGTTCGGCCTGGTCTCTCAGGTGCCTGGCCTCCGGGTCTTCCCGCGTTTGGACCCGCCTCTGCCGACGCCGGGCCAATATGACGTCGAACTGCTGTTGCAGAGCGACCTGCCGATCGAGCGATTACTCGAAACGACGGGGGCAGTCCTGAACGCCGGGTGGCAGAGCGGCATGTTCTTGTACGTCGACACAAACCTGAAAATCGATTTGCCCGAGGCGCGTGTCGTGCTGGACCGGGAGCGTCTCGCCGATCTTGGATTCGACCTGGCCGGAATCGGCCGCGAACTCGGCACCATGCTCGGCGGGGCCTATGTGAACCGGTTCAACTACTTCGATCGAAGCTATAAGGTCATCCCGCAGCTCGGAGACAAGGACCGTTCGACCGTCGGTCCCCTGCTCGATCTGAAGATTAAAACACCGGGCGGCCAACTGGTGCCGGTGTCGACGTTCACGCACATCGAAACGAGTACCGCGCCTCGTACCCTGAACCGCTTTCAGCAGCGGAACGCCGTGCGCATCTTCGGCGGCGTCAAGCCCGGCGTCACGAAAGATCAAGGACTGCGGGTGCTGGAAGCGGCTGCGGCGAAGGCAAGCAATCCTCCTGTCATGCTCGACTATGCGGGCGAGTCCAGACAGATCCGCCAAGAGAGCGCTGCCTTGACCGTTACACTGGGCTTCGCCGTCGTGCTCATTTATTTGGTATTGGCCGCCCAGTTCCACAGCTTCCGAGATCCGCTGATCGTCTTGTTGGGCTCAGTGCCGCTCGCGATCTCCGGCGCACTGATCTTTACTTTCTTGGATTTCACGACCATCAACATTTACTCACAAGTCGGGTTGATCACGCTGGTCGGGTTGATCGCGAAGAACGGCATCTTGATTGTGGAATTCGCCAACAAGCTTCAGGCTCGCGGACTCGCTCGTCTCGACGCGGTGCGTGAGGCGGCCCTGACCAGACTGCGTCCGGTGCTGATGACCTCGGCGGCCACCGTCTTCGGACATCTTCCCCTGGTGCTGGTATCCGGGCCCGGCGCAGCGGCACGCAACAGCATCGGCATGGTCTTGGTCACGGGGATGACGGTCGGCACGATCTTCACGCTGTTCGTGGTGCCGGTGTTCTACTCGCTGATCGCTGCCCAACACCGACCGATCTTAGAGCCTGAAGCGGCGTCGTTTAATCTCGAAGAGGAGAAATTGCTGCCGATGGAAACACCCGCATGAGTGGATGGTTGTGATGGAATAGTTCCGAGGATATTCGCATGCTGAAGATCACCTCAGAGAAGAATTCGATGCGACTCAGACTGGAGGGCAGCCTGACCGGACCCTGGGTCGGTGAACTCGAGCAGGAGTGGCGAACTATCCAATCGGTCGAAGCAGTCCCTTTCGTCGTGGACCTCACGGGTGTGACCTTTGTGGGAGAGGACGGTAAGCTTCTACTGAAACAGCTGTGGCGAGAGGGAGCTCAATTGATCGCAACAGGATGCTGTACCGGACACCTCGTCGAAGAAATTACCGGCTCAAGATAGCCCGTATCATCGATCTGAAGCGAAAGCAATGAGCGGAAGCATCATACCTACAGCCAGTCTATTAATAGGAACCTGGTCGCTCGTGGTCTGTGCCGTTGGACCCGGCTATACCAGGTCTGACCCTGAAGGTCATCGCATCTCAGAGGGTTGCAATCGGTGAACAGTTGGGCAACTCAGGTGGAGTTGGCTTCCTGAATGAATGCACGGAAAGCCGCGCAGGGCAACGATGATCGGCTTACTCCTTTCCTCCCTATACTTCCTCCCGGCCTTTGCGTTGGTTGCCATCCTGGCCGCGCAGTACGCCCCATCAGACCGGGGATAGCCGCGCCCAGCCTTCGTCTGGCTGCAAGCTTGGTCGAGGCTATGGTGCAAGCGCCGCGTGACGCTCTCATAACCTTCTGAATGAAGTGCGGACATCACAAAACGTTTCTGAACGTAGAAGAGCATTGAAGATCGCTGTCGATTTCAGGTCTACTCGTTCGACTACAGATAGACGGAACCATTGGCCGAACCCACAAATGAGACGACAGAGGAGGTTGATATGCGATTCATGGTCATTGTGAAAGCGACAAAGGAGTCGGAAGCTGGTGTCATGCCGAGTACACAACTGCTGACCGAAATGGGCAAATTCAACGAAGAACTGGTGAAGGCGGGGGTGATGCTTGCGGGTGAAGGGCTCCAGCCGAGTTCGAAGGGTACACGTGTCATATTTTCGGGAAAGACACGCACCGTGATCGACGGCCCCTTTGCCGAAACTAAAGAGCTTATTGCCGGCTATTGGCTCTGGCAGGTGAAATCGAAGGAAGAGGCGATCGAATGGGTCAAACGCTGCCCCAACCCCATGCCGGGAGAATCCGAGATCGAAATTCGTCAAGTCTTCGAAGCGGACGACTTCGGTGCCGAGTTCACGCCGGAACTGCGAGGGCAGGAAGAACGATTGCGGGCAGAGACTGCCAAAAGGAAATAATGATGTCCCGTTCAAAGGCCGGGACGAAACGAGCGGGCTGCGCAATCAAACGCAGGCATGGTTTTCGATTGCATACGAATGGCCTACGGTGGATTCAAGGTCCTCGCCGACGCCTAGCCGCTTCATGAGCCAGCATGATGCTGAGAAACCGGCCCATGCAATCGACTATCAATCGTATCGAACGCGGTTTTGCTCAAAACTTAACCGGCAGGAGGCCACCATGCAGTTGAAACCCTTGGCAGTGACCACATTGTGCATCATGCTGACCGGCTGGCCGGTTTTCGCCAAAGAGAAGAAGCATGAAAGAGCGATGGACCCACAGCACTGGAAAATCGCCGACGCCAACAACCCTACGTTCGAGATGTACGGTGCCCACGGAAAGCAAAAAGAAACGAAATTTCTGGAGATCATCTACAGCAGGAAACTGTAATCGGACGACAACTTGACGAAGCGGCTGACGCTGACCGCCGAAAACCGGTCATCACGAGAAAGGGATCACACCATGAGCAGCGTACGACTGCTGGTCGGCACCAAAAAGGGGGCGTTCATTCTGACATCGGACGGCACGCGCAAACGATGGGAGGTACAAGGCCCTCACTTCGGCGGATGGGAGCTGTACCACCTGAACGCCTCGCCAGCCGATCCGGATCGCATCTATGCCTCCCAAACCAGCAGTTGGTTCGGCCAGGTGATCAACGGTCGGCCGATGGCGGCGACAGTTGGGCGCCGATTGTAAGGGATCTGCCGGCAGTGCTTTCCGTAGAGGTACAGACGCTCCCATGAGAAGTGCTGAAGACTGAGTGCTGAGTCGGAAGACCATACGGTAACCAAGCGTTACAAGAGACGAGTGACAAATGATTCGCGTCATCCTTCCTCAACATCTACGGACCCTGGCGCGTGTGAACGGTGAAGTGACCCTTGAGGTCAAAGGTCCGGCGACGCAACGGTCGGTGCTCGACGCGCTTGAAGCCCGCTATCCGGTGTTACGGGGAACAGTCCGTGATCACGTCACGCTCAAACGCAGACCGTTTATCCGTTTCTTTGCCTGTGAGCAGGATCTGTCCCATGAATTGCCGGATAGTCCCCTGCCCGACGCCGTTGTCATGGGAAGCGAGCCGTTCCTCATCGTGGGAGCCATGGCGGGAGGATAGTTCCCGCAACATAGAAACCAAGAATAAGTCACCCGAGGGATCAACCGAAAGGAGCACGCGATGAACAAGCCGGTCAAGCCGATTCCAGATGGGATGCATACTGTGACCCCGCACCTGGTGTGCGCCGGTGCCGCCGATGCAATTGAATTTTACAAGAAGGCCTTCAATGCCGTGGAGTTGTGCAAGGTACCAGGACTAGAGGGGAAACTCCTCCATGCCCTGATCCGAATCGGTGACTCTCCCGTCATGCTCGTCGATGAATTTCCCGATCACAACTCATTCGGGCCGAAGTCGCTGAAAGGTTCACCGGTCACCATCCATCTCTATGTCCAGGATGTAGAGTCGGTCTTCAACCAAGCCGTCGCAGCCGGCGCGAAAATCATGATGTCGGTCGCCGACATGTTCTGGGGAGATCGTTACGGCCTGCTGGAAGACCCCTTTGGGCATCAGTGGTCGATCGCCACGCACGTTCGAGACGTCAACCCGGATGAATTGAAGGAGGCGGCACGAAAGGCCTGTGGCTGACAGTTCGACTTGCATCAGAATGCAGCCTCATTCACAGTCCACGTGCGAGGAGGAAGGGGCACAATGCCTACTATACAACGAATTACCCCTTGTCTTTGGTTCGACGACCAAGCCGAAGAGGCGGCGAAGTTCTACCTGTCGATATTCAAGCATTCGAGGATGGGTCCCATAACACGCTATGGAGAAGCCGGCGCTCAATTCGGACAGCCGAAGGGATCGGTGATGACCGTCACGTTTGAGATCGAAAACCAGGAATTCGTGGCCCTGAACGGCGGCCCTCTCTTCAAATTCACCGAGGCAGTCTCTTTTATGGTGAAGTGCGAGACGCAAGCCGAAATCGACGAGATGTGGGACAAACTCTCCCAAGGCGGGGAACCTGGGCCATGCGGCTGGCTGAAGGATAAGTATGGGCTCTCATGGCAAATCGTCTCTCCGGAATGGGACAAAATGCTGCGAGACAAAGATATCAAGAAATCGGAACGAGTCATGGAGGCCATCCTTCAAATGACTAAGCCGGATCTTCAAAAGATCCAACAGGCTTACGACGGCACATGAAGCATCGTGGCCGAAAGCATTTAACGAGACGTGGCCATCACCACGCGAGCCTTATCACCTGAAAATAGATGCCACAGATCATGACTGCTCCTCTGCCAGGGAGTAACAGGGCCACAGTTCGGTGGCAACATCGCATTTCTCGCGCTGTATCAAAGTTGAACGGTCGGTAAATTACTGGGTAGCATCAGGCGCACTCATGTGGTAGCGTGATAAGTAACCCAGCAACATAGTCTGGAACCGATCGCCCGTCCTGTCGCGCATCCGGTCCCGCGACCCATTCCAGTCTACAGACGAACCATTTCTCACAGGAGGTACGATACCTATGAGACGTCCATACCTATCCTTTGTGCTGTCCGCTTGGAGCGCAGTGCTGTTGTTCTCGACTGTGGCTGCATGTGCCGGAGACCAGAAGAAAGGAACCTCACCAATAACAGTCTCGAACGGAAAACAAGTGAGCCTGGAGTACACCCTGAAACTGGACGATCAATCAGTCGTCGATACCAACGTCGGTGGGCAACCGTTAAAAGTCACTCAGGGTAGTCACCAAATTATTCCCGGGGTCGAGAAACAGATCGAGGGTATGGCGGTTGGCGAGAAAAAGAAGTTCTCGGTGGCCCCAACCGACGGCTACGGCACCATTGATCCGAAAGCATTTCAGGAGATCGACAAAAAAATGATACCGGCGGATGCTCAAAAAGTTGGGGCACGGTTGGAAGGCAAAACCCCTGAGGGACGAAAGGTGTTTCCGCGTGTTTCCGAGGTGAAAAACGATACGGTCGTCCTGGATTTCAACCATCCGCTGGCCGGCAAAACACTCTTCTTCGACGTCAAAGTCCTGGATGTCGCGTACGACCCAGCAAAGTGATCCACCGCTCGTGCGGGGCGATGATCGTCCCGCACGGAATCAGACGCTCAATGTCCGCGACACCTCGATCGTCGTCATCCGGGAAATGCCGTCGCCATCGAGGGCAAGAATTTTCTTGGGCCCTTTGGCCGTGATGCGTGCCTTTAGGTGCGCATCATGGTGCCTCCTTTCTCACCGTTTTCCCCGCCTCTCTAGCTCAGAAACTGCCGATCGAACGAGGCGCGCTGTCCTTCAAGTTGAGGCACCTGATCGAAATCGTTCTTCTTCAGTCTTGCGGTGGTCCGCTGGTGCAGTTCTCGATAGGTCAGCTTACCCTCAGCTTCTTTGATCGATTCGACGAGGTAATAGGTCAGCGCCCCATTATAGGTCCCTCCGATATCGGCATCGGCTGACGTTTGGGTATCCCGACAGCCAGTGATCAACAGCTCTTGAATGTCGGCATGGACGATATCGCTCTTTCTCTTCCGTTCTCGGGGAGCTTTTCCCAGCTGACCGCGAATCGTTCCTCGCAGCTTTCTGCCGGACTCAGTGGCCATCAGATCCAACGGGCACGGAAGGAACCGTTCTCTTCTGGGCGCATCCAGCGGCGTGATAGCGCGAGTGATGCTGCCGGAGTGGCAACAGTCCATGATCACCGTGAGGCTGACGCCCTTACGTAGCTTGTCGAACGTCTTTCGAAGCCAATCGTCGCGCAGCGTGTCTTTCCAATCCAGATCGGTCGGGCACAAGATCTCATCCCGATGATCCGCCTCGTCGCCGTTGTCATCCGGCACATTCGACCCATGCCCAGAATAATGGAGGAGCAGGACATCGCCCTTCTTCCCGCTCGCAATCAGCTTCTGGATCGCCGACTGCATCGCCTTCTTCGTTGCCTTCAGATCGGTGAGGGTCATGACGTCTTTGTCCGCAAAACCATAGTATGTCTTCAGCACTCCACTCAGGTTCTTCACGTCATTGACACACCCGTTCAGATCCGACCCAGGAACCTGATACTTGTTGATCCCGATGAGCACCGCTCGTTTTGCCATATGCACTCCTTTCTGTGATGTAATAGGTGCAAGACCGACCGGGACGAAACTCGAGATAGTGTCGACCTGTGACTTGAGCAATCATCTTGCCAATACGTACCGGCAGAAGGGACTTAGCTTGATTGCATCCCTATGTACTCTTTCTAAGGATTTTTTTCACTATGGTTTCTTCAACGGCTGTGAAGAAGGTATAAAACCGCTGCGAGACTGGTCGTAGCAATTGGGTGGAGAATCTAAACCGATACGGGACTGTATCGAAATGGGTACGGTGGGTTTCGAATTAAAGAGATCGAGTATCGATCCAGGTCACCTGACCTGTCCGGCGGTTCACTTCCCGATACATGTGCGCGGTGCCGCCGGGACCGTCGCCCCCACCCCCGTCCCGGAGACAGATGAATTGGACCTTGCTGATGCCATATGAAAGCTGACGTAGCCACTGCACCCTGACTCCACGTTGCTGGCAAGCTGCGGCGAACAAGAGATCGCCACTGCAGACGCCCTGCGTGAGGGAAAGATCATTGCGGATAGCCACTGTTCGAGTTACAAGCCAAAATGGCGGTCCTTGTGCGAACGACTGAGGACAATGTCACAATCAAGTTTGGTAATCGGTACGGACATTGATAATTGGCCTGCAACAATACGATCCCGTTTCCATCTCAAAGGAGCATCAATGGATTGGTGGCTGATGAATTCATGAGTGATAATTTCTTTTGTTGGCAATCGCTTCAGCGATCGAGAGAAGGGAGATCCCTTCATTGGCCGGGTAGGTCCCTTGCTGGCCGTTCAATTTTGATAGGATGCCTCCCTCATGATGCAAGGCAATGCCTTCCCAGTAGCCGGCATTGAACACGGGGCTGCCCGAACTTCCTTTTTCTGTTGGAGCACGGTAGTGGAGGCGACACACGTCGGGCGTACTCGGCTTCCCCCCCTCTACCCCTTCATGATCGAGTAGCGCGTTGTCCTGGAATGAAAACTCCAATCCACCTCCCCCCGGATGGCCGATGATGTAAACTTTTGCGGTCGGTTCCACAATGGGGAGGTTCTTGGCAAGAGGGATGGCGGTCACGGTGGAAGGCTGTTCGGCCAGGCGAAGGATGCTTGCGTCATGACGGTCGACTGGGGACGACCACACGATTTCCTTAATGCTGTATCGCTTGCGGGGATTGATGGCCTCGAAGACGATCTGGGCGTCGCTTGGCCTCAGAGCCCTGCTAGTTCCTTTTTCGTTCACCACATGAAAGTTCGTTACGACTACTAATTCATCCGTATCGGCGTACGTCAGATCTCGTGCCGACACGACAAATCCCGTTCCCACACGCTGCCCGATGCCGGCATAGATGGCGGCCACCGAGCAGGCACGGTCCAACCCCCACTTCCACCATTCGTAGGATTGGGTCCCTTCGTTTCCAAGGATTGCTTCAAGTTGTCGTTCCTCCGGCGGAGGCATCTTTCGCTGAAGTGCTACGTCACTGGATGAGAGATGTAACTGCGCCCCTGGAAGGCACATGAGCCGTGCCCGCAAAGCTTGCAAGAGGCCTTTGCTGCGAGAATCGGTGGCGTCCCGCAATCCCCAGACCTCACTGAATTGCCTGAGGGTACTACCGACCTCAAAGGGGCGTATCTTGGAATCCGAGAGATAGATGTGTAGATACTGCTCCACCGCATCCAGATCGTGCAGCGCCAAGTACGCTTCGGCTAACGTCGCCGCATCCCAGCGGTCGCGCATACGCTTTGGTTTATGGTTGATCGTCGCAATGATATTCCTGGCAAGTGTGGTGGGATTGATCGACGTCGGGATGGCCACGCCGCTCCGCTTGGCGAATGCAGCAATCGCGACAAGATTGATGGCATGCCAGGTGTTTTTCGGATTCCGTTTGTAAGGTTTACTGTAGGCGTCGAGCGCGCGTGCGAGCGCCGTTCGGCTTTCCGGACAATGGGGATCTCCGGTGTCGATGGCAATTTGTTTGTACGCACGTCCAATCAGACCGGTGAGCTCGTTCCATTCCTTATGACGGGAAGAGAGTCCGTCCAAGGCCTTCTCGGCCACGGCGATCGCGGCGGTCGCCTGGCCGGTTTCGATCAGGGCCTGTGCGTAAACTTTTTGCTCAGTTATCGCGTTGGGCTGCATTCGCACCACGCGTTCACTGAGATCTGCGAGCAGGGCAAACTGGCGCAGGTCCTTGAGATCACTGCTCAGTTGCAAGGCCTCGCGGGCATCTGCACTTCCCATAGGCCAGTGAGCGCGGCCCAGCAACTCTCTGGTGCGCTGGACCTTCTTGTCTGCCTTCTGTTGTGTGTCCATCCAGCCCTCCCTTAAAACCCAAGAGCTTGGCGTAGGGCGTTACGCACTTCGTCACGCGCAAAGTATTTCACGATTGAATGGCGCCAAGCCCCTTCATTGGTCACGCTGACGTCTTGGATACGCTTGACACTCCCTTCGCAAAAATCGTTGGCAATTATTGGATCGGCTCCGCAGACAACATCGAGATGGTCGTAGACGTTCACCCATTGTGACCTTATCAGCGATGTGGGGTATCCGTTAGAACGTGACCATTCCGGCTCCAAACAATCTTGCACTTCATCGATGCCAAGCGGACTGCCTAGTGTCATCAAGCCGTCGATGACTGGGCACCCGGGGACACGCTTCAGGCAGTCGTAAGCAATAATCGTCCCCATGCTGTGACTGACCACGACATGTGGACCACGAGCTGGCGCAGCTTTGATTGCATCGATGAACAGTTTGCGGATGTGGTCTTGCACCTTGTAGGCTATGCCTGGTCTTGGGGAGAACTCCTTGTTGAACAGGTAGAGATAGGCGTCCCGCACCTTCGCCTCCATGACTTTCTTCTTGATCCACCACGGAAGGGGAATGCGCTCGAGCTTGGTGGCACTCTCGTCGGTCGAGCCCTGGTCCCCCGCCTTCTCGATTTCTGCATCGGTCATCCTGGTGTCTTGTGCTCGCATCGCTTGGATAAAACGCTTTTCCTTGGCGTTCTCACCCACGGGAATGTGCGCATCTCCGCTCGCATCGACTTCTTGGGCCGTTCGTTCTGACGTACTTTCGTAAGCAGCTACATTTGGATCTGGCTCTGGATAGACCACATCGGCCCAGTACACCATTCTGGTGGTCACACCTTTCGCTCCGAGATCCAAACCGCCACTGCCCTTTGCGAGCGCGCGCCGCCAGATTTGATGAAGAATGTCTGCCGCTGGCTTATTAGAAAGTCCATGAATAAATGTGACGTGTGGCATGAAGCCTCCTTGTGTTTGAGAAATGTACATCACGCCATGGCTACAACCATCCTTTATCCGCGGCATCAAACCACGCCACTGCTCCAGACAGATACCTGCAAGCCTCATCAATGGTTGCCGACGTTGTTGTTCCCTTCCTGATTTTCCGGGCAAGAGCAACGGGTCAAAGAATAAAGAACAAAGGGTTAGGGCTCAATGTCCCGGACGAGACGGAAGCCAACAAGGGAGTTTCGGGAGTCCGCATAGCTCCGGTTATCACATGTTTCCATACTTATTTCAGCGTCATGGACTCCTAGTTCGGAGAAGTTGGCATGAAAATCTTGATGGCGTTTTCTACGCAACGCGGACTCTCCTCTGCAAGCCATTTGATGAACTGCTCCAGAATGCCATCTCTCAATAGCTGCTGAAGAAGAGAAAGAATTTGCTCATTCAAACTGTTTCCCGCCACCGAACCTGGCTGAATACCATTGTCAAAGCAGAAACTTTGCAATTCCGCTTGACTAAGACATCTCAGAGCAATGCGGCGTATGGTTCGATTGTCCAGCTTTGCCAGAGCCGGGTCAGTGACTTGTTCAGAATGCAACGCCTGATGCCACGCGTTCCATGTAGCATTGGAGTATCTCGCGGGTTCAGTCTTTAGCGTCTGCAAGGACGGAGAGTCGGCCAAGTTATCGATCTGCCTCGTGGCATGAAACTCATGCTGAACGAGCCAGGCAGGCCTGGTATCACACAAGAGAAACCCAACCAACTTCTTGAGCCCTTCGTCAAAATCAGGGAATAAGTCAATGGCCTGCATTGCGCGCAAGATGGTTGGCAGACTAATGGGCTCCAAACGCAACGGGATCACCACGCCACCATTGGTGCCTGACAGTTGCCTCGTCAGAACAGTTGTCCACTCCTGTTGCACCCACAGGGATTCCAAGGAAGCTTTGGATAGCAAGGCAATAAGATAGCCGGCATCAGTGAGCGCTTGATCAATGACCCGAACCCAATTCTGGCCTGGCTGAATGCGATCGATATCTAGCCATACCTCAAATTGGGTTTTCTTGAGTGCATTCGCAATTCGAGCAGCTATCTCATGGTCGCTGCGTGAATAGCTGATGAAAATCTTGGCACCCTTTATATCCATTATATCCATTGAATTTGAGCCAGGCATGAGCGCTATCCTCCCACAACTTTCCAATCTTGGGCATCTGCCATGTAACCCTTCTCGCGGAACCCACGAACTAATTCCCCATAATGCATTGTGTCTTGAAAGTATCGGCCGTTATTGGGTAATTGTTCAGGGTCAACCAATAGCTCCTCCCACTGCTATCCAAAATAATCTCTCCCGTGGTACCACCCCCGTGTGAATTCTGCTGTATGAGACGGCGTTCTGAGGCGGCCTGGTTAACAATCCTCGCACGAACGACCGCGGAAAGTTGCCTGATGCGCAATGCTTATCAGGCATGCATTACTATTCCGAGCGACGCTCCAATTCAGCTTCTATGACCTTCGCCCACTGGATAGATTCGTCGCGCCGCTCGCGGGCTTCGCGAATCAATCTTAGGTTCCTGGCCGTCGTCTCCGGTTCCCAAGGTTCGCGCATGGCCGCAAGCGCATCGGCCAGGGCTGACTCGGCCTTTTGTTCGTCTTTGGCAAGTACCGCTAGCTCCACGAGCGTGGCATAGTCCCAATAATCCGGTTTGCCGGACGCAATACGTCTCTCCACCGCGTATGCGACCACCGGTATGAGCCGCTCGCGCCTGGCATCGGGCGGGTCTTTCAGCTCCATCAGCGTCACAGCATTAATCCCGGGATAGGCGTCGCGCCAATCGGCTTCGAACCCACGAAGATAGGCATCGATCGCTTTATTGAGCAGCCCACGCGCCGCAAAGGTGTCGCCGCACTTCACCGCCGCATCCCAGCGATCCTTGTAGACCCGTCCCAGCATTCCACAGGTCTCGCTGGACGTGCCACGCCGCGTGATCAATTCCAGGAGCACGCTCTCTGCCTCATCACCACGGCCAGCGCGGTTTAGGGCCAAACCCAATTGTTCCCGAACCAAAGGTGTTGCCGCCAAAGGCTTCGACATCTTATCTGCCAACGCGATCATGGCATCCCACGCTTTAATCGCACGGTAGGAGAGGTAGAGGTCAATGACAACCCCGCCCTCAGCATCCGCCAGACCGCCTGGAGCTTCGACGAGCTCAGTCTCGATCACCTTTAGTGCTTCCCATCCTGACTCCCGCGCATTTGCCAACCGTTCCTTCAGCTGCCGCGCATACTCTACTCGATCACGGAAGACATCTGTCTTCAACCGCTGGATATCCGGAAAACCATCGATCAGCTGAAACACCGGGCTGTCAACAAGCCCGCTTCGGGCAGCGAGTAACTTTTCCGCCAGCGCCTGCCGGCCTTCAGTCGCTGCGGTTGGCTTCCCATCGGGACCGAGCTTGTAGGGTATCGCCCTGAGTGGAGCAACATCGAACGGAAGCACCCCGCCGCTATCAGCAAAAATTAACACCGTGCTAGCCGGCTTGATTCCGTGCCGCAAACCCAACTCGTAAAAGACATTGGCATTGGCGCCGGTAAGATCGGCGACGGCATAGTCGCACAGAATCAGCCGCTCGAACATCGGTTTGTGAATGATGCCGCCCGCCATTTCTTCGTCGGCACGCAAAGGTTCAAGACCGGCCTTTTCTATCGCGGGTGCGATCAACTCCGCATACACGGCATCGAAATCGACGATGCCGCAGCCGAGGCCTGGTTTGCGGCCGAATGGCATCAGCACAAAGCAGAGCGGATGGGGCGTCGTCACTCCAGGACCCTCCGGGCATGCCGCCGTAGCACGAACTGAAACAACGGCAGTTGGCTTCTCAATGGCGAATCACAGTACGTCTCCCCACCTGAGCCTCGCACACTGAACGTATTCGCGTGGACCGCGCCCACGCGGTTCTTCAAGAGTGCATAAGACTCAGCACCGCTGGTCTACACCGCGCAACAATTCACGATGCAAGATGGGCAAACCACGATTGCGTGGATGCTTGCTGCTGAGCAGTCTGGCTACCGTCTTCAGATATGCCTCGTATGCGGAGCGCGGCGTCGATGGCACCATAAACAACGCGAGCCCCCTCCTCATCGCCCGTAGGTCATCGTTAAGCGCCGCGACTACCGCGAGGTCGCCGGCCGTCCAGAATTCAACTGCATCGATCCCACGTAATTGGCCTGTCAACTGCAGCTGCAGGCGCCGCAGTTCCGTGTTGATGTCGACTCCACCTTGAATGCGAATACCCTTAGCCACTGCTTTGCCATCTGGTTTTGCTCCATCCGCCATCAGACGCGTCAACAGTCGGTTGAGTGCATTGTAGGAGCTGACGATGCCGTAGCGTTGCTCGATCCGATACCCACGATCATACTCATTTGTGGCTTCTGCAAGCCGCCCCTGGTCCCAAAACACACCACCCAGGGTCCCATGCAAATCCGCCAGGCTTGCTGCGGCAATGCGCATCGCGGTGAGGAGTGTCTTTGCGGCGGCATCAGCCTCACCTGCTTTTTTTTGCAACTGGGCCTTGCGCTGCAAGACCTTTATGCTTGCCCATCCCAATAGTGCCTCCAGTTCTCAACCAGGTGTTGGAGTTCGCGGTCTCCGGGATAGGCTCGCCAGTCTCCTCGCTCGCTGATGCCCATCAACTGCGCGATGACAGGCTTCAAACGGGCCCGTTCCAGCACGGTGGCTTGGTCATTTCGCCGCGCGAGGTACGCCAGCGATAGATCGGATGCCTCGACATATAGATATGGCTGCCCACCCACAGCTGTTGCCAACCCGGCGAGGCTTCCCACCGGCACCGGCAAATATGTGTGGCGGAGGTACCCGTGGAGATCAACAACAGCCGGTAAGCCGCACAGGTGCGCATGTAGCGGGAAACGCTCTCTGAAGTCGGTGAGCGCCCCGCCACCAGCGCGGCCTTGTTCATAGAAGATCACCGCCTGCGTGTGGTAGCTCCTGGCATAAAAGTCGCGAACCAGATCCTGCATGGCCAATAACTCGTCGATGTCGGTAGCTGGCAGCTGAGCCAGACAGCCCTTACAGCGATAGGGTGCTATCGCCAGGAACCCTTCGACAAGTTGTCCTCGTGGCGCACACAGGTAGAAAGTATCGCCGCGCAGAAGGATCTGCTCGTCGCGCAGATGCCCATTGTGTAAACAGTAAACACAAGCAGTGGACACGTTGGCCTCAACACTCCACCCGTACCGACTGATCTGCGAAGTTCGGCCCGATGAAGCGTCGGTTAGGATCAAATTGAAATTTGGGCTCCGACACAACTGCTTTCGCCAGCGAGTAGTTAAGCACCCGCCGCGCCACCGCCATTCGGTGAGTGCGTATCCAGCTACGTAGGGCTGTCTCAAGTTCATCTTCACGCGCCCAGAAGCTCATCTGCATGTCGGCCACGGAAAAATATGGATAGCGCCGCGGTTCTTGACTGCTTAGGAACAGCGGCCGCTCATAGGCAATGGCCATACCGATCTCATGAGCCCGGCTGGGGTTCTCGCACCTCGGATTCTCGATGCCCAGCGTCAGGTCAGCGATCAAGAAAGCGGCATGCCGAACCAGCAACCGCGTCCGTTCGCGAATGCCAGCGACATTGGTGGTATGACAGCCGTCGTCGATGCACAGGAAATGCATTCCAGCCTCGCTTTCGACTGCAACCCGAATCGCCTCGCGCGCATGGACAAAATCACGCTCCAGGCGACCGATGTAGAAAGCGTAGGAGCGCACGGTGCACGGATGAGCAACCACCGCTCGGCAGAACTCGTCCAGATTGGCTGAAGACTGATCGGAGATGGCGAGGACGGGAAGCCCTTGCTCTCGAGCCACCTCAGCGATCTCCGTATTGAGCGAAGCACACACAAGACCGGAGCACCCACGCAGTCTGGTGGCAGCGTTGTGTATGCGTCTCGGTCGATCGGTGAACGAACCGACTGCTCGGATGTGACGAACGTCCAAGGCTTCAACAACCCCCCAGGGTATGAGGGTTTCGTCGCAATCGAAATAGACATCGGACAGGGGGCCGATGCCGATTTCCACTTCAAACGGGGCTGTCATCGGCAAGCAGTGCGGGGTTCTTGGAGGCAACCGTTGTGCAGATCTCAAGATCCCGCGCTCCCCAAACATAGAAGTAGATGTCACGCATCCCCCTTGGCTGTTCACAGCTGCGCCCCAAATGTTCTACTGCCGCATCAAGGCATGCCTTGATCGTGGATTCCAGATCGCCGCCCCCCGGTCCGGTGCCGAAGATGGGAAACAATATGGAGCGAATCTCGTCGTTTGCGAAATCCTGGTGATTGGCAAGTCGCAACGCTGCCTTCACGCACTGATCAACCTGTTCAATCGGTCTATACCCCACCAGCGGCTGGCCGATAACCGCGGCAACGTGAAAGATCCACTTGACGTTATTGGTTGCTTCCAGCGCCCCGGCCGTTGTAGGGATCACGGTCGTCGGATCGACCACGAGACGACCATCCAGCTTTGCGCGCAGCGCGTCACCGATGGTATCGCGGGCCACCATACCGATGGCGTCTTTTTCGGCGCCAAGGTAGCGAATAGTCGCGGAGGTGGACTTGCCGTAGAAACTGTCCATCTGCATATTGGTGTTCTCAGAATTGACCCATATCTGGCCTACATTGATGTCACGCCGATCACCCGTAACGAATCCCACCCTACGTCGGCTTATTCCGGTTTCAGGACAGCCTTTGAGGCGATAGTGTGTGACGGTGAACTTCGAGACCTGTTGTTGCGTCCGTTGCACCCTCAATTGCGGCAAAGCCTCATACACAAGGCTATCCGTGCCATTGGGGTTGGACAATGCGTTCCTGACGTAGGCCCGTATGGTGTCCTTCGTATGCGCCATGCTCTGTTTGTTTGCGCCGTAGCGAATTGTGGCCATCCCGGCGATGTTGAACGGCGATTCGGTTTCCTCCTCCTGAATCAGTACCGTGACCGAACGCGTGAGGGCATGCCTCACCCCAAGTTCATAGAACACATTGGCGTTCAGGGTGGAGGTATCAACAATGGCGACTCGCGCTTCGAAAATTTGCGTCATCATCCGCTTGTGGATCGAACCCGGCTCGTCGATGCGGTCGCACCGTATGCAGTGTAGATCGAGGAAGCCGTCGACTGCTGGGACAATCATGTCTTCATACACTTTGTCGAAATCGATCATCCGCCGGCCACCCACACCCTTCTTTCTTCCGTAGGGCATGATGACAAAGCAATAGTTGTTCATCAAAGCCCCCGCCAACGCAACCTGAAGTGCTGCCAGGTGGCATGCGCAGCGTCTGGTTTGGGCAGATCGCGCCAGTTCCACTCCCCTTCGCTCCCTGCCCTCGCAGCAATCACCCTGCGCATGAGTTGCGACTCGAAACCTTCCGCGCCCTGTGTCGCGATGCGACAGATACCGTCGGCAGTCTCAAGTTGAAGATATTCGTCACCGCCAGCCAGGCTACTCAACATCGCAATCGAGCCGTCGAACCTTCGCCAGCGAAGGACAGGAACCAAGGTGGCCGCAACCTCCGCAGGCAGTGGCACAAAATGCAAATGAGCGTGATCCACCGAGCAAGGAATCCGACGGCCCGTAGCAGCCATACCATGTTCGAACAACAGCACCGTGTCGCCGTAGAGCGCTTTGAGCGCCTGTTGCAATCGTCGTTTCATGGCGTCATACTCAACGTGCAGATCAGGACCAAGCGCGGCGAAGCTACGCACGTGCCATTTGGGGCACAGCAAGGCGTGACCATCGGTCAGTTGACCGAGGCTTGGTATGACCGCGAACGCGTCGCTTTCCATCATCACTCGACGAACGTATTTTGACCCAGGGAGCATCTGGGCGATGAGGTCACGTTCAGGTCGTCCTTTGATCTGCCCACAGAAATAGCAGTCCCGCAGGGTCATATGCATCCCAGGTTACCGCATGTTAGATGAAAATTCCGTACCGCAAGAATATTGGAGATCATCTGCATCAGTGTTGGGTGTTCACTCACGGTCGACAAAGTGGATTGCCGCCGTCACGGGATTCTCCGTAATCCACCACGGACACTTATCTTCTTCTTATAACAGCACCGCTTACGGCCATATTCCAAACCAGCTCTGAACTAGGTGGGCAGCCGTTTTGCCCAAGTCCTCTCCCAAACATTGAAGGCAGCGAAGTCATGCTGTTTGATATGTTACTTGACCGATTCGCAAAAACGCTGACGGGAGAGAATCCGCATAAACTTGCCCACTAGATACCTGCCCAGCGTTTGTCGCGAGCAAATACCACCACGTATTCGTTGTTGGTATCCGAACCGCAGAGACCCAGATTGAGGGGAACTGGTGAAGGTTACGGGTTGCTTGCTTCGAAGATCGACGCGCATGAGCTTCATGTGCATCCTCATTGGTTATGTTCACTCCAAACTTCTATTCCCCGCTAGTAGCACGATTTCGAAAACGTTTACAGTCTAAGTGTTGGGCAATGTACTCTCGCTGCCACGATGATGGCAAGGCCCCGCACCCGATTGACTACGACGAGAGCTGCCAGACGCAACTCTTGAAACATATCTGTGCGAATATCCCCTGCAGACTCTTCTTCGTCCGTCCGAAAGACCTCCACCCCTGTGGCCTCCAGCACCGGTCTGATCAGCTCCGCATAGACGCGATTGAAATCAACCTCGTTGCCCTGACCGTCCTTCTTCACGCCAACTTCACGCCAAACGGCATCGCCACAAAGGCATGGGGTTTCATGAGCCTCCCCGAGTCTCAACGAGCATGTGGGCTGATCAATCGATTAGCCTCATTGCCGCGCACGATCTGCTTTCTTCAACTCAGCCCCTCACTCCTTGACGATCTGTTGACGGACAAGTTCGAGGTCGTCCTCTTCAATCGGCGTGGCGATTCCCTCGACAACCTTATCTTTGGGAGGATAGGCGATCGCCAAACTCACCGACAGCATGATCGTTTCATCATTAAATGCGTCTCCGACAAAAACAGCCTCGCTTTTCGGTTCGCACCCGACCCGTTGGCACACATACGCCAACGCTTCCGCTTTGCCTTCGAAGTCATACTCGGTTGACACCACATCGTTTAGGTAGCCACGGGAATCAAAGAGGAGTTCATTGATGAATACAAAGTCAAAGAGATCTTGAAAGTCCGATAATTTCTCCTCCAACAACAGGCTGACTCCACCCGAGACAATGGCTAACACAATACCTTCATCCCGCAGGGCTTTCAGTGTGCTGCAACAATTCACGGTGAGCCGGAGCGAGGCCACCATCCGGGTCAGTTGCGCTCTGGTCACTTTCCTCGTCATAAACTTCTGACAGGCCTGCTGGCACCAGTTTCGATACGCGAGCACCCGTTGTGCTCGACCCTCCCCTTGTTGGGCTTTGTTCCGGTACTCTCGAATCAAGTCTTTCTGTATCTTCCCTGAAAAACCGAGGCCGTTCCAGAAGAGTTCCCAAGAGAATTGATACTGGTCTCCCCGAAGTAATGTACCGTCGAGGTCGAACGCCACAACCTTGTAACGCCGGCGATTCTGCGCGAGCGGCGCCACCCAATTGGGCGGTGGTTCGTGCAGAATCCCTCGATGCCATCCGTCAGCGGCGATGACCCCTTCTGAAAAATATCGCCCGAGATCAGCCGCCACATGCGTCGCAACATCGTCTTTATTGGTGAACCGTTGCACGATGTGCAGTTTCAGCAACCGCTGTTTGAAGCCCGACAGCTTCGTTGCCGACTCCCCGGAATCCTTGAGATCGGCCGGCCAAGCCGCTTCGTCTTTCAGCATGTAGATAAAGCGAGGCACCTGGGCCGATGTCGCCGCGTCATATTCTGCTTCGAGAATCGAAATCGAATCCCCATCAGGGACGTACCCATATCGATGGGCATAGATCCCCACGAAGACATCCGACCGTTCACGGATCAACTTGATACATTCATCCTTCGGGCGATCGTCGCGTGCTCCAAAGTGCTCCATGGAGACATCAACGGCACCTAACTGCCTGACAGCGTCAATGACCGTCCTGCGAAACGATTCAAGATCTTTGAAAGTTGAGGAAATGAAGACGTTTTTGGACATCCAAGTCCTCGGTGACTGGCGGGTGGCGCGACCTCAATCCGTTCAGTGGCAACGCCTGCGCCAGGCTACTGCCGATGAGAAACCGTGTCAACAAGTCGACACGAGCACCTATCCTTTCACGTGGTAGAGGGTGCGTCTATTTTGTCGTTCGTCTCCTTTTTTTCTGTGAACACCTGCGTGATGTAGGACTCAACTTCTTCACGGCTCAACCCTTCAACCCGTGCCGCGAAGGTCGGGTACGCTTGAATGTGGGTTTGGTTGGCGTAGCTTCCGCTCAGTTGCAAAAACTGCCATCCTTCGCTCTTGAGTGACTCGGTCATCCGCCGATAGTGTCGCCATCGCTCGCCGTAGCGAAAGAATTCCTCCACGGCCGCACTCATCGCCACCGCAAGGCTGACGATGAACGTGATCGCTTGAATCAGTCCTTGCATCTCGCTGCCGACATTCAAACTGACCAACGCCGGTACAATCACGCCGCCGATGATCGTCGCCAGACGTAGCCTGCGATACCACCAGACGGACTCCTGTGCCTTCCCATCCATCCAAATGACCAGCTCCAACCATCGCGCCCGCATGAACTCCTTGTTCAGCTCCGGTAACTCTAGGGATGAGATGAGCTTGTCCATCTCGGCCCGCATAGACTCATGGTCTGTCGTCTTGCTTATACTATTCATAGGCTCCTCCATCGAGTCGTTCATTGCAACAGAAAGGTTGATCGTCTCTCATGGCCCTTGTCGTCAAGAGCAAAGGGTCAAAGAACAAAGGCCACAGGGTTACACAATCTCGATCTCAATGCGGACGAAATCCCTCGGATCATCGAGCCTGGATTTACCCTTACTGCTCAGTTTTTTCATCCAGTCCCGCCCAATCATCGCGAGGGACACAGTGCACTTGACTAGCTGTTCATCGAGATCTTTCCGAAAGTCGACACCGAAGGGAATGGAATCGATATCCTTGTAGTCCGTATCCCGGCCAACCTGCTGAACCAAACGGTCGTAGATCCGCCCCGGTGACATCGGCGCTGTCATCGCGGCCGTAACAGATCAGAATCCTGCTCATGATCCAGTCATCACATCGGACATCGCTGAAGCTCGCTTAGGCATAGCTGAGGTCCGTTCGCCTCTATGCATAGCTTAGCCACAGCCCACAGAACGGCTCCATCACTCGCCTGGCTTTCAGCGACTTCAAATCTATACTTAACGAATTGATGGGTCAATGTGGTACAAACCGCCATCTGTGGCGATATCCGGTGGTCAATCCGGCCTTCTTGTGCTTCTTGATATCGAGCTATGATTAGGCCTACGGTCGTTTCTTCGGTTCGGCGAGTTTGAGGACAGCCTGAGACCGCGGCCCACGCAGTTGATCTATCCTCGCTTTCCTTGCACCGTTCTTCTGAATGGACTATATTGGTCACATGTACATGCACTAAGGAGTCGTCATGAAACGTGCTGCAGTTTCTACGCTGAAAGCCACCCTGAGTGCCTGTCTTGCCAAGGTCAAAGCCGGTGACGAGGTACTGGTGGTCGAGCGAGGGAAGCCTATCGCGAAGCTCGTGCCCTTGTCGAAAGACAGTCATGAGAGTGACACCCTGCGCGATCTTGCTCGTGCCGGGCTGGTTCGCTTGGGAACCGGTAAATTACCGGCTGGCTTCTGGAAACTACCACGACCCAAGGATCGAAAGGGTCGAGGGCTTAAAGCCATTTTGACTGATCGGTCAGAGGGGCGATGAGGTTTTGGGACGCTTCCGCGCTGATCCCTCTGTGCCTTCAGGAACGCGAAAGCCCTTCCTTAAGAAAACTGCTTCAGACAGACCAATCCATCATCGCGTGGTGGGCTTCGCCGATTGAGTGCCTCTCGGCTCTCTCAAGGCTTAGAAGAGAGGCGGTTCTCGGCATCGAAGAAGAAAGGCAGGCACAAATTATCTTGCGAGCACTGGTGGCCGCTTGGACAGAGGTGGAACCGAGTGAAGCTGTTCGAGAACAGGCTGCTCGCGTCTTGCGGCTGCATCCCTTACGAGCTGCCGATTCTCTGCAATTAGCGGCAGCGATGGTATGGTGCCAAGGTGCTCCATCTCACCGAGAGTTTGTGTGCCTCGACCAACGATTGCGAGAGGCTGGCCATCGTGAAGGTTTTAGTGTCTTGCCGCGGGGTTGATTGACAGAGTGCTCTCAATCACCGCGATTCGAAACTCTCCGCTCTTCTCACCACCAAAATCCCGTCCCGGATCGTGACCAGGACGGCGGTGACGCGCGGATCGTTTGAGACGACACGGTTCAGCTCCTGAATGGCTACAGTGGATTCATCCAACGGCGGTTGTTTCAAGACTTCGCCGCTCCACAGCACGTTGTCGATCAGGATGACGCCTTTCGGGGCAAGCAGGTCGAGCGAGGGCTGCGTAGGTTTGGGCGCTGGTTAGGCCAGCACCATCCGGAACTCCTGCGAGACCACCGCACGGACTCCCACGCCTTCTCGTCCATCCAAATGACCTGCTCCAACCACCGCGCGCGCAGGAACTGCTTGTTCAGCTCCGGCAGCTCCAACGCCTCAATGAGCTTGCCCATTTCCGACCGCATCTGCTCAGGATCTTTTGGTTTCTTCACCATGGTCACCTCATAAGAAAGCATTTCAATTCAGAACACAAAGGGTCAAAGAGCAAAGGGCAAAGGGTTAGGGAATGTCCTGGGCAAGACGGAAGCCGACATGGCCGCTCCGATCCGTGGGAGGAAGCCCGGCCCGAGCCGCAGACCGCACGTCGGCCGGTACATTGATCCAGGACCCACCGTGGACCACGCGTCCATCTTTGTCCGCGTCATACCAGCCCGCGCACCACTCCCAGACATTCCCAGCCATGTCATAGCACCCATAAGGACTCACTCCCTTGCGATACTGGTTGACCAGTGTGGTGTCAATGCTCCTTCCATCAACGTTGCTTCCAAATGCAAGTGCCTTCCGTAGCCATCTCCAAAAAGATTTGCCATAATTGCATGCGTTCTTATTGAACTGATCCCCCCAGGGATATTTTCTCCCATCCGTGCCACGGGCAGCCTTTTCCCACTCCCGCTCGGTCGGCAACCGTTTCTCTGCCCATTTTGCATAGGCCTCGGCTTCGTAATAACTGACGAAAACAGGGTGATCCGCTCGTTTCCATTCCGCGCCTTCCCAATCAAATGGGATAGTAATGTTATCTTCCATCTTCCACGTCCACCCTTCTTCTGACCAGTATTGCTGGTTTGTGTAACCTCCAGCGCGATGAAGACTGCATACTTTTTGTTGGTCATGGGATACTGATCGATCCAATAGTCGTAGTCGATCACCTCTCGAACTTTGTTGTCACCGTACAAGAAGGGCCCTTTCGGCACCTTCACCATCTCAAAGGGCGCTTCCTGTCGCGGTTTTTCTAGACTCCTAACGCTTGACTGGCGGGCAGTTTGTTTCTTGGCCCTCGCTGGCTTTGGCGAGAGTTTCTCTTGAGTGACCCTCTTGAGTGACCCTCTTGGGTTTCTCTTTCGGCCCCGGCCCGGGCTTCTCTTTTGAAACCGGCGAGAATCGCTCCTCCGACACAGAAGAGGGCCGCCTTGACAGATCCTCGACCACAGCCTTACCAGCCACGGATGGTTCCGGAGGTTGGTCGACCAGTCCCTTGATCTCTTGCTTCAGAAATTTAATTAACCGATCCAGGTCTCGATGAAAGTCCGGATCTGGTCGCACCTCGATGCCGTTACGGTAGGACAAATCTTGGATGGCTGCTGGCAGCCGTTCTGCGGCTGGGATCTTGGCGTCTCGGACAAGCACTGGAATCACCGGGATCTTACGTTTCAGCGCCCACTCGATTTCAATCCGAACGTGATCCTTCGGGTCTTCAAGTCTTGCCTGGCCCTCGCTGTTTTTCGCCTCCACCCAGCCTGGCCCGATAACGGCGAGAAATACATCGCACTTGCCTACCTGCTCATCGAGATACTTTCGAAAATCGACACCGAAGGGAATAGAATCGACGTCCTGGAAGATTGACCCTGCGCCAAACTGTTGGACGAGCCGGTCGTAGATGCGCCCCGTGACATCGGCGCTATCCTCGCGTCGGTAGGAAATCAGGATTGTGCTCATGACCTAGCCACCGCAAAGGCACCGAGCTTCGTGAAGTGCCGTTACCCCTTCAACTGCTCGGCACTCCAGAATGCAGATGTTTTCCAGCCTTCGCTCGACGCAAATCTATACTTAACGAGATGGGGGGTCAACGCGGTGCCAACGGGTGGCCGTGGCGGTATCCGGCGGTCAAGCCCGCCTTTCTTGTTCTCCGCCGTCGGTCGAGGTAAGATGAGGCTGGTTATCGCGTGCTTAATCAGCCTTGTTGAGAAGCGCATGAAAGCTGTTACCTACACCGTTCACCCGGAAAAGCGGGAGGATTTGTTCGCTCGGCTTCGTGTGGAGCTGGAGCGAGAACCAGACGTACGGTTTGCCTATCTCTATGGGTCCTTGCTTGAGTCCGACAGAATCCATGATGTGGACGTCGGAATCTTTCTCGAGGACGCGGCGGTTACACAAAAAGCCGGGGTTACCGATACGCTCTCAGCGAAGCTTACCGCTACATTCGGGTTGCCCGTCGATGTCCGGGTGATCAATGACGCGCCGCTGTCATTTCTGTATCACGTGCTACGGGGACACCTTCTGCTCTGTCGAGACGAGGCCTTTTTGACCGACATGATGGAAGACGTGGCACGACGCTATCTCGATCTCGCTCCGCTCCTCCGCATCAGCACGAAGGATGCCTTCGCTGCATGAGCCTCAATCCGGATCTCATCCGGGCGCGTTGCACTGAAATCGATGTTTCGTTGGGCCGACTTGAAGGGTTGCGTCGTCTGTCTCGCGAGATATTCCTCTCCAGCCAAGACACTCTTGATGTGGCCTGTTATCGCCTACTCATTGCGATTGAGGCCGCGCTGGCGCTCTGTTTTCATGTGTCTGCCAAACAACTGCATCAGGTGCCGGAGGAATATGCAGGCTGCTTCAGCACACTTGAACGGGCCGGACTGATCTCCCCGGAGCTTTCCAGCCGCCTGCAGCAGATGGCACGCTTCCGAAACATGCTGGTCCATGTCTACTGGAAAATCGACTACGGACAGGTGTATGAGATCGTTGCAACGCGTCTTGATGATCTGCGTGCGTTCCGCACCGCCATGGTCGAACTGATCTAGATCGCTCTCTTCACCACCAGAATCCCATCACGAATCGTAACGAGCACGGCAGTCACTCGCGGTTTTTTTGCCACCACCCGATTGAGTTCCTGAATGGCGGCGGTGGAGGCGTCCGGCAGTGGTTGTTTCAAGACTTCGCCACTCCACAGCACGTTGTCGATCAAGATCACGCCCTTGGGAGTAAGCAGATCGAGCGAACGCTGTGTAGGTCTGGGTGCTGGTTAGGCTGGCTTCATCAGGGGCAGCACACGATACCACCACACAGACTCCTGCGCCTTCTCGTCCATCCAAATGACCTGCTCCAACCACCGCGCGCGCAGGAACTGCCTGTTCAGCTCCGGCAGCTCCAACGCCTCAATGAGCTTGGCCATCTCCGACCGCATCTGCTCAGGATCTTTTGGTTTCTTCAGCATGGTCACCTCGCAAGAAAGAATTCGGAGAAAAGGGAAAAGGGTTAAAGCGAAAAGGGTATCGGATCACGGAATGTCCCGGGCGCAACGGAACCCGATAGCGTCGAACCGTTTCGAGGGAATGAGCCTGTTCCGGAACGCGGATCGAACGAGGGCCGCCTCATCGTACCAGGAGCCACCACGGAGCACGCGTGTATCTTTGTTCCAGTCATACCAGTCTGCGCACCACTCACCGACATTCCCAGCCATGTCATAGCATCCATAGGGGCTGACTCCGTTCGGATATTGGGTAACTGGTGTGGTCTGAATGCTGGCTGTAAATGCCTTCCATATTCCTCCCAAAACTGATTTCGCACTGTTGCATGCGCTCTCATCGAACTGGTCCCCCCAGGGATACACCCTCCCATCCGTGCCACGTGCAGCCTTTTCCCACTCTCGCTCGGTCGGCAGACGTTTTCCTGCCCATTTTGCATAGGCCTCTGCTTCGTAATAGCTGACACCAACGACAGGGTGGTCCGCTCTCTTCGATTCCGCGTCGTTCCAAGATTCCGGAACAGAAAGGTTCTTATCTGCTTTCCAATTCCACCCTTCTTCTGACCAGTATTGCTGGTTTGCGTAGCCTCCAGCCGCGATGAAGGCTGCATACTTTTGGTTGGTCACCGGATACTGATCGATCCAATAGTCGTAGTCGATCACCTCACGTGTCTTCTGCTCGCCATACAAGAATGGCCCCTTCGGCACCTTGACCATCTCAAAGGGCGCTTCCTGTCGCGGCTTTTCGGAACTCCGGATGCTTGACTGGCGGGCAGTTTGTTTCTTGGCCCTCACTGGCTTTGGCGAGGGTTTCTCTTCCGCTTTGAGGGCAGGCCTTCCCTTCGTACTCTCGGGCTTGCCAACCATGGAGAGTTCCGTTCGCTGATCGACCGGGGCCTCAATGTTTTGTTTCAGAGCTTCGATCAACCGGTCCATGTCCCGATGAAAGTCCGGGTCTGGTCGCACCTCGATGCCGTGACGGTAAGACAAATCTTGGATGCTTGCCGGCAGCCGTTCTGCGGCTGGGATCTTGGCCCCTCGGACAAGCACTGGAATCACCGGGATCTGACGTTTCAGTGCCGACTCGATTTCAATCCGAACGAAATCCTTCGGGTCTTCAAGTCTGACCTGGCCCTCGCTGCCTTTCGCCTCCATCCAGCCTGGCCCGATCACGGCGAGAAACACATCGCACTTGCTCACCTGCTGTTCTAAAATAATGCGGAAGTCAGCTCCATAGGGGATATTATCCACATCCCTGAAGACCGCCTTTGGAAACACTTTGATGAGCCGGTCATGGATACGCCCCGTGACGTCGGCGCTATCCTCGCGGCGATAGGAAATAAGGATTCTACTCATGATCCAGTCATAACATACGACATCGCTTAAGCGCGCTCAGCTATAGCTGAAGTCCGATCGCCTCGTTGCAGAGTTCGGCAGCCGCCTCCACAAGAGTCGCCTTGCTTCCAGCGACTCCAAATCTATACGTAACGAATTGAAGGGGCAATGCAGTGCTAGCGGCAAAACCCTAGTTCTGAGCCCTTCTCACCACCGAACTCCCGTCACGAATCGTACCAGTACTCATGTGGTCGACGGCTAGACGGCGATCTCGAATTGGATGCGCTGATAGGGGACCGATAGGATGACCGCATCTCGCAGCCGAGGTCCCGATTTGGCTTCCACGAGCCCAAGATCGCTCAGCACTTTGACATCGGCACGTACGTTCTTGAAATCCCGATGTACCAGTTTTGCGAGTTCTGCGAGCGATTGCGGTCGTCGTGTACGGATTACATGGAGAAGGGCTAATCGAGGCTCCGTGAGTACCTGACGCATGGCTTCTACGCTGACAAAATACACACCGGTTCGCTTCGTGACCCTCCGTCCGGCTTTAATGGCCTTGAGTGTCTCTTTGAATTCCGACAGCCCCTCTTCAAGGGACCGTACTCCGACTTTGAGCCTTTTGACCTTCATTTCCGTAGCTCCTTTCTCATGGCCGCCGCGTCCGCGAGAAAATCTTTCACCAACGTCTCGAGAGACGTGAATGCATATGGGACCGTCTCATCCCGATGGTGCCGGTGATCTCCTTTTCGTTCATGATTGTCGTAGCCAACCAGTCGCTGACCATTGAAGACGTACACCAGAGAATACTTGTAACCTCGCGGCGTGCTCGCCGTTTTGGGACCTGATAGACCTTCAGTTCGGTGATGCCTCCAACCTCGTCAATGTACTTGGTATGGAGGACCAATCTGCCCTTCGGCATAGGGCATTGGACACCATAAGCTAGAGGCTCGTCAAGCTATGGAGTCCGGAAAGAGCGATGGCGGAAAGCACTAGAGAAAGATTGGAAAAGCAGGGAAAGCGAAGGGTGGCCGAAGTGAGGCAGAATTCTACGTTTTTCTCACCACCAGAATCCCGTCCCGGATCGTGACCAGCACGGCGGTGACGCGGGGATCAGCGGCTACGGTCCGGTTGAGTTCCTGAATGGCGGCAGTGGAAGCATCCGGCGGCGGCTGTTTCAAGACCTCGCCGCTCCAGAGCACATTGTCGATCAAGATCACCCCGTTCTGGGCGAGCAGGTCGAGCGAATGGCGGTAATAATTAAGGTAATTGGTTTTGTCGGCATCGATGAAGATCAGATCAAAGGGGCCATTCAGTGTTTTCATGGTATCAAGAGCCGGTCCCATTCGGATGCTGATCTTGCCGCCAAATGGCGACTTCGCAACATAGCGCCGGGCGACCGCCGCTGACTTCTCATCGATTTCGCAGGTGATCACCGTTCCGTTTTCCGGCAAGGCTTCCGCAAAGCACAACGCGCTGTAGCCCGTAAACATCCCAATCTCGAGCACCCGTTTCGCGCCCACCAACTGCGTCATCATTTTCAGAAACGCCCCTTCCAAGGGACCGACCAGCATCTGGGGGTACTCCATGGTCCGATGGGTCTCTTCGCGCAATGCGCAACAGACCGACGACTCCGGCGTGGAATGGGCTTCGGCGTACGTTTCAATGTCGGACGAAACCAACCGGTTCATGGAATTCCTTTCGTGGTTTGAAAAAGCCCATCGTCCTGCGTACACTGCGAGGCGCCGTGCCGATCTTAGCATAGTGAGCATGAGAAGGAGGCCTGGTTGAAAACCTTTGCGACGTTAGAACCCCTCACCACCAGACTGCTGGAAATTCAGCGCATCAATAGCGCCGCATCAGTGCTCTCATGGGATCAAGAAACCTACATGCCGGCCGGCGGGGGGGAAGCGCGAGCCGAGCAGATCGCCGTGCTTCAGGGCCTGGCCCATCAGAAATTGGTCTCGTCGGAGGTTCAGCATCTCTTGTCACAATGGGTCGATCCTGCCACCGGCCAGGCAGCCGACCAACCAGGTGAGACATGGGATGAGCCCTCACGCTCGCTCTTGCGCGAAGTGTGGCGGGATTTCAGCCGCGCGAAGAAGCTGCCGTCGGATTTCGTCGTGAAGCTCAGCCGCGAATGCTCGCTCGCCCAGCAAGTGTGGGCCGAGGCGAAGGAGCAAAACAAGTTTGACATGTTTCTGCCGAATCTCCGGACGGTGCTGCAGCTCAAGCGAGAAGAAGCCGAGTATCTCGGCTATCACGATTCACCCTACAACGCCCTGTTGGACGTCTATGAACCGGGCGCGACCATCGCGGACTTGCAGCCCCTCTTTGCTGCGCTCAAGGCTCGCTTGGTACCGTTGCTCAAAACAATCACGGAGTGCCGGACCCGGATCGACGACGGTATGCTGCACCACTCTTACGATCAGGCTCGACAGCTGGAGTTCGGTCGATTGGTCTTGATCGCGATGGGGTATGACTTCGAGCGCGGACGACTGGATCTCTCAGCCCATCCCTTCACCACATCGTTTCATCCGACCGACGTGCGCGTGACCACCCGCGTTCATGAACATGAATTACAATCCTGCCTCTTCAGTTGCATCCATGAAGGAGGGCATGGGCTGTATGACCAGGGATTGGATCAACGGTATTTCGGCACGCCGTTGGGCGATTCGGTCTCCCTGGGCATCCATGAAAGCCAGTCTCGCCTCTGGGAAAATTGCGTCGGACGTTCGCGATCTTTTTGGCGCTTTTTCTACCCGATTTTGCAGCAGACCTTTCACCATCAACTACGCGGCGTGGATATCGACCGGTTCTATGCCGCCATCAATCGCGTGAAGCCGTCGCTGATCCGCGTGGAAGCCGACGAGCTGACCTACAATCTCCATATCATGCTGCGGTTCGAGATCGAGCAAGCGCTCGTGGAGAACAGGACTCAGCCCGACGACTTGCCGGCGATCTGGAATCAGAAGATGAAGGACTACTTGGGCATCATTCCGACTTCCGACGCAGAAGGAGTGCTGCAAGATGTGCACTGGTCGTTCGGCGCATTCGGGTACTTCCCCACCTATACCTTAGGCAACCTCTACTCCGTGCAATTCTTCGAGCAGGCTAAGCTGGAGATTCCACGCTTGGAGGATGCGATTGCCGCCGGTCACTTAATGGTCTTGCGCCGGTGGCTGGAACAGAAAATTCACCGGTGGGGCCGCATGTTTACGCCGGCCCATCTCGCGCAACGCGTGACCGGTTCGACCATAAGTCCCGAGCCCTTTCTCAACTATGTAGAAAAGAAATACGGCGAGATCTACCAACTTTGAGCATCGATGACAGGTCGGCTCTCATAGCCCATTGCGGCGTTGAGCTTTGCCAGGATGGTTGGAGACAATGCAACTTCAGCCTGCACCTCGATCCGATGCGGCACGAGCAGCGTGGTGTGGAACACAATATCTCGAATGGGAATCTTGAGTTCAGGGTCCTGGGGTGTGCTCAGCTGAACCGATTCGACGGAACTCGTGATGGTACCGCTGTCTTGATGTCCATAGGCGGCGACGACGGCATCGACAATGTCTTTGGCCTTCTCATTGACCTCCACCCCTTCGATCGCGTTCAGGAGTAATGGTATCGCCTCCTCCTTGACCTGATCCGATACCGTGAAATTCTCGATCCGCCCTTTCCGACGGAGAGAGGTCAGGTCGTTATCGAGATCTTTGCTGAAGGCTCCATAGGCGAAGCGAAAGAATTCGAAATGGAACGCTTTCAGGCCTTTGGCAAAGGTTTGGAGTTCGCACAGAAAACACAGCTGCTGCAACTTGACATCGCTCATCCCCTCGTAGGGCTCTGCGAGCTGCAGGACATACAAGAGAAGAGCACGATCAACTGTGATCTGGCTGGGTGTTCTCAAGGTCTCCTCGCGACGTGCGTCGGCGCTTCACCCGCCTGCGCAAGAAGCCACGGCTGTTAACTAATGCGCAGCGGGTGTCCGCCGAAGCCTTGGCGAAGGCGAACACGCTTCGGCGAGGTGTCGCCGCAGAATCACCAGGGAACCACGGTTATCAAGCCGTGGGGCTCCACTATAGACAGCCGGAGAAGCAGCCGTCAAAGGGAATTAGAGATGGCTATCCATTCGACGAAGACACTCTTGACCGGCTGCTCAGTTTCGTCTTTAATTCTCCATCTAGGAGGCTCGGTCTGATCATGATGTCGAAACATGTCAAAGAAATGGGGGTCCTGAAGGAGCATCTTGGAAAGCACCAGCTCAAATTTACGCGGCAGCGTGAATTGATCCTCGATGCCTTTCTGAAGCAGGAACACATCACGGCCGAAGCGATGTACCACCAGCTGGCGCGCAAAGATCCACACCTGGGCCTCGCGACCATTTACCGCACGCTCAATCTCTTCTGCGACGCGGGTCTGGCCCAGGCCAGGCACTTCGGTACGCAAACCCAGTACGACAATGTGTCGCATAAGGGCCATCATGATCATCTTATTTGCACAGGCTGTGGGAAAATAGTGGAATTCGAGAACTGCGACATTGAGCGTCTTCAGGAAGAAGTGGCATCGCGGAACGGTTTTACCATCCAAACTCACCGCCTCGAGCTGTACGGACTCTGCTCTCGCTGCCGTCATTGACCCCTGTTGCTGTTTCTGGTATTCGTTTTTTTTAAGGCGGCTTGCCGGGTTCAACTCCCCTCCACCTAGACAGAAGGGTTGGTCATGCACTTATTTTGCCGACGTTCACCTCGCGCCACGGCTATTGCCTCTCAACTCAAGCTCCTCGGTGTTTCAGTTGCCGGCATTCTCACGCTCTTTTGGCTGATCATGCCGCCTGTCGGATCGGCTGCCGACAAGTTGACCGTCTATTCCGGTCGAGCCGAACGGCTGATCAAGCCGGTACTCGATGCGTTTACCGCGAAGACCGGTATTCAAATAGAGTTGCTCTCCTCCGGCACCACGGAGTTGGTGAATCGAATGAAGGCAGAAGGGAAGCGCAGCCCCGCCGATGTCTTTATTACCAATGATGCCGGCAGTCTGGAAATGGCCCGCGCTGCGGGACTCCTTCGCCCGTTGAATATGCGGGAGGTCGAACGGGCCATTCCTCCTCAATTTCGCGCAGCGGACAACAGTTGGATCGGTTTGTCAGGACGGTTTTGGATCGTTGTGTACAACACGACGATGGTCAAGCCCAACCAGGTCAAATCGCTGCTGGATTTGGCCGAGCCACAATGGAAAGGCAAGATCGCCATCCCCAATGCCGGCAGCGAATATTTGCAAGCGGGTGTGTCGGTTATCCGCGCGAGCGTCGGTGACGATCAAACCAGGAAGTTTCTTGAAGGCCTTCGGGATAATGCCGGCACCCAGGTTTATCAGAAGAGCTCGCAGATCGTCGACGCCGTCGCCAAGGGTCAGGTCGCGTTGGGCATCGTGAATCACTACTACGTGTACCGACATCTCGCGACACAACCCACTGCTCCGTTGGCGGTATTGATGCCCGACCAACAAGAAGGAGGCATGGGCGCCATTATGAACGTAGCCGGCATCGGCATCCTGAAACACACTCCACGCTTGGAAAACGCCAAATTGCTCGTGGAATTTCTCGTTGCGCAGGCCGGCCAGAAGCTGTTCGCCGACCTCGACAAGGAATACCCACTCCATCCTGAGGTCAAGGCTGATCCCGCGCTTACCGAACGGACAAGCTTCCGAGCGGCCCTCGTCCCGTTGGCGAAACTCGCAGAACTCCGAGAACCTACCCTGCTGCTCATCGAACAGGTAGGGATGCGGTAACTCCGCGAGCTCCCAGTGATTGCCATACACCGATCATCTGTCTCTCCCCTGCAACTCGCGGCCCTCGCCGGCGCCACACTGGTCCTCCTGCCATTGGGCTATGTCACTGCCCTCGCCTTGTCGGCCGATGTTGCGATTTGGCATCGTCTCTGGGCCACCCGTGTCCCTGAACTGCTGTTGAATACGGTTTCCCTGGCCGGTGCCGTGGCCTTGCTCACATTCGTGCTCGGCGTATCAACCGCCTGGATGGTCACGCGATTCGAATTCACCGGTCGCCGTATCTGGGAACTCGCCCTGGTGCTTCCGTTGGCCATGCCGACGTATGTCTTGGCCTATGTGTACAACTATCTCTTGGGATTCGGCGGTCCAGTAGAACAGCTCTGGCAGACGATCGCAGGTTCTCAAGCCAGAATCATCTCACCTCAAAGTTTTTGGGGCGTCACTGTCGTGATGGCACTCGACACGTTTCCTTTCGTCTACCTGCTCACACGTAGTGCGCTCCTGAGCTTTAATGTGTCCTTTGAAGAAGTGGCCCGTACCTGTGGCGCTTCACCACTTCACAGAATGCTGTTCGTCACCCTCCCATTACTACGCCCCTCCATCGTCGCCGGTCTCGCCCTTGTCCTCCTGTATGTCGTCTCAGACTTCGGTGCCGTCTCTCTACTCCGCTACCAAACACTGACCTACGCCGTGTTTCAGCAAATGACCGGCCGGTCCGACAATCAGGCCGCGAGCATCCTGAGCATCTTATTGGTCTTCCTGGCGCTTCTGTTCTTATTGACCGAACGATGGTTTCGTCGAAAGAGCCGGTTTTACCAGACCTCCGGACGCTTTCGGACACCGCAACGAATCCGGTGCGGATGGTTGCACGCTGCCGCTTTGACGGCATGCTTGGCCACCGTCATCGGCTTGGCCTTCGGAATCCCGGCCTGTCTACTGGTGATATGGAGCCTGTCCCCGGAGGCTCAGACGATCCTCGACGCCCGCTTTTTCGGGTTTGTGTGGAACAGCGCCTTACTTTCCACCCTGGCCGCCACGGGAGGAGTATTCGTCGGACTGCCCCTCGCCTACCTGGCCAGCCGCAAACCGACCTGGCTCAATGTCGGCTGTTTGCAGGCTGCTTACGCCGGGTACGTCCTACCCGGACCAGTCGCTGCGCTCGCGGTGTTGGTCCTCTTTCTAAAAGTCCTGCCGTTCTTGTATGGTACGGTGATCGTATTGATCATCGCCTATGTTCTACATTTTCTCCCAGCCGGTCTCCAGTCGCTCGAACCGTCGATTCAACAAATCACGCCTAATCTGGAGGAAGTCGCCCGCACCCTGGGTCTTACCGTTCGAGAGACCTGGCGTCGCGTGACATTACCCCTCATCCGCAACGGGGTCATCGTGGCGTGGGTCTTGATCTTTTTGCAGACGATGAAGGAACTCCCGGCAACGTTGCTGCTGCGACCGGTGGGATTCGACACCTTGGCAATTCGTGTTTGGCTGGAAGCAAGCGAAGAGTACTATCAGCTGGCGGCTCCATCCGCCTTATTGATTGTGCTCGTAGGCTTGCCGGCGCTGGTCTTATTGCTCTCCCGTGATTGGCGGGCAGCATAAAACTACCATGAACACACCATCGCACAGCACACAGGTGGATGCCGAGCAGCTCGACGGCCAAGTGAATCTCTACCAGCCGGCCTCTTCCATCTTGGAGCTTCGTTCTGTGTCCTGTGCCTATGATCCAAGCAGGCCTGCGATCCGCGATATTTCATTTTCCGCCCGGGAAGGTGAAATTCTCTGTCTGCTGGGACCGTCAGGCTGCGGCAAGACGACCATCTTGCGGGCGATCGCGGGTTTCGAACCGGTGCGGGCCGGACAAATATTTTTATCGGGCCGATTGGTCTCCTCCTCCTCGGAGACGATTCCGACGGAGGAACGCCGTGTGGGCATGGTCTTTCAGGAGTATGCGCTTTTTCCTCACCTGCGCGTCGCCGATAACATCGCCTTCGGGCTCCGCCACCTGTCGCGGGCGGAACGGAGATGTCGTGTCCAAGAAATGCTGCGGCTGACCGGCCTCGAAGGATTCGACCGACGTTACCCGCATGAGTTATCGGGAGGGCAACAGCAACGAGTGGCCCTTTCACGCGCACTCGTGCAGCATCCCGTCTTGCTCCTCCTGGATGAGCCGTTCAGCAACCTGGATCCCGATATGGCCGGCCGCATGCGGCAAGAGCTCCATGCCCTGTTGCATCGAATGAAAACCACGACGATTCTAGTGACGCACGATCACGACGAAGCCTTTGCCATGGCCGACCGCATCGCCGTACTGAATCAGGGAATGCTCGAACAGCTGGATTCGCCGGAGCTCATTTACCATCTTCCGGCTACCAGGTTCGTGGCCGATTTTGTGGGCCAAGCCGACTTTATCACCGGACAGGTCCGACAGGGCCTGGTCCATACTGAACTGGGAGAGTTCCCCAATACCCTCAATCGCCCTGAGGAAAGCGAAGTCGTCGTGATGATTCGCCCTGACGACATCCAGCTGGTGCCCAACAAATCGGCGAAGCCGAGGATTGCGGCTCGCCTGTTCCGGGGTTCGGAGAACCTCTATACGATCCGCCTGCCCTCAGGACAAATGGTCCACAGCAGCGAGAGCTCGACCAGCGTCTACCAGGAAGGAACCGCAGTGGAACTCCGCGTCTCTGCCACGCACACCGTACTTTTTCCTGCCGAACAGCCTCCTCGCTCCTAGAAACCGGGTGGGAACGAACGAGTGTGCGGATTGACAGCTTCCCCCTCGGTCTGGCATGGATAGACAGATACGCTGGTTCCCAGCCTACCGGATAGCACCACATTTTCATGTCGTAAGGAGTTATGATGGATGCGCTGAAAAATACCATTGATTATGGGGTCGTCGGGCTCTTGCTGGTCTTGAGCCTCTGGTCTGTCGCGGTCGCCGTCGAACGCTGGCTCTACTACCGGCGGGTCAATTTCTCACAGTTTTCAAATGCCCGGCTGCTGGAAATCACGCTGACCAAGCGACTGGTGATTATCGGTACCGTGGCCGCCAATGCCCCATATATCGGCCTGCTCGGAACTGTCCTTGGGATCATGTTGACGTTCCATACAATGGGAACGTCGGGAACGATGGCGGTCAACACCATCATGATCGGCTTGAGCCTGGCCTTGAAGGCGACTGCCATCGGTCTATTAGTCGCCATTCCCTGCGTCGTGATGAACAATGTGCTTCGTCGTCGCGTCACCGAACTTCTGACTGAGTATGGAGTGCAACATGGAACGGAACATTGATCAAATCAACGTCATCCCGCTCGTGGATGTCATGTTGGTCCTCCTCGTCATCGTGCTGACCACGGCCACCTTCATCAGCACGGGGCAGATTCCCGTCAACTTGGCCAAGGCCAAAGAGGTAAGCGACCACAAGGACGTTCCCATCGTGATTTCATTGACTGCGGATGGAAACTTGTTCTTAAATGATGCTCCGGTTCCCTCCGGGGGTCTCCCATCGGTCTTGGGCATCAGGGCTCGCGAATCGGCCGTGGTCGTGCGAGCGGACAAGGTCACATTGCTCGAAAAGTTCGTCGCGTTGGTCGATGAGATTCGTGGCTTAGGCTTTCAGCAGGTCAGCTTGGAGGTCGTTCGGCTGTGATGAACGTTCGATGCTACTGCGGGACCGTCGTACCAGCCCGATGACGCTGGATAGGTGGTGTCCACTGGAACGCCCCACATGTCGGTGAGGTTTTCAATCAGTTATGGTTTGAAGGAGGCTCGGTAGTCGTTTTCCGAGATGTATAGTCCTGTTGCTGTCGATCACGCAGTACGCCAGCCTGATCAAACGTTAGGAGATACGCTTTGCATGGCTCCGGAGAAGCATAACCGCCATAAGCTGCTGTTCTGCTGCCTCGATCGAAATAGACCCAGACTGCTCGTTCCTCCGGCAACTTGTCCACCTTGTGTGGCTCACCATACCGGCGCACCACCGCATTCTAAATAACTTAGTCCACCTTGGTTTGGAGATATTCTGTCCCGATCAGGCCACAAGCGGACATCACCCCAAATCCGATCATCAACACGTATCGCGAGAATCGTAGAGTCGCCATCATTGCGGCATACCTCTTCTTTGTGTTCACACGCTACCGGTGGACGTTGAAAACCCTGTTATGGTACACGCAGCCGATCACGGAGCCCGGATGAAACGGTCATCTTTCCTTCGTTGTCGATGATGATCGCCTCAACATGCGGCAAGCGTTCCACCAAGGCCATCCCGCGCTCAGGTCCCAACACAAAGATCCCTGTGTCCAAACCATCAGCCATCGTGCCATCCTTGGCGATGACCGTGACACTTTGACAACCACGAGCAGGTCGCAAGGTTTGGGGGTCCAGGATGTGATGGTAGCGGACGCCGTTCCGTTCAAAGAACCGTTCGTAATCTCCGGCCGTTGAAATGGCCTCGTCCTTCAGGTCGATGACGGCAATCAGCGCCCCTTCTTCACGCGGATGCTTGATACCTACCGGGAATCCTCCTGCGTCCGGGAGCGCGCCGAACGTTTTGATATCGCCAGACAAGGCGACAACTCCTCCCTGTGCGCCGGCCCGTTTCATTTCGTCGACCGCACGATCTGCGGCATAGCCCTTTCCGATTCCGCCCACATCGATCCGCATTCCCTCGTGAGGAAGAAAGATAGTCCGGCCATCCCGATTGAGCTCAATGCTCGTCCAATCGACCAGAGCCTTCAGCTGATCCAACTCAGCATCGCTCGGAATGTACTGTCGCTCGGTAACGCTCCACAAGTCGACGGCAGGACCGAGAGCGATATTGAACCCCCCTTGCGTCAGACGAGCTATCTCGATGGATCGCGCCACGATGTCTAAGGTCTCTCGGCTGACTTCGACAGGATGACGACCAGCTTCAGCATTGACGTGGGATAGCTCACTTGAGGAAATCCAGGTACTCAACAACCGTTCGAGACGTTTGATTTCATCGAACCCCGCCTGAATCGCCCTATGCGCCACCTTGTCATCGGACGCCACTGCCGTGATGGAAACCAGCGTCCCCATGTGCATCTGGGTCCGCTTGACAACGACAGACTCGGGAACGGGTGACACCTCCACACAGCCGACCAAACCGGTTAGTACCAGGCTGACCATCGCCTTCCTGAGATCATCCCCGCCAGGCAACCTCATAGCGGCAGAATGTCCTTACCACCACTGCCGGCGAAAATAGGTGGGATAGCGCGGGTACGGCATTACTTCGAACAGACGTGCTTGAAGAATGGGAGGATTTGGCAGGACACTCACGACGGTTTGTTTGTCCAACGATGGGTAGGTCCTCATCAAGAATTCGGTTGCACAGGCGCGATCGTCCTCTTCATCTTCCATTGACAGGCTGAGCATGCGCCCATATCTGGGGGAATCCGCCCCAAACCGCCAAAACCCGACGTAGGTGATGGGGTCATTCCTCACGAGGAAGGTCACGGTCAACTGAGCCATAGACAGAAACGGCCCTTCACTGATCTGAACACGATCTAACTCGTACTCCCCCGGGTGAAGCGGCAGGACAAATCGCTCGTTTTTCGAGTTCATCTCAACGATAAACCGTTCGTGCGTCCGGCGGTTCTGAATCTCGAAGAAACGGATTTCAGGCATGTACAAACGAGCGCGTTCTCCTGTAATCACCACTGCGGCTCGGCCAACCACCACCGTCCCGTGAACAAGCTCGGGATCGGGAATGGCCGGTAGATACGACGCACAGCCCTGGAGGAGTAAGGTCGTCGTTGCTAGTCCCGTGAGAAATGAATTCCATCCCGCCGACATGCGGTCATTATACGCTATCCGCAGAGCAGCGCCCTCCGCTCATTCGGCGTGATGTGGCCGATTGCTCTCCCCTTGACACCGAGCACAGAGTAGGATAGATTCGCCGCCGATATTAATAACTGTTCTCAATTCCAAAGCGGATCAACCGTCACAATGATTATGACGCACGTGCCCGAACGCCATCGGGCCAAGGGGCAGGAAACGCGCTGTGAGTGCGGACAATTAATCGCCAAGGTGTGCGAGCAAGGGCTGGAGCTGAAGTGCAAACGGTGCAAGCGCATCGTCGTGATTCCCTTTTCCTCGATTGAAGGCTGGGGGACCGGAACATGATGATCCATTGTGCGAAGGGAGGCGAAGCGACCGCACCTCAATTACATGAGTACATCTCTTTTGTTCGCTTAAAGGCCAGAGACCATCGAGTCCCGAGTCAGACCACAACCTTACTCATAAGGGAGGATACCGATGAAGATGCGGTCAATCCTCGGGGCTCTCGTCATCGCCAGCCTAGCAGTCCTGCCGGCGTGGGCTGCAGAGATGACCCCTGAGGAGATCAAGAAGATGGTCGATGAAGCAGTGGAAAAACGCCTGCAAGAACGCGACCGCCACGAGGGACTTGGCGAACAGAAGGAAGGTCCTCCGGTAGAAGATACCCAGCCAGGGATCGGCTCTCTGGAGGAGGTCGCGAAGGAGCGTCGAACGAAGCAGCAAGCGCCTCTTTCCTTTGGATCAACCGGATCTGGCCGCTTGGTGTATGCCAAGCCCTTCGTGTCGTCGCCAAAGGCGATTCTTGGCGGCTACGCGGATATCCAATTCCGCAGCCAACGACAAGCAAGCATCGAGAACGGTTATGGTGGCACAACGAACACTTTCGATCAGCAGAGGTTCGTCCCGTTTATCTATGCGGACATCACAGAGTACGTGAAGTTCGCGTCTGAAATTGAGTTTGAGCACGGCATTCGTGAGGATTCCACGCAAGGAATAGAAGTCGGGATAGAATTTGCCACGATCGATTATCTCATCGCGGAACCTATCAACCTTCGCGCCGGAATTTTGCTGCTTCCGGTCGGCAAGTTTAACCTGCTTCATGATTCCCCGCTCAACGACCTCACCGATCGTCCCTTGGTCAGTCGGCTGGTTATTCCTAGCACCATGTCTGAAACCGGAGCCGGATTCTACGGAACCTTTTATCCAGGAAGAACCGGCAAAATGGACTACGAGTTCTATTTCACGACGGGACCATGCTCATACGACAGCAACGGAACTCCTAGAATCAACGAGCAAGATGGCACACGAGGGGCACGGCAGCGGAAGTGCCCGTCGGACGATGGACTGGATATCAACAACGGTAAGGCCGTTGTCGGACGTGTGGCCTTCAGTCCTATGCTTGGAGTCGAAGTGGCGGGGTCTGGATATTATGGCAACGGAGCACCCAACTCAAGTTACAACCCTCTCAGCATTTTCGCGTTCGACTGGACGCTTCAGCGGGGACCATTTGAACTGATCGGCGAAGCCGCCTGGTCCTATGCAAGGGGAAACTCGCGAGCGATTAACGGCAACACGATTGGATTTGCCCCAGGCTCACTCCTGACGGGGATACCCGGCAATAGCGGCCCTGGAATCCCGCCGCAGCGCGGAAGTGGCTTCTATATCCAGGGCAACTATCACTTCATGCCGGCGTTCTTGACGAAACTTGCCCCGAAGCGGTTTGGTGAGGGTTCCACCTTCACAGCTGTATTCCGGTACGACAGGGTGAACACGGATCTGGATAACTTCAATGGCACAGGAGGCTGGGGTAATCTGCAGCAATTTTCCTTCGGTTTGAACTATCGACCCATCCAGGACACAGTCTTCAAGATGAGCTATCAATATCAGCCTATGGCATTTAATCCCAATACGGAACAACGGATTCACGATAGTGCCTTCGTGATTTCGGCTGCCACCTATTTCTAGGGAGTTGACGGGGAGGTTTCTCCTAGAGGAGGTCTCTCCGCAAAAGATAATTTGATGTACGGAACACGACCTATGGGCCTTATGCTCATTGTGCCACTGCTGGCGTTGACCGCCTGTGCCGGCTTCAGCGGCGGACGAGATTCTTACTTCGTCTGCTCCTATGACACCGTCTGGGAGGCAGCGGTGGAATCGACGAAAGGCTACTCAATCACCGCGCTCAACAAGACCGATGGGACCATCGAAACCGCGTGGATTGAAATGGAGGGTGAGAGGCGGCCGTATGGGGTGTTCCGGCGCGAGGGGTTCGGCAACATCGAGCGGGCCCGCTTGACGGTGGCCGTCAAGAAAATGGACGACGTCACTTCTGTCAACGTGTTGGAAACGCGTCAGCGTTGGCATGCTAGGGGCGGTGCGTCCCAGCAGGCCATGAAATGGTGGGCTGTCGAACCATCCGAGGAAGTGACGAAAGCGGTTACCGAGAAACTCCATCTTCGACTCAAGGAGAAAGGTTGTGAGGCCTCATCATGATAACGCGTCTGTCTGCTGTGTTCATCACCATCCTCATGATGCCACTCACCCATGCGAGAGCTGAGCGAATTTGGGATAACGACCTCAAGCGTTTTCTGACGCAGCAGGAAATGACCGCCGCCGAAGAGTTCATGAGCGAGGAAGAGGGGGTCAGGATCATGCTCCCGAAATCCGAACGAGTTCGCAAGGAGGTGATCACGCTCAGCCAGGAAAAGAAAGCCCACATTCAGGAACGGATCGGCTGGAAATTCCCGGAAGAATCGTTCGAGGTCTATATCGGAGAGTCCGGCAGCCAGGTTGACGGCTATGCGGTTGTCCAACACACGATCGGTAAGCACAAGCCGATGACCTACCTGGTCGGCGTCGATAATGAGGGTTCCGTATCGGACGTTGAGCTCCTTGTGTTCCGCGAATCGCGCGGGAGCGATGTTGGGAAAAAGCGGTTTAACGCCCAGTACGAAGGCAAGACCGTTCTCGATCCGATCCGGATCAAAAGCGACATCACCAACATCACCGGCGCCACGATGTCCGTTCGCTCGATGAGCGCCGGGGTCAAACGAGTATTGGTATTGATCGACGAGTTTTACTTGAAACCGGCCGGAATCGGCAGCGACACAATGGCGAAAAAAAATAGAGGATTCTTCTCGTCCATATTCGGGAACTAACTTCGAGCGGACCGCGCGTCCCTGCATGCGGAACTTTAACCAGAAATTCAGGCTCCGTGATACTGATCGACATATTCGGTTGCTCTATACCTTGTTCTTGCTCCTGATGTTGGCCGGCTTTGCCTTCTCTTTCTTTTGGGCGCATAGCATGACGGGCTTGTCACCTCAAGGGATCGCCGATCACTATCGAGGGTCTGATACGACGTTCGGGGAGCCGATGTCGTTTCGAGAACTGGCGGAAATTACTCACTTCCATCTTTTTACGATGCCGGTCGTGTTCATGATTTTGATCCACGTGATGTATCTGACGAGTGCGAGCCATAGACTGAAAGCGGTCCTTACCTGGGCCGGCTTCGGCGGTGTGATTCTCGACCTTCTGTCGCCATGGTTGATCAACTATGTCTCCCCTATTTTCGTCATCTCGATGTTGACCGGTGATACGCTGATGACCCTCAGTTTTCTAGTGATGCTGATTGTCCCACTGTATGAGATGTGGGTGCTTGGACAGCCGCTGATGGGAGGGAAAGGACCGCAAGAATCATAGGACTCAGATCGTCTACAGAACTTTTCCAGCGGCCAGCGGTTATTCACCCAGAGCCCAGGGTCACATCAGTGTCTTGGGCTCTTCGTTTGTACGGAGGTGATGCGATGCAAGTTCACATGGCAGATCAGGTTGAACCAGCCGTGCTGAAGATTCAAGGCATGCTGCAGAAGATCGACCGCCTTCATATTCCAGCGACATCGCGATGTGATCTGGAGAGTATTCTGGTTCGGCAAGTGACGCAGGAACTGGATCGGCTTCTGCCGTGGCAAGCAGGGCATGGCCAAGAGACGGCAGCTGTTGCGGTTCGTATGGGGCATGCTGCGAACCTCGGCGACGAGCTGTTACATCAATTGAAACTGGCCGCCTTGCTTCACGACATCGGTCTCCTGATGCTTCCGCCTCACCTCCAAACCGGACGAGAGGCCAGAGATCCGGACTCGTACGTGGCCATTCAGAATCATCCGCGACTCGGAGCGACCTTGCTCGAGCCCTTTTCATTCCTTCGTCACGCGACGATCCTGATCGCCCATCACCATGAGCGATGGGATGGGTCAGGCTATCCCTACGGCCTGAGGGGACACTTCATCCCACTGGGCGCGAGGATTCTCGCCGTCGCCGACGCATTCGAGGCTATTCAGGTTCCCCATGTCCACGACCGATCTTTGCGTGATCGTATCGCGCTCCGAATCCTGCGGGTGGCCTCCGGAACCCAATTCGATCCCCTTGTCGTCGATCTCTTGGTCCAACCGATGGGAGAAACAGAAACCACCTATTTAGAAGAAACACCTCCTCGGTGACACAGCCGGTGCCCCGCCTACGCCAGCCCGTGAAGTGGGAACCCACCTCTCCCACTTTGCAGGCGAGGGCCCTCACCTCCCGAGGACCCTCGCCTCCCCCGGAGGTTCGATTAATGGAAGGAATGATGCGCCATGAGCCATGCCTATGTGCCTCCTCAAACACCGACGTACCTAGCCCTTCTAGGCTCCGTCCTTCTCCTCATCGGCCTGGTTGCCTGTTCGGGCGGTGAGAGCTCGCCTCCGGCCCCATCTCCCGTTTCGACAGGTACGCCAGGCGCCGAAGAGGCGGTCGGCGAACGGCTGTTCCTTGACACCAGATTTACCCAGTCGTTCAAGGTGTTCATGGACAACGGCGGCAAGGTCAACGATCCCAACTCCGGCGATGTGGTTGTCGCTACCCTCGAAACCTTGGGAGCCCCGATCAACCCGGGGCCATTCAAAGGCATGTCGATGAACTGCCGGACCTGTCACTTGGTGGATGATGCCCTCTCATCTCCAGGCGGCGGCATGCGGTCCTATGCCGACTTCGCGCGCCGAAGTCCTGTTCCAACAAGAGCCGACGGCAATACCAGCACACCAAGAAATTCTCCTCCGCTGGTCAATTCCACCCTGAATCGGCCCGGCGGCGTCTTGTTCCACTTCGACGCCGAGTTCAATTCCATGGAGGACCTGGTCGTTGGGACCTTTACCGGTCGAAACTTTGGCTGGCTTCCCGGCGAAAAGGCTCAGGCGATTTCACATATCGCAAAAGTGGTTCGGGAAGACGATGGTTCCTTTGATCTGACCGACACCGGCTTGGCTTACAGAGAGTTATTTACCGGCACCAGCCCGAATATTCCTGACGAACTGCGCCTGCCGCCTCAATTTCGCGCCCTTATCGGTTCTGGCACCGACCAAGAGATCTTTGACGCAGTCGTGAAAGTCGTCACGGCGTACGTGAACGGTCTCCGGTTTTCTAAGACCGACGACAATGGGATACCGATTCGCTCGCCGTTTGATGTGTTCCTGGCGATCAACGGCTTACCTCAGCAGCCAAATCCGAATGAGCCTCCGCTCTCCTATAGCCGACGGCTTCGGACGCTGATCAATGCGCCAAGCTTCTCTCCGCAATTTGTGACCTCCAACCCCAACCGATCGAATGGACAGTTTCAGTTCCACTCTCAGGCGTTCGCGTTCGGCGCAACCGAGCTGGCCGGATTGAGGATGTTCCTGGCGGAGCCGACTGCGCTGCCCGCGTCGCCCGCCGAGCTCACCGCAGGCAAGATCGGCAATTGCATTGCCTGCCATGCCGCACCCAACTTTACCGATTTCAAGTTGCATAATACCGGCACGACGCAAAAAGCGTACGACGCCATTCACGGTGCCGCTGCATTCGGCGCTCTCGTGATCCCAAGCCTTGCCGTTCGCGACGGAAACTACGATGCCTTCCTCCCTGCCACAGAAAACCATCCCAACGCCTCAGGACGCTTCCGAGCCATCCCCCTGCTTGCCGACCCTACCTTGACCGATCTGGGCCTGTGGAACGTCTTCGCCAACCTCGATATGCCGAACCCGCAAGCAAAAATCCGAGCCATCTTGTGCGATGACCAGGTCCCATGCCCCTTATCCGATTCGATCTTACTTGACCGTGCCATCGCGCGATTCAAGACACCCGGCCTCCGTGACCTCGGACATTCGGCACCCTACATGCACAATGGGCAATTTGACACCTTGGATAACATCATCGATTTTTACATCGAGGTTTCGGATCAATCTCGTGCTGGAACACTCCGTAACGGAGATATCCAACTTCGAGGTATCGCGATGAAGCCCGACGACATCGCCTCCCTGGTGGCATTCCTCAAGTCGTTGAATGAGGACTATCAATAGTCGACCGTCTGGTACTGAGATGAGAAACTGTGTACCCATGCAACAAGCAGAGTCTCACGTCTCATGCTCCACTTCCGAAACAGGTGTGACGACCTGCATGCGCTGCAACCGACCTACAGGTCACCAGAGTCCCCTGCTCTGGTGTCCAAAGTGTCAACGGTTCCAGCGTCAACGAGGGCAGGCCAGGGGACTGGTGCGATCGATTCGCACACGACGGCTCAAAGCTTGGCTGAAACGCTTTCCCTCCTGAGACATCTCAACAGGCTCGTCTGGCGGCGGCACGACTACGCCCCATGAAACCGTCACGATGCGGACAGCAGTCGACCTTGGTGGAGCAGCAGATGCGATCAATGAGCGCATGTCCATAGGCCCTCTCACAACCATGCCGAGACAAGGCCGATGGCACGGGGAATTGCCGACAAAACCGACAGGTCCAGCATTGCCTAGGGGGTGAGCGGTCGTGGACCAGACAAGATCTACGACAGTTCGAGATGATAACGGTCCAACGTCGTGGCTTTATGACGTGAAAGGTTTGAGAGCGACTTGTTGTAATCAATAATGGCCCGTAACTCGTTTCCCTGCGCAGTTGCAAGGTCGCGCTGAAAATCGAGCACAAAACGAGTCGTGCTGAGTCCCACCTTCAACCGTTCCTGCTCCGTCTTCAACTGTTTTTCCGCCAAAATGCGCGCCGACTGCGTGGTCTCGATACGTTTAAAGTCTGTCTGGACCCGGCGCACCGCTTCACGGACGCCGACAATAATCTCGTGGCGGACGCTGGCGAGTGCCGCTTCTGCACTTCTGGCCTCGAGTCGGCGCTTGTTGTAGGTGCTGATGGCAGAGCGGTTCCCGATCGGATAGCTGAACAGCAGGCCCGCCCCATAATTGTAGAAATCGCCGCTGAAGTTTCTGTTGAAAGAACTGTTAAAATCGCTTCCTATCCCGGTGAGCCCCATGGTCCCTTGAAACGATAGGGTGGGAAGTAATTGGTTGCGGGCATATTGTGTATTCAGTTCGCCGGACTCGACATGCTTTTTCGCCTGGACGATTTCAGGACGCAACTCAATCGCGGTATCGATCGCTGCCTCCAGGCTGATGGGTTCAAGAACCGTGACGGGAGCATCGAGGGGTGTGAGATGCATATCCTTCCTCAGGGCCGCTTCACCAGGATTCAACAGACGTCGCAGTTGATCTTCCTGGTCGCGAATGGCTTTCTCGGCCACCAAGACCTGCTCGACCCTGGATGCAACGGCAGCCTCGGCTTGGAGCACATCGACGGTGGACATCACGCCGGCTTTGGCCTTGGCACGGTTGCTCGCCAAGAGTTCTTCGGCTGCCTTCAAGGCGGCTTGTGCCACCATCAAGTTCTCAATCGTAAATACCAGTTCCCAGTAGGTTTGTTCGACCGTGGCGATGACGGTCATGACCCGGTCTCGAAAGACATGCTGTTCGACTTCCGCATTGTTTTGAGCCACCTTGATGAAGGTTTTATTGAGGGCGATCCCCGCGTTCTTGAGCAACGGCTGGGTCAGGGTGAAGGTCAGCCCGCCGGTCCACTCCGGATTGAAGAGAAAGCCTTGGGAGACTGCCTGATTGTAATTGTTCCTTGCGGGGTTGTACCTCACGTCGAGCATGCCCCCGGTCATCAAGTTCTTGGTCGCGTCGATGGCAAAGGAATAATGTCGCTGGTCGAAAATCGTGATCTGATTAAGATTCGGTCCCGTTCCGCCGAACAGGGGTTGATTGAGCGGATCCACGGTCCGAGCTAATCGACCGTCCACGCTCAGGGTCGGATCGAACTTGGCTTGTTCGACGACGATGTCGGCTAACCGACCCTCTTTGGCATAGCGGCTGATAGTGATGTCGAGGTTGTTCTGCAGCGCGCGAATCGCTGCGTCCGCCATCGAGATAGCCTCTCGCCGTTCCATGGAGATCGGTTGTGTCGCATCCAAGCTCCAGCCCTCAGCCGGTGACGAGAGGCACCACAAACCG